>JAJEBU010000024.1 GCA_022822375.1 Dehalococcoidia bacterium
TGCTGGCGCTGGAGGTCTGCGGCGAGCTCTTCAGCTTGTTGGACGACGTTGGGCGGCGCTTTTGATCGGAATCCGTCGTTGGCGAGCTTGGCCTCGGCGCCGCGCAGACGTTTGAGGACTGATTCGAGGTCTTTGCTGAGCCTGGCGCGCTCTTGGTCGAGGTCGACCAGTCCGCCGAGCGGCAGGATCACTTCCGCGATCGGGAGGACGGCTGAGGCGATCTGGTCGGTGGGGGCGGCCGCACGCTCCGCGACGATGGTGAGCGGCCGGGCTCGGGCGAGCACCTCGATGATTGGCGCGGCGGCCTGGGTGGCTGTTGACAGATCGTCCTGCGGCAGCACGAAGGTGTCAACCCACTGACCAGCCTGCACTCGATAGTCGGCGCGGACCTGTCGGATCGCGGTCACGATCTGCTGGACGGCGGCGAACTCTTGCTCTGCTGATGGGTCTCGTTGTCGATCGCCGGGTTGCGGGTAGCGCGCGACGATCAGGGCGCTGGCGTCGGCGGTGTCGCCGAGGTGGGGACGGAGCTGCTGCCAGATCGCTTCCGTGACAAACGGCATCCAAGGGTGGAGCAGCCGCAGTCCGCCGTCCAGGACGCTGGTCAGGACCGGCAGGGGTGAGAGGTCGCCGCTGCGCAGGCGCACTTTGCTCGCCTCGACATACCAGTCGAAGAACTCGTTCCAGAGGAAGTCCTGAATCTGGCGGCCGGCCTCGCCGAGTTGGTAGTCCTGCAGGAGGTCGTCAACCGCGTCGGTGACGGCCTGGAGTCGGGAGAGGATCCAGCGATCTTCGAGAGCTGACCGCTCTTCCGGGATCGAGGAGGACCGATGCTCGGAGGCGCGGTCGAGCTCCCCGAGGACGAACTTCGCGCCGTTCCAGAGCTTGTTGGCGAAGTTGCGCGAGCCCTCCAGGCGCTCGTCGGTGAGGCGCATGTCGTTGCCCGGCGTGGAGCCGGTCGCGAGCGTGAAGCGCAGCGCGTCCATGCCGAACTGGTCGGCCTTCTCGAGCGGGTCGATGACGTTGTCGAGCGACTTCGACATCTTGCGGCCCTGCGCGTCGCGAACGAGTCCGTGCAGGTAGACCGTGCGGAACGGGGCCGCGCCCATGTTGTAGCAGCCCATCATGATCATCCGCGCGACCCAGAAGAAGAGGATGTCGTAGCCCGTCTCCATCACCGACGATGGATAGAAGCGGGCCAGGTCTGCCGAATCGGCGTCGGGCCAGCCGAGCGTGGAGTGTGTCCAGAGCCCAGAGGAGAACCAGGTATCGAGCACATCGGGGTCTTGCACCAGATCGGTGCTGCCACACTCGGGACAGGTGGTCGGGTCGGACATCTCCACGATCGGGTGCGATCCTTCGTCAATCGTGATCTGGCCGTCGTCGCCGGTGATGATCGCGTCGGCGTCGCAGACGGCGCAGTACCAGGCGGGGATGCGGTGTCCCCACCAGAGTTGGCGGGAGATGCACCAGGGACGAATCTCGTCCATCCACTGCAGGTAGACCTTGGTCGAGCGCTCGGGGACGATTTCGACCTCGCCATCGCGAACGACGCGCGCGGCTTCGGCTGCGAGATCGTCGGTGTGCACAAACCACTGGTTGGAGACGAGCGGCTCGACGACGACGCCCGAGCGTTGCGAGTGCCCGACGTTGTGGACGTGGGACTCGGTCTCGACCAGATATCCGTCCTCGTCCAGGTGTTGCGCGACGAGGATGCGGGCGTCGTCGCGATCCATGCCGGCGTAGAGGCCCGCTTCGGCGGTGAGGGAGCCGTCCCAATCGACCACGCGGATCGGCTCCAGCCCGTGCCGCTCCCCGATCTCGAAGTCGAGCTGGTCGTGTCCCGGCGTGATCTTCAGCGCGCCGGTGCCGAAGTCCTTGTCGACGCCGTTGTCGGCGATCAGTGGAATCTCACGCTGAAAGCCGCGCAGCGGCAAGCGCACCGTTCGTCCCAGATGTGGCTGCCAGCGCTCGTCGTCGGGGTGGACGGCGATCGCAACGTCGGCGGGGATCGTCTCTGGCCTCGTGGTGGCGATGGTGACACCGTCGTCGAGCTCGTTGCCGTGCTCGTCGATAAAGGGATATCGCACGTGCCAGAGGTTGCCCTGTTCCTCCTCGTACTCGACCTCCACGTCCGAGAGCGCGGTGAGCATCTGCGGATCCCAGTTGATGATTCGGGCGCCACGGTAGATCTTGCCGTCCTTGAACAGGTCGACGAAGGTCTTGCGGACGGCGTCGCGCGGGGTGGGATCGAGCGTGAAGGCGGTGCGCTCCCAATCGCAGGAGGCCCCCATGCGGCGGGCCTGCGAGGTAATCCGCGGTCTCGTGACGCCGACCCAATCCCAGACGCGTTCCTCGAACGCTTCGCGGCCCAGATCGTGGCGCGTCATGCCCTCCCGCGCGAGCTGCTGCTCGACGACGCTCTGCGTCGCAATGCCGGCGTGGTCCAGGCCGGGCAGCCACAGCGTCGGCTCGCCCAGCATTCGGTGCCAGCGGATCAGCGCATCCTCAATCGTCAGCGTGACCGCGTGGCCGAGGTGCAGCACACCCGTGACGTTGGGCGGCGGCATGATGATCGTGAAGGGCTCAGCCTCCGTCTCGGAGAGGTCGGACGGCCGGAACCAGCCGTTGTCCTCCCAGAAGGCGTAGATTGGGTCTTCCACCAGCGACGCGTCGTACGCGCCGGTCAGTTGGTCGAGGATGGAGAGGTCAAAGTCGGTCGTCACGGTACGGCTCCGCGGGCTGGCGCTGGGGGAAGGTGGAACGTGGAAGCGGCTCGGCGCGCGCTGGAGAGCACGGGGCGCACCGAACCTAGCCTACGCCGACCAGCACACCGTCAATCACGGTCGATTCGTCAATCTCACGCACGGATGAGACAGCGCGACGACGCAGGCGGCGCTGCTTGGCGGCCTCGAGCTCGTACAGCATTTCCAGTCCTTGGCGGGTATCCGAGGCGACGCGGGCAGGGTCTTGACGCTCCAGCCGTCGGCGGAACAGCCAATAGGTGAACGCCTGCCACTCGGCATGGTCGATCCGCTCGACGTTGGCTGACGGACCGTGCGATTGTTCGCGGAACTCGGCCAGCAGTTCGGGCTGGCGGGCGCCGTAGATGCGGCCGAACACGTCGGAATCGAGCTCCGCGCGATCGTGCGAGAAGTTCCATCCGCCGCGTTCCTTCTGCACGGTCCGTTCGACAGCCAGATGCAGCGCCTGCTCGACTCGTACGCCGTAGAGGAAGTTGAGGTGCGCCCAATACTTGGCGGTGCCCAGCCGTTCCTGAAACTGCGCCTCCGAGAGCCGTTCGGGCGGTGTCTCCTCAATCAGCAGCGCATCCACTTCCGCGCTGGGCAGCAGCCCGGGCGGCGCCGAGTCGCAGATTCGCTCGGCCAGCAACAGCCAGTCGAACGCTTCTCGCTCGATCAGATAGACGTACTCGCGGCCGTCGACGTTCTCACGCGGGATCTGCCATTGGTTGATGCAGTCCAGCAGCGCATCGAACCAGGGCCGCCCGTTCTCGATTTGGACGTGAAACGCGTTGAGCAGCTCGCCGGGGCCGATCTCGACGAGCTCACCGCCGAGCGGTTCCGCGTGATCGGAGTTGGCCGGGTCGTCCGCTGCGAAGCCGGCGTCGATCGGGCCGTCCGCTGCCGTGCGGTGGGGGAACGGGTGGTCGTCTGCTCCGCCTGCGGCCGACGCTGCCATGCTTGCGACTCCCTGCGCATCCACTCACGCCGTCCGGGCCAGTGCGGCGGCCCTGAACCGGGCGTGATCCTGCCCTTACGCTGCCTTGCCGCAGCAGCGCTTGTACTTCTTGCCGCTGCCGCAGGGACAGGGCGCATTGCGTCCGACCTTCTGACCTGCGGCTGATCCCGGTCGAGAGGCCACGGCCACACCGCCGGCGTCACTGCCGCCGCCCGACTCGCGGACGTTGGACACGCGCACTGCGCTGCGCTCGGCCGTCACCCCGCGCGCGCGTCGCGGACGCTGCGCCGCCCGACTCTGCTGCGGCGACGGCGGCGCGCTCGGTGCGCCCGGTTCGTCGACCCGCAGCGTCGCGTGCATGACCGCCGACGACACGTCGCGCCGCAACGCGGCGACAAGCTGGTCGAACATGTCGAACGCCTCACGCTTGTAGGTGACGAGCGGATCCTGCTGACCATAGGCTTGCAGCCCGACGCCCTGCCGCAGGCCGTCAATCTCGGTCAGATGGCGAATCCAGAGTCGATCCATGGTGCTCAGCAAGAGGCTGCGCAGCACCTCGACCGCCGCGCCGCCGGTGGCAGCATCGACCTTGTCAGCGAGCATCCTGAGCTCGAGCGCCGCGTGCTCGCGCAGCGCCTCGACGCACTCCTCCAGTTCTGCGCCGAGCAGCGCACCGCGATCGAGACGGTCCAGCGGCAGCACCTGCGCCGCTTCCTGCCAGAACTCTTCGGCGGTGGAGTCGTCCCAGAGCTCGTTGGAGAATGAGGCCTCTAGATCATCGATTGTTTGGAGGAGCATGTCCTCGACGATCTCGGGCAGCTCCTCTTGCGCGGTGAGCACCTTGTCCCGCTCGGCGTAGATCACTTCGCGCTGGCGGTTGATCACGTCGTCGTAGTCGACGAGATGCTTGCGGATATCGAAGTGGAAGGTCTCGACCTTTTGCTGCGCCTGCTCGAGCGCCTTGCCGACCATGCCAGACTCGAGCGGCGAGCCGTCCTCGAGGCCGGCCTTCTCGAGCATGCCCGGCAGCCAGTCGGGCGTGAACCGCTTCATGATCCCGTCCTCGAACGAAACATAGAAGCGGGAGGAGCCAGGATCGCCCTGGCGTCCCGAGCGACCGCGCAGCTGATTGTCGATGCGGCGCGACTCGTGCCGCTCGGTGCCAATCACGGCGAGCCCGCCGCGGGAGGCGACGCCTTCGCCCAGTTTGATGTCCGTACCGCGGCCGGCCATGTTGGTGGCGATCGTGACCGCGCCCGGCTCGCCGGCGGCGGTGATGATGTGCGCCTCGCGCTCGTGCTGCTTGGCGTTCAGCACTTCGTGGTCGATCCGCTTGCGGCGCAGCATCGACGACAGCCGCTCGGATGTCTCGACCGACGCCGTACCGACCAGCACGGGGCGTCCAGCCTGCGACAGTCCGGCAATCTCGTCAATCGCTGCCTCAAACTTCGCCGTTTCGGTGCGGAAGACGAGGTCGGCCTGATCGTCGCGGACCATATCTCGATGCGTGGGAATGACGACGACATCGAGTCCGTAGATCTTGTGCAGTTCTTCGGCCTCGGTCTCGGCGGTGCCGGTCATGCCCGCGAGCTTGTCGTACATGCGGAAGTAGTTCTGATAGGTGATGGTGGCCAGCGTGACGGTCTCGCGCTCGACGGAGACGCCCTCTTTCGCCTCGATTGCCTGGTGCAGACCCTCGGAGTAGCGGCGGCCGTCCATCATGCGGCCGGTGAACTCGTCGACGATCACGACTTTGCCTTGGCGCACGACATAATCACGGTCGCGCTGGTACATGAAGTTGGCCTTCAGCGCGGAGTCGAGGAAGCGCGTCAGGCGAGCGTTCTCGCCTTCAAACAGGTTGTCGATGCCGAGCGCGTCCTCGACCTTGGCGATACCTTCCTCGGTCAAGGCGATGGTGCGCGATTTGGGGTCGGGAGTGAAGTGCGCCTCGGGCTGCAGGCCGCGAACGAGATTGGCGAAGACGCGGTAGGTGTCGAGCGATTCCTCGGCCTGGCCGGAGATGATCAGTGGCGTACGCGCCTCGTCAATCAGGACGTTGTCCACCTCGTCGACGATGGCGAACGAAAGCGGCCGTTGGACCTTCTCAGACGCGTTCATGACCATGTTGTCGCGCAGGAAGTCGAAGCCGAACTCGTTGTTGGTGCCGTAGGTGATGTCGGCGCGGTAGGCCTCTTGTCGCGTGACAGGACGCAGCATCTTCAGGTCGCCCAGTTCGCGGCGGCGCTGCAGTTCCTCGGCGTCGAGTGAATCTGGGTTCTCGATGTCGACGGTTGAGTCGGCCGTGGGGTCGAAGAGGAAGGCCGCGCGATGCTGCAGGACGCCGACCGAGAGTCCGAGCGAGTGGTAGATCGGCGCCATCCACTGCGCGTCGCGCTTGGCGAGGTAGTCGTTGACCGTGATCAGATGCGCGCCGTCGCCCTCGAGCGCGTTCAGGTAGAGCGCCAGCGTCGCGACGAGCGTCTTGCCCTCGCCAGTGCGCATTTCGGCGATCTTGCCCTGGTGCAGGACGATGCCGCCGACGATCTGGACGTCGTAGTGGCGCATCTGTACCTGGCGCTGGGCGGCTTCGCGGACGACGGCGAAGGCTTCGGGCAGGATGTCGTCGAGCGACGCGCCGTCTTCCAAACGCGCGATGAACTCAGGCGTCTTCGCGGCGAGCTCATCGTTGGAGAGGCGTTGGACATCGCGCTCCCAGTCGGCGACCGCATCGATCGCGCCGGAGAGTCGCTTGACCTCACGCGCGTTGGCGTCTCCGAGCAGGGAGCCTGCCCGCTTCTTGGCCCGGTCCAGCAAACTCATCCAGCGACTCCCAACTCGCGCCCCAACGCAGGGCATACACATTCAGTGTAGACGGGTGAGCGCGACGATTCGGTTTCGTCGTCAGCAACTCAGGTATCCGCGTCCGATCACGATTCGGTAGCCCTCTGGCGACCAATCCGCCCTATGCCGAGAGCTCCCGCACTGGAAGCCTTCGCCGCGGAAGGAGTGGATCAGGTTGAGCTCACGATCGAACACGCCGATTTCGTGGTAGCCCCAGCCGTTCCAGATGACGCTGGGCAGGGCGGCATAGCCCTCGTCAGTGAACGAGTTGGTGGGATCGTCTGCTTGGGGCTGTCGATGTGAGTAACCACCAAGACACAAGGCCGGCGAGCTATGCCTGATCGTTGCGTCGGAAAATCAGTCTTGCGGCGCCAAAGATCAGTGCACTGACCAAACCACCACTCGAGCTGACCAGCGCCAGGAGCACGGGCAAATCTACCTCGAAGGCATCGCCTGCTGCTCCGTCGGCAATGACAACTGCCATAACGATGAACATCCATGCGGCCACAAGCCAAGCGAAGAAACTGCCCAGAAAGCGCCGCTGCTCGGTTACCTGTGCAATCGCGGCGGTTTCCGCTTGCTGGCGGTCGAGATACCTGGTCTCTTGCTCGAGTGCCAACAGTGGCCCTGCTTCGGAATCAGAGCTAGGCGGCTCATCTGCCACCTCCTGGACATCAGGCTGGGTCATCGCCGGAGGCCTTTGCCATGAAGTAAGCGCGGATCAGGTCGTTGGGAATGATCCCGCCCCTCTGAGGGTTCCCCCGGACCTCACGCCAAGGAGTCCCCTTTTGGTGTGTCATCCGAGAGAGCTGGGAGGCTGTCATGTTCCCGTAGACCTCCCAGATCCGCGCTGCTAGAACAGGCGCGAACCGGTCCTCTTTCGGTTTGATTCGTGGCGTTCTCATGCCGCGACGCGCTGCGAGCAGATGACGAATCGGTTCGCTGCCCCACATTTTCCCAGCCTGGTAAAGGCTCGGAAACACTGGTCCCCATTGCCATGCCTCTACTTCCTCATCGCATAGGGCACCCTGGCCCAGCCCTAGATGCCAGCCGTGGGTGAAATAGACTAGTTTCTGCAGCTTCATGGGTGTCGGAAACTGGTCGTGCGTCGCCGCAATCTCCAAGATGCAGTTAGCCACCGCAATCGTGTCGTGAAGCATGGCGGCTCCTCGTCCCCAAGAGGTAGGGACCATTCCCGTCAGCAGGTTGAGGCAAGGCTATCAACCCACGCAGACGGCTGGCGTGCGGAATCGGGTACTGTTGCGCACATGAGTTCTGACTATCCTACTCCTGATCTTCGAGGAATAACAATGTCGCCGAACTCACCGGGGCACCACGCGCAAACCGGCCTTTGGTTGACCAAGGTCCTCGAGCTGTTCACGGACAACAAGGCCACTGAGGTGTGAGTCGTCCGCGTCCGGGCGTTCGCGATAGACATCCTCAACACTGGCATCAAGGGCGCCATGTCGATGAAGAAACTCGGTGATGGTGGGCGTCGGTGAGTCATGCGCAGGCACGTCGTCGGCGCAGGCGGTGAGCACACTGACGGTCAGCAGGGCGGCGGCGATGGTGAGGGCTCTCATGCTGGACAATCTCAGGTGCAGTCGACGTAGAGGCCGCTGAAGGCGATGCGCTGTCCGTCGGGTCAGCAACTCACTTGCTCTGTATCCACGGCGAACCACTTGCTGTCACGTGACAGCAAGCCTCGATTCCGTTCTTCATGGCAGTAACTGCCGAAGCTGCGAAAGAGCTGGCGCACCTCTCCATCGAGACTCAGGATTGCCAGTTCAAACGAACGCCCATCCAAGTGAGATGCATAACGGTCGGACGCCGATCTTATCGCGCTGGGCCATCTGATGCCGTCCCTGAGTTCACCGTTCTGTCGAAGACGTTCGTCATCTGGCCAGGGATCGATGACCCAACCATTCAGGCGCTCGCCCAGCTGCTCCCGAGCCGCGGCGCTCGCGGCCATTATCTCCATTGACCAGGGACGGTCGATCGGATCGCCGTCGGCGTTGAGGTACGACAGTTGGCCTTGTTGTTCCAGCGCGTAGAGCGTAGGCCAGTCATACGCCGCCCAGGGCGTCGGCTCAGGGAGGATGATCTCGATGAGCTCACCGTGCACCGACAGCGCAAACAGACGCACGATCCAAGGGGTGATACCGAAATAGGGAACATCGTCATTCGGTCCATAGATGGGGCTCAGCAACCACGTGGAATCCACAGACCACTCGACATGGATGAGTGGGCTCCGCAAGCCGACCTTGCTGAACACTGGCCCACGGCGATGAACGGCGGTGAACTGAAGCGTCTCGCCATCGTCAAGCCTCATGATCTCCACATCGAGCAGGACTCCCTCACTCCAATCCTCAACGCCAGCGCGTGTTGATTCGCTCGGACTCCAGGCCACGACATAGCGGTTGTCCGGTGATAGAAATCGAATCTGTTGGCCGGAGATCCGCTGCTCATGCCCAGTTCCGGCATTGAGAATGGAGGTACCCTCGCCCTCGCGATAGACCAACAGTTTGTTGCCGCCAGCCCACTCCCAATCTGTGGGCTGGTCGAGGATGATTGACGAGATGGCTTCGCCGCGCTCGTTCAGCGCGAAGATTTCCAACCCGTTGTTCAGGAAGATCGGTATGTCGCTCGCCGACGGCAAGGGCGGCAGATCCTCGAATGGAATCCAGATGACAGGTGGATACAGATGCTCATAATGGATTGCCAGCCACTGCGCGTCGAGTGAGCGGCCCAGCACGCCGTACCATCCGAATATCAACAGATAGGGCAGGGCCGGCGCTTGTGGCCTGATGTGCGGGCGGAGCGGCCGAAAGACTGGGACCATCACCCGCTTCTTCGAGTACTGCGCCTCGGTCCACTCAACCGCGACTGGACCGTCATACGTAGGCAGCTCGCTGTTGCCAATGCCCTCCGGGAGCAGATACTCATCAATCCAGCGGACCTCGTCGTCACCGGGGTCGAGACGCACCGCGACTCGCTTCACCATCAGTCCATCGTCTGGCAACCGCCCAAGCAACTCCACGGTCTGTACTTCGCCGCTGTTCACATAGATGTCCGCCAACGTCGGTGTCTGGGCTCGCTGCGGGTCAGTTTCTGACTCTGACTGATGGTCTGAAGGTGGTTCCTGCGTTGTTGGCTGGAGCACCGCCTCGACTTCCTGGATTGGCTCAGGCTCGGGCGGCGGCACATGCGAGGGCACGTCGTCGGTGCAGGCGGTGAGCATACTGACGGTCAGCAGGGCGGCGGCGATGGTGAGGGCTCTCATGCTGGACAGTCTCACGTGCAGTCGACGAAGAGGCCGCTGAAGGCGATGCGCTGTCCGTCGGGCGAGAAGGCGGCGGTGTGGGCGGCGTCCCAGCAGGTGTCGGGATTGGCGCGGAAGCGCTGGACGACGCGGCCGCTGGCGGCGTCGATCAGGCGGTATTCCATGATGTAGGGAATCGCTGGCCGAGCGTAGTGCGGCCGCGCCGGATAGGCTGAGACGCCATCGGCGTCGTACTCGCCAGCGGCGCGCAAGCTCACAGTCAGCAGCCAGCGACCATCGGGCGACCACTCGACGATGCTGTTCCATTCATAGGGAGTGGTGATCGGCGCCAGATCGATCATTTGTGACGTTCCAGAGCGCAGGTCGACGATGAATCCGCCTTGCTCTTCGATGATGAACGCCACCTGATCGCCCGAATCGGACCAGGTGACGGATCGATAGAAGTAATCGGGACGGCTGACGGTCACGTTGAGGTCTGGGTATGTTGTGGCCGCATGCGCGGCGAGGTCGTACACGACGAACGACACGGTGCCGTCGTTTGCTCGCAGGAACAACACGTGATCTCGACCCGCAGCCTGTGTGCGGCCGTACGGCTCAGCCACGACCCAGCCGGGCTCGTCGAGCGGAGCCGGTAACGGCAGTTGCTCGCCTGTTTGCCGGTCGTACACGCTTGGCATCTCACCTGAGCCAGGACGGGTGAGTGTCCTGTGTGTCGATCCCAGTCGGTGGTGCAGAAATGCGGGCGGCAGCTCACGCAGCAGGACGCCTTGCGGCGTGTAGACCCGTAAGTGTTCTTCGGTCTGCGCGAGCAAGGTGCCATCGGGCAGCCAGCTGCGAAAGTGACCGTCTCGCTCCCCATCGAACTCCGTTCGACTGCCGTCAACTGCCAAGACGTAGAACCCGCGCCATGGGTCCTCTCCAAGCGGACTGAACCGGGTGGCCAGGTGACGTGAGTCGGCTGACCAATGCAGCGATGGATCGGAAGCATGGTGCGTAAAGTAGGCCGCGCCGGCGTCGAGGAATGTGATCGACTCACCACTATCGACCTCCGTGATCGTGATTTCTCGTGTGAGGTCCCCTGACTCGTAGTCGGGCGACGTGCCGCTGGCGGCGTAGCGTCCGTCGGGTGAGTAGACGACCCACTGCGCGGGCGCGAACCGCGTCGGTTGCTCGACGAGCACTGGATTCCAGCGCCAGAGGCCGTCGTTTGAGCCAACGATGACGCCGTCGTCGCGCCACTGCCAGTGATACAGGCGCGGTGCACGATTGACATCGCCGACGACGCTGCCGTCGGCGTCGAGCTGGATCACTTCCGTGTCGCCGGAGAGGACGTAGGGCAGCGACTCGGCCTCGACGTTGAGATTGAGCTGCTCGAGCTGGACCCAACCGACTGGAGGCTCAAGTTCGTCGAGCCGCAGCGCGATCCACTGGCCGTCGAGCGATCGGCCCATGACGGGGTACTGCGGGGCGATGAGATCCACCTGATGCCAGTCTGAGCGGATGTCGTATCCGCTGTACTCGCCACCGGGACGGGAGAACATCTCGGGCCTGTGGGAAGTCGTCCCGGCCAAGACCATCGACCGAGACGATATCGGCCGCCAATCGCCAAACGTCGGGCCTGCAAAGACGGGTACTTCCCGCGATTGGTCGTCGGCGCGTAGGGTCCACTGCGGCGCCCACAACGCGTGCTCGCTGTTCGGCAGGCGCACCGCGTACCTCATGTGGTCCGGCGAGCGACCCAGGATGGTCACGGTGAGACGCTCTCCGCCCGGCAGGTCGAGCTCGGCGACGGGCAGCGTCGGAGGCTCTAGCAGCGGCAGCGTGCGCGCCTCTGATTCAGTCAATGGGGTGTCGCTCAGTCGCACCCAGCCGATGGCGTCGTTGTTCATATCCAAGCGCAGCCAGATCTCGCAGCCGTCAGACTCTGTCCAACCATCGGCCCGCAGGAGCGTGTTGGGGCCGTGCTCGACTAACGGATCCAAGCCCTCGATTGGCCAGTGATAGATGCTGAGCTGCTCGGTCAATCGCATGGTCAGGACACGATTGCGCTCGGGTACTGCCACCTCCTGCTGCTGCGTCTGGGTCGACTCGGACGGTTCGGCCTCAACGAGCGCGGGCGCAGGCTGCTCCACGACAGGAGCGGGTGTCGGAGACGGGGCGACGTGCGAGGGCACGTGGGTCGGTACGTCGTCGGCGCAGGCGGCGAGTGCCAGCAGCGCCGCGACAGGGAGGGCGAGGGCCAGCTTGTTGAAGCGTCCCATGCAATAGAAACGCAGACAGCGGCAGATTGGTTCCGCCTACGTGAACAACGCGCCGACGGAGTCGCCTTCGTGGATGCGGCGGATGGCCTCGCCGAGCAGCGGCGCGATTGAGACCACTTCCAGGCCGCAGCGGTCTCCGCCGGCCGGCGGCGGCAGCGTGTCGCTAACCACGACCTTGCCGATCGGGCTCGCGGCGAGTCGTTCGATCGCGGGATCGGAGAGCACGCCGTGCGTCGCGGCGCCGAAAATCTGTTGCGCGCCTTCGGCGCGAAGCAGCTCGGCGACGTGCACCAGCGTGCCCGCGGTGTCGATCTCGTCGTCGATGATCAGCACGTCGCGGCCGGCGACTTCGCCGATCAGTTGCATCACCTCCGCCTGGTCCTCGTTGCCGCTGCGCCGTTTCTCCGTGATCGCGAGCGGCATGTGCAAGCGGTCCGCCGCCGCGCGCGCCCGCTTGGCCGAGCCGAGGTCAGGCGCGACGACGACGCCCTGGAAGTCCTGCTCGGCGAAGTGGTCGATCAGCAACATCTGGCCGGTCAGCTCATCCGTGGGGATGTGGAAGAAGCCCTGGATCTGTCCAGCGTGGAGGTCCATCGTCAGCATCCGGTCCGCGCCCGCCGTCTGAAACAGGTCGGCGAACAGACGCGCCGTGATCGGCACGCGGGGCTGATCCTTCTTGTCCGAACGTCCGTAGGCGTAGTACGGCACGACCGCAGTGATCCGGCCGGCCGAGGCGCGCCGTGCGGCGTCGATCATGATTAACAGCTCAACCAGGTGGTGGTTGACCGGCCGGGCGCCCGACTGGATCAGGAAGACGTCGCGCTCGCGGATGTTCTCGAGGAATTGGACGAACGTATTGCCATTGGCGAAGTCGAATACGTTGGCGCAGCCGAGCTCGACGCCGAGCGCGGCGCAGACGTCGCGGGCGAGCTGCGGATGCGCGTTGCCGCTGAAGACCACCGGGTCGCCGACGTACCGACTCATCGCACGCTTCCCTCCAACGGGCGCATGACACGTTCGCATGATGCGTCTGCCCAAGCTAGCAACGCATCGGCCCACGCTCAGCCGCCGTCCACATCCGTCCACATAATGCACAAGACCGCATCGGCGGCGTTGGCGTAGGCGGACGGAGGACAGACGCGGGGCCGGCCCGAGCGGCCTGAATAGTTGAGTGGATTACCAAGTGACGTAATCGCGCGATTCAGCGGGCGGAATCTCTTGCGGAACGCAGGGGTGGTTGCGTACGATGCAGTCGTTAGCACTCACAGCGTGCGAGTGCTAACGTCCAGATATCGGACCCACTTCGTCAGCAGTCACCAGCAGAGATTGGACTCCCGCCCCATGGCCACTGAACTCAAGCCGCTCAACGACCGCATCGTGATCAAGCCGCTGCAGCAGGAGCAGGTGCTCAGCTCGGGCATCGTGATCCCGGACTCGGCCAAAGAGAAGCCGCAGCAGGGCGAGGTCGTCGCCGTCGGCCCCGGCAAGCGCGATGACGCCGGCTCGCGTGTCCCGCTCGACATCGAGATGGGCGATCGCATCCTCTACAAGAAGTACACCGGCCAGGAGATCCAGATCGACAACGAGGATCTGATCGTGCTCGAAGAGCGCGAGGTCCTGGCCAAGCTGATCGTCTAGTCGACGCTGTCGCTCAGCCACCACTCCCACAGAACACAATCAGGAGCAACCATGGCCAGTAAGCAACTCGCCTTCGACATGGACGCGCGCAAGGCCCTGCGCGAAGGCGTCGACGCGCTCGCCGACACCGTCAAGGTCACCCTCGGCCCGCGCGGCCGCAACGTCGTCCTCGACAAGAAGTTCGGCGCCCCGCTGATCATCAACGACGGCGTCACCATCGCCCGCGAGATCGAGCTCGAAGAGCCGTTCCGCAACATGGGCGCACAGCTCGCCAAAGAGGTGTCGATCCGCACCAACGACGTCGCTGGCGACGGTACGACCACCGCCACCGTCCTCGCCCAGGCCATCGTCACCGAGGGTCTGCGCAACGTCGCCGCCGGGGCCGACCCGATGGCGCTCAAGCGCGGCCTCGACCTCGGCCTGCGCGCCGTCGTGGACGAACTCCGCGACATGGCGGAGCCGGTCGAGAAGAAGGAAGAGATCGCGGCTGTCGCGACCATCTCCGGCGACAACGAAGAGATCGGCGAGATCATCGCCGATGTCATGGAGAAGGTCGGCAAGGACGGCGTGATCACCGTCGAAGAGGGACAAGGGATCCGCATGGAGACCGAGTTCACCGACGGCATGCAGCTCGACCGCGGCTACGTGTCGCCCTACTTCGTCTCCAACAACGAGCGCATGGAAGCAGCGGTTGACGACCCCTACATCCTGATCACGGACCGCAAGATCTCGGCCGTGCAGGACGTCGTGCCGCTGATGGAGAAGCTGCTCCAGATCACGAAGAACTTCGTGATCATCGCCGACGATGTCGACGGTGAGGCGCTGGCGACATTGGTCGTCAACAAGATGCGCGGCACGATCAACGTGCTCGCCGTCAAGGCACCCGGCTTCGGCGAGCGGCGCAAGGCCCAGCTCGAGGACATCGCCGTCCTGACCGGCGGCACCTTGATCACCGAAGAGCTCGGTCGCACGCTCGAGCAGACGCAGGTCGCCGACCTCGGCCGCGCCCGCCGCATGGTGTCGTCCAAGGACGACACAACGATCGTCGAAGGCTCTGGCTCCGACGAAGCGATCCAGGACCGGATCAAAGAGATCAAGGCGCAGATCGACGTCACCGCGTCGGACTTCGACCGCGAGAAGCTGCAAGAGCGCATGGCCAAGCTGGCCGGCGGCGTTGCGGTGATCAAGGTCGGCGCGCCGACCGAGGTCGAACTGAAAGAAAAGAAAGCCAAGCTCGAGGACGCGCTCTCCGCGACCCGCGCGGCCGTCGAAGAGGGCATCGTCGTCGGTGGCGGCTGCGCCCTGCTCCGAGCCGACCGCGCGCTCGCCGCGATGGACGAATCCTCGACCGGCGACCAGCGCACGGCCGTGCGTCTGCTGCGCACCGCGCTCGAGTCACCGCTCCGCCAGATCGCCTTCAACGCGGGCCAGGAAGGCTCGGTCGTGATCGGCAAGATCCGCAAGGAGTCCGACGACCGCCACGGCTACGACGCGAAACTGGATCGCTACGGCGACCTGCTCGAGTACGGCATCGTGGACCCGGTCAAGGTCACCCGATCGGCGCTTGAGAACGCTGTCTCGATCGCGGGCATGGTGCTCACGACCGAGAGCCTCGTCGCCGAGATCCCGGAAGCGCCCGGGGCGATGCCGGCCGGCATGCCCGACATGGGGATGGACTACTAGTCCCTGCCCTGTCGCCCGACAACGGGAACAGCAAACGCCCCCCGACGCTGAGCGTCGGGGGGCGTTTTGTATGCGCTCGATCTGAGGCAACTGAGGCCCGCGCACCGGCTCGGCCGGCCGGCGCCGCGGCCGTGAGTGCCGCTAGTCAGGCACCGCCACGTAGCCGCCTTCCTCGTCGTAGCCGCTGACGATGCCCTCGTCCAGATCGGTCTCGTCATCGAGCCCGTAGCCAAACTCGGCGAGGTCGTCCTCGTCGCCGCTGAAGACACCGGCCGCTGGGGCGCCGGGCAGACCGGCGGCCAGCGGCAGCGGTTCGGCGGCCGGCAGCGCCGGCACGTCGATGGCCGCCTGGGCCGGGATCATCTTGCCGATGATCACGTTCTCCTTCAGACCGCGCAGATGGTCGACCTGGCCGGTCAGCGCCGCTTCGGTCAACACCCGCGTGGTCTCCTGGAAGGAGGCCGCGGACAGCCAGCTGTCCTGCGACAGCGATGCCTTGGTGACGCCCAGCAGGATCGGGTTCGCTGTCGCCTGCTGCTTGCCATCAGCCTCCAACGCGCGGTTGATCTGCTCGTACCGGTGGCGGTCGACCTGGTCGCCGGCAAGCCACTCATCGGAGTCGCCGGGGTCGTCGATCTCCACCTTGCGCAGCATCTGGCGGATGATCACCTCGATGTGTTTGTCGTGGATCTCCACGCCCTGCCCGTGGTAGACGTCCTGCACCTGTGCGACCAGGTAGCGGTGGACCTGTTCCTGGCCCAGGATGCGCAGCATGTTCTGCGGATCCAGCGATCCCTCGGTGATCGGCGTGCCCGCCTCGACTTCCTGGCCGTCGTTGACGCGCAGGCGGGCCGCGTTCTGCAGCTCGTACTCACGCTGGTCGGAGGTCTCCCAGGAGATCGTGAGCAGGCGTGAACCGCGTTGGCGTCGGACGACGCCGCCGACGCGGGCGCGAATCTGGCGGGAATCGGGATCGTCCTCGTTGTCTGGTGTGCGGGGGAGTCGGGCGATGCGCTGTCCGGCCTCCACGACATCGCCGTCCTTGACCAGCACGCGGGTGCGCGGCTCGAGCTGATACTCGTCGTTGTGGACTTCCTCCGAGGTCAGGCGGACGCGGCGCAGCTCACCGTCGGTGAGCACCTCGACCGTACCGTCGATCTCGGCGATCACAGCCTCACCCTTCGGCGTGCGGGCCTCGAACAGCTCGACGACACGGGGCAGACCGGAGGTGATGTCGGACACGCCGGCGACACCGCCGGTGTGGAAGGTGCGCATCGTGAGCTGGGTACCCGGCTCGCCGATGCTCTGTGCGGCGATGATGCCGACGGCGGTGCCCATCTCAACGAGCTTGCCCGTCGCCAGCGACGTGCCGTAGCAGTACTGGCAGAGGCCGCTCTGCTCGCGGCACATGATCGGCGAGCGGACGTTGAAGCTGTTCACGCCGTGCTCGGCAACGAGCTCCGAGACCGTCGCGGCGTCGAGCAGCTGATTGCGGCCCAGCAACTCCTCAGCGGGATTCTGGGGGTTCAGCACCGGCAGCGCCGTGTAGCGGCCGACGACGCTCTCGCGGAACTTGACGATCAGCTTGTCGCTGTCGGCCTCGAGGTCCTGGATTTCGATCCCGGGGATCGAATCCAGCCCGTCTGCGCAGTCGACCGAGCGGATGATCACGTCCTGGGACACATCGATCAGGCGGCGCGTGAGATAGCCAGAGTCGGCCGTCCGCAGCGCGGTGTCGGCCAGGCCCTTGCGCGCACCGTGACTCGAGATGAAGTACTCGAGCACCGACAGTCCGTCGCGGAACGAGGAACGAATCGGCAGCTCGATGATCTTGCCGGAAGGGTCGGACATCAGACCGCGGATGCCGGCCATCTGGCGGACCTGGGTCAGATTGCCCTTGGCGCCCGAGGTGACCATCACGCGCAGCGAGCCCGGCTCGTTGAGCTGTTTGCTGATGTCCTCTTCAATCTGGTCGGTGACGCCCTCCCAGACGTTGACGGTGGCCTGGTACCGCTCCTCCTCGGTCAGCAGACCGATGTCGAAGTCATCGCGAATGGCGTTGACCTGGTCCTCTGCGTTGGCCAGGTAGTCAGGCTTCTGCTCGGGCGCGCGCAGCTCTTCGAAGGCGATCGTCGTGCCCGATTGCGTGGCGTAGCGGAAGCCGATGTTCTTGATGTCGTCGGCCATCTCCGCGGTCTGTTCAGCACCGTAGATCTCGTAGCAGGTCGTGATCAGGCGCTTCAGCTCCTTCTTGGGCAGCTCCAGGTTCACGTCCTCGAAGGGAATCCGATTGGGGACCACGGTGTCGAAGACGACTCGACCCGGCGTGGTCGTGACCAGCTCACCGTCGGTGCGTTCAGCGTCGCGGACGCGGATCCACTCGTGCAGCTTGAGCTGCTTGGATTCGTAGCGCAGCCGCACTTCTTCGAACGAGGGATAGGCGGGCAGCCGCTCGACGTTAACCTCCTCCAGCGAGGCGCCACCGATCGTGTCCTCCGGATTCTGGGTCAGGTAGTAGCAGCCGATCACCATGTCCAGCGTCGGCGCGACCACCGGTTCGCCGTTCGACGGCAGCAACAGGTTCTTGGTCGAGAGCAGGACCTGCCAGGCCTCGGTCACGGCCTCGTGGCTGAGCGGCACATGCACGGCCATCTGGTCGCCGTCGAAGTCGGCGTTGAAGGCCGAGCAGACGAGCGGGTGAATCTGGATCGCGGAACCATCAACGAGCACCGGTTCGAAGGCCTGGATGCCCAGTCGGTGCAGCGTCGGCGCGCGGTTGAGCAGGACCGGCCGGGTCTTGACGACGGCCTCCAGCTCCTCCCAGACGTCATCGTGCTGTCGTTCGATCATTCGCTTGGCGGATTTGATGTTGGGCGCCTGGCCGTTGAGCACCAGCTGATACATCAGGAACGGCTTGAACAGCTCCAGCGCCATCCGCCGCGGCAGGCCGCACTGGTGCAGCTTGAGCTCCGGCCCGACGACGATCACCGAGCGTCCGGCGAAGTCGACGCGCTTGCCCAGCAGATTCTGGCGGAAGCGGCCCTGCTTGCCCTTCAGCATGTCGGAGAGCGACTTCAGCTTGTGGCTGCCGGAACCGGTCACGGCACGGCCGCGCCGACCGTTGTCAATCAGCGAATCGACAGCCTCCTGCAGCATCCGCTTTTCGTTGCGGATGATGATGTCGGGCGCGCCCAGTTCCTTGAGACGGCGCAGGCGGTTGTTGCGGTTGATGACGCGGCGGTAGAGGTCGTTCAGGTCGGAGGTGGCGAAGCGGCCACCCTCCAGCGGCACGAGTGGCCGCAGGTCGGGCGGCAGCACGGGCAGGGTGCGGAAGAACATCCATTGCGGGGAGTTGGTCGACTTGCGCAGACCGTCGACGACCTTCAGACGCTTCATGGCCTTCTTGCGCCGTTGACCGGCGCGGGTCTTGACCTCTTCCTTCAGCTCTTCAACGATCTGGTCCAGGTTCATCCTGGAGATCAGTTCGAGGATCGCCTCGGCGCCCATGTCGCAGCGGACGACGCCGGGGTAGCTCTGCATCAGCTCTTCGGCGCGCTGCTCGGAGAGGATGGCGGAGTCGAAGTCACCGGAGACGACCGGGTCAACGAGCTCGTCGAGGTCGTTCTTGATCTTCTCGAGCAGCTCTGCTTCGGCCTTGGCCTCGACGTTGGCCAGCTGTTCCTCGAGCCGCGCCGCCTGTTCGTCGACGTTGGCGGCGACTTCGCGCTTTTCGGCGTCGGCGATCGCGTTGATCTGCGCGATCTCTTCGTCGCCCTGGGCTTGCTTCTCGGCGATGGCAGCGGTCAGCGCGACATCCAGGTCGGGCAGCGACAGCTCAGAGATGAGCGGGTCGCCGCGCTTGCGGAAGACGTCGTCGCCCAGCTTGAGGTTGCGGCGCGCCTTCTTGCCGTCAAACTCGGCGATCTGCTCGGTGATCGCCTCGGCGTCCGTCCTCAGCCCGTTGACGATCGCGCGGATGCGCTCGCGCACCTCAGCGGTGTCGGCCTCGGTGCGCAGATCGATCTCGGCGAACAGCCGCTCGCGCGCCTGCGCGAGCTTCTCCTGTGTTTCGACGGATTTCTCGCGAAAGTCCTCGATCGCATCTTCGGCGTCGAGGCGCAAGTACTCCTTGGCCTTTTCCTTCTCATCTTCGTTGACGCTGACGACGATGTACTGGGAGAAGTAGAGCACCTTCTCGAGCTTGCGCGGCGAGAGATCGAGCAGGGTCGCGATGCGCGAGGGGGTGCTCTTCAGGTACCAGATGTGAGAGACGGGCGCGGCCAGGTCGATGTGGCCCATCCGCTCGCGGCGCACCTTGGTGCGGGTCACCTCGACGCCGCACTTGTCGCAGATCACGCCCTTGTAGCGGACCCGCTTGAACTTGCCGCAGGCGCACTCGAAGTCCTTGGTCGGGCCAAAGATCTTCTCGCAGAAGAGGCCGTCCTTCTCAGGCTTCAGGGTGCGGTAGTTGATCGTCTCCGGCTTCAGCACCTCGCCGTAGGACCACTCGCGAATCTGCTCGGGCGAGGCCAGGGTGATCTGGACGGTCTCCGTGTTGCGCGTCTCAAGCACTGGTCACATCCTCTCCTTCGAATCCGGACAGGTTCACGCCGATTTGGGGGATTTCGTCGCGGCTGGGCGCAGCCATTTCGACCATCTCGTCGGCCGTGTTGCGGACGGTGACGTTCAGGCCCAGGCTCTGCAGCTCGCGCAGCAGCACGCGGAACGACTCGGGCATCGCGGCGTCGCGCACCGGTTCGCCCTTGACGATCGCCTCGTACGCCTTGACCCGGCCGATGATGTCGTCGGACTTGATCGTGAGTAGCTCCTGCAGGATGTGAGCGGCGCCGTAGGCTTCGAGCGCCCAAACCTCCATCTCGCCGAAGCGCTGGCCGCCGAACTGCGCTTTGCCGCCCAGCGGCTGCTGGGTGATCAGCGAGTAGGGGCCGGTTGCGCGGGCGTGGATCTTGTCCTCCACCATGTGCGAGAGCTTGAGCAGGTAGATGTAGCCGACGGTCACGGGCTGGTCGATCAGCTCGCCGGTCCGGCCGTCGATCAGCCGCTGCTTGCCGTAGACCGGGCGTGACTCGGTGGCTGTGGGCTCGATCTCGCTGGCGATCTCCTGCATGCGGCGGTCGCTGAAGTTGCGCACGGAACGGTTGACGCCGCGCTCCTTGCCGTGTTTGAGCAGCCACTCGGCGAGCGCCATGCGAGCCGCCTCGCCGAGCACGCCGTCCGCGGGCGTGGGCGGGAAGGCCCGCGCGATCGCGTCGGGCTTGTAGCCCTGCTGGTCCAGCCAGGCGCGGGTGCGGGCATCGATCAGCTCGCCGCTGAGCAAGCCGGCGACGGCCTGGTCCTGCACGGTGGCAGCCCCGTTGGACGCCCCATTGGTCGCGCCGTTGGATGCTCCATTGGCAGTGCCGTGAGCGGCCGCTTGCTCGAGCGAGCGGTCGGCCATCGCCTGGCGGGCGATCCAGGCGCGGCCCAGCGCGTCCTGCAGCTCCTCCTCTGTGGCGCCGTCGAAGACGGGCGTCTCGGCGCGGAAGCCCAGCTGCTTGGCGGCCCAACCCAGCTGTGTCTCGAGAATCTGGCCGAGGTTCATCCGCGAGGGCACGCCGATCGGGCTCAGAATCACATCGATCGGGGTGCCGTCCTCGAGGTGCGGCATGTCCTCAACGGGCAGGATCGTGGAGATCACGCCCTTGTTGCCGTGCCGTCCGGCCATCTTGTCGCCGACCTGCAGCTTGCGCCGCTCGGAGATCGTGACGCGGACCTGCTTCTTGACGCCGGGCGCGAGGTCGTCGTCCTTGTTGCCGCCCTCGAAGACGCGCACGTCGACGACCACGCCGGAGGTGCTGTTGGAGGCGCGCAGCGAACTGTCGCGGACCTCGCGCGCCTTCTCGCCGAAGATGGCGCGCAGCAGTTTCTCCTCGGCGGTCAGCTCGGTCTCGCCCTTGGGTGTGATCTTGCCGACCAGGATGTCGCCCGGGCGCACTTCGGCGCCGATCCGAATGATGCCTTCTTCATCCAGATGGGCGAGCGATTCGTCGGCGACGTTCGGGATGTCGCGCGTGATCTCTTCGTCGCCGAGCTTGGTCTCGCGCGCGGTGCACTCGTGCTTGGACATCTGGATCGAGGTGAACTTGTTGTCCTGGACGAGGCGCTCGGAGATGATCACGGCGTCCTCGAAGTTGTAGCCCTCCCAGGACATGAAGGCGCAGAGCACATTCTGGCCCAGCGCCAGCCGACCGCCGTCGGTCGAGGAGGAATCGGCCAGCGGCTGACCGGCCGTGACGCGGTCACCGACGGAGACGATCGCGCGCTGGTTGATGCAGGTGCCCTGGTTGGAGCGCAGGAACTTGATCAGCGAGTGGCTGTGCTCGCGCTCGCCGTCGTGCTTCTCGTCGTAGCGGACGACA
This sequence comes from Dehalococcoidia bacterium, assembly GCA_022822375.1. Taxonomy (GTDB): domain Bacteria; phylum Chloroflexota; class Dehalococcoidia; order Bin125; family Bin125; genus Bin125. The sequence goes on from JAJEBU010000024.1 coordinate 21,828, forward strand.
ATGCGGGCATGATCGTTGCCTTCGTCGTCGCGGTCGTTGCCGACGTGCAGCACTTCGCCGTCGCCCAGGGCGGTCAACACCTGGCCCGAGTCCTTGGCCGCCTGCGCCTCCATGCCGGTCCCGACCAACGGCGCCTCGGGGCGCAGCAACGGCACGGCCTGACGCTGCATGTTGGCGCCCATCAAGGCGCGGTTGGCGTCGTCGTGTTCGAGGAAGGGAATGAGCGAGGCGGCGACCGAGACGATCTGGCGCGGCGAGACGTCCATGTACTCGACCTCGTCGCGCGGGAACTCCTCGAAGCGGCTGCCCAGCCGGCCCTCGACGCGCTCGTCGAGGAAGGAGCTGTGCTCGTCCAGCCGCGCGTTGGCCTGGGCGATCACGACCTCTGCCTCGGCGTCGGCGGAGAGCATCCGCACGTCGTCAGAGACGAACGGCCGAACGGCGACCTCGCCCGAGCCGACGGCCGCGATCGCCTCGGCCATGGCCTCGTCGATCACGTCGCCGGCCGCACCGATCTGGTCGCCGGCCGCGTTCTCCACGTCTTCGGCCAGCGTCTTGCCGACGATGTCGGGATGATCGGGCGCGAGTGACGAGATCACACGGCGGTAGGGCGTCTCGATGAAGCCGAACTCGTTCAGCTGTCCATAGGTGGCGAGCGAGCCGATCAGGCCGATGTTGGGGCCTTCGGGCGTCTCGATCGGGCAGATGCGGCCGTAGTGGGAGTAATGCACATCGCGGACGTCGAAGCCGGCCCGCTCGCGGCTCAGGCCGCCGGGTCCGAGCGCCGAGAGGCGGCGCTTGTGGGTCAGCTCGGCCAGGGGGTTGGTCTGGTCCATGAACTGCGAGAGCTGGTGGCCGCCGAAGAACTCCTTGACCGCCGCCTGCACGGGACGGATGTTGACGAGCGCGGCGGGCGCGGCGTTGATCGGGTCGATGATCGTCATCCGCTCGCGGATCACGCGCTCCATGCGCACCATGCCGATCCGAAACTGGTTCTGCAGCTGTTCGCCGACGGCGCGGATGCGTCGATTGCCGAGGTGGTCGATGTCGTCATCCTCGGCGAGGCCGTGATTGATCGCCGCCTGGGTGAAGATGATCGCGAGCAGGTCGCGCATCCAGAGCGCCTGGTTGCGCGTGTCGCTGGCCTCCTCGCGGTCGGCGTCGAGCCCCAGCCGTCGGCAGCGTTCGTCGAGCTGCTCGCGGCGCTCGGCCAGGCGGCGGTCCATCTTGTAGCGTCCCACGCGGCCCAGGTCGTAGCGGCGGGGCGAGAAGAAGTGTCCTTCGAGCTGTCCGCGCGCGGCTTCGAGGGTGGGCGGGTCGCCCGGCCGCAGCCGCTTGTAGACCTCGAGCATCGCCCATTCCTTGTTGCGATCCTCGGGCGCGACGCCGGGCGATTCCTTCTCAATCGTGGCGGACAGGTACTGGTGCGCGGCGTCTTCCAGGTCGAGCCCGTCGAGCATCTGCAGGATCCGCTCGTCGGTGCCGAGCAGCTTCTCCAGCTTCTTGCCGTTCTCGACATCGCCGTGCTCGTAGTACTGAGGATCGTCCGAGTCGTCCAGGGCGCGGAGCAGCGTGGTGATGGGCAGCTTGCGCTTGCGGTCGACCTTGACGGTCAGCATGTCGCGGCTGGTCGTCTCCAGCTCCAGCCAGGCGCCGCGGGCCGGCATCAGCTTGGCCGAGCAGAGCCGCCGCCCGGTGGCAGCGTCGAGGGTCGACGAGAAGTAGACGCCGGGCGATCGGATCAGCTGCGAGACGACAACCCGCTCTGCGCCGTTGTAGACGAAGGTGCCGTGCTCGGTCATCGCCGGTAGATGCCCGAAGTAGAGCTCCTGCATCTTGGTCTCGTCGGTCTTGTTGTTGCGCAGGCCAACGGTCACGCGCAGCTCGCGGTCGTAGGTCTTGTCGTTTTCGCGGCACTCCTGCGCGGAGCGGTCAGGCTCGAGCAGGCGGTAGCCGGGCATGTCGCCGATCCCCTCGGGCTCGAAGAAGAGCTCCATGCGGTTGCCGGTGAAGTCCTGGATCGGCGACATCTCGGCGAGCAGTTCTTTGATCCCGTCGGTCACGAACCAGTCGTAGGACTCGCGCAGCAGCTTGATCAGGTTGGGCAACTCCTGCGCCTCGCTGAGGCTGGAGAAGTTGACGATGCCCTCACCGATCTCAGCGGGGGTCTGAGTGGGGGCATTCTGCGCGTCGGGCGTCGCGGTCACCATCAGCCAACCTCCTCAAAGTGCGTCGATGTGCATCAGCGTGTGGACCAGGTCAGGAGCGAACGGTCGGCGCCCGCGCAGGCAGCGGCGCGACAATCGCGCACCGCAGACAAGCAGTGCAGGAGAGCCGACCAGCGCAGTACTCGCAGGTGCAACGACCATCTGAGACATAGGGTCTGCATCAAGATAACCAGCCCCGCTCCATCTGTCAACCGGCAGCGTCGGCCGGGAGTAGCGGCGGGGCAGCCGTCCGCAGGCGGCCGGGATGCGATGTTCGAAACCATAGCGGGTTGGATACACGGTACCGTGTGAACGGCGTTGCTGATGCGCAGGGCACAGCGATATCGGCTGCTGCGAGACCAGCTGCAGCGATATCAGGCGGCGCAGTCGCGCAGCGGAATGGGGCGACCGAATGGCCGAACGTGCAGAGCCGACTGCGGATGACGGGCCGAACCGCCGCCGGCGGGACGCGTCGTGGAACGCCGAGGCGATCCGCCGCCTGCGGCGGTACGCGGGGCTGAGCCAGCGCGAGTTGGCCGAAGAACTGAACGCGCGCCAGCAGACCATCTCCGAGTGGGAGCGCGGCGAATACAGTCCGCGCGGCACCGCGGCACGCCTGCTGACGCGGGTCGCCGAGGACGTGCGGTACCCGTTTGGGACCGCAGTGCCGGACGCAGCGGACGCTGCGGAGGAGGACGCTGCGGAGGAGGACGGCCAATCCGTCGGCGAACAGGGAGGTGAACCGCTGGAACCGCTGGGAGAGGCGGACGAGGATGGGAGCGGCGATGACTGAGCCGCCGATCAGCGAACGTGATCTGCAACGGCGCTGGGCCGAGCGGGACTGGCCGGCGCCGTTTCTGGACGCGCCCGAGGGCCGCGTGCGGATCATCTCGCCGGGCCGCTGGAACCATGGCCCGGGGCCGGACTTCCGCGATGCGCAGATGCTCGACGCGGACGGCCGCGCACGGCGCGGCGACGTCGAGCTGCACCTGACCGCGCGCGGCTGGATCGAGCACGGCCACGACCATGATCCGGCCTACGACGGCGTGCTGCTGCACGTGGTGGCGCCGCCCGCTCCGAACGGGGCATCGCGCGAAGGGATGAGTGACGGCTCTGGTCACGGCGCCGACCATGGCGCTGAACATGGCGCGAAGCATGTCGCGGGCGGCGCGGACGCTCGCATCCCCGCGCAGACGCCGCTGCCGTCCGCGGCACAGATGCCAGCGGCGGTGATTCCAGGCCGGCGCGAGCTGCCCTGCACGGATCTGGTTACGCAGGCCGGCGCGGCGGTGGTCAACGCTCGGCTGGAGCAGATCGCGCAGCGCCGGTTCTGGCGCAAGGCGTCGGCGCTGCGCGCGTTGGACGTGCCCGACGGCATTGGCGCGGTCGGTGGAACGACGGGCCGCGCCGATCGTCTGGCCGTGCTGGCGGCGGCCCGCGCGCTGGGTCAGCCGCACAACGCCGAGCACTGCCAGCGGGCGGCGGCAGCGGCCCTTGCGCGGGCGTCGTCGTGGCGCGAGGTGCGCGTCGAGATCGATCGAGCCGGCTGGCGGCCCGGGCGAGGCGCGCTGGGCTCGGCGGCCGGCTGCGCGGAGCTGATCAACACCCTGCTGCAGCGCTGGCTCGCGGATGGCTCGCGGCCGGCCGCGTCGTTCTTGGCGCTGGCGGTGCGGCCGCCCGCCGATGCCGCGGCGGCGCTGCAGGTCCCGCGCCGGCTGGGGCCCGCGCGGGCGCGGCAGCTGCTAGCCGACGCGGTCTACCCGTTCGCTGCCGCGATCCCCATGTCCGGCGGTGAGACGGCGCAGCGCGCGCTGTCTCACTGGTGCGCGCTGCCGGGCGCGCGCTATCTGCGCACGGCCGAGCTGCGCGAGCGGCTGACGGTCGAGGGTCCGCGGCGTGTCCGCTGGAAGCACCCGCAGACGCAGGCGCTGCTGGAGCTGGAACAATCCCGCTGCCGCCAGGCGGCCTGCCGGATCTGTCCCCTGGCCGCATTACGCCGCTAGGGCCTGTTCACATTTCGCCGCAGATGTGTCAGAGTGAGGTGACGTGGCGGCGGGCCTGGTGACCAGATGAGACTGACTGATGCACAATACGAGCGGGTCGCGCCGCTGTTGCCGATACCGCGCGGCAAGTTGAGGGT
>JAJEBU010000037.1 GCA_022822375.1 Dehalococcoidia bacterium
CCAGCGCCATCGCCGAAGGCCTCGACCTCGGCCTCTACCGATTCGACCGCCACCAGTCGCCGAAGAAGACACCCAATGTGCTCGAGCGCGTCTCTCTGCACGCGGACAACGTGAGCGGCGTCGAGGCGGGCATCGCCGAGGGCCGCGCGCTCGCCGGCTCGGCCAACTTTGCCCGCGACCTGGCCAATGAGCCGTCCAATCTGCTCACCCCGACCGAGCTGGCGTCGCGCGCCGAAGCCTGGGCCGGCCAGCACGATGTCGAGATCGAGATCATGGACGAGGCGGCCGCCGCCGAGCTGGGCATGGGCTCGTTCCTCGGCGTAGCGAAGGGATCGCACCAGCCGGCCAAGTTCCTGATCCTGCGCCACCGCGGCGGAGCGGACGAGCCAGGGCTCGGCTACTGCGGGAAGGGCATCACCTTCGACACCGGCGGCATCTCGATCAAGCCGGCCGCCAACATGGAGGCGATGAAGCAGGACATGTCAGGCGCAGCCGCCGTCGTTGCCTCGATGGGCGCGATTGCTGACCTCGGCATTCCGATCAATGTGACCGCGCTCGCGCCCTGTACCGAGAACATGCCCGGCGGCAACGCGATCAAACCCGGCGACCTGCTGACCGCCATGAACGGCGCCACGATTGAGGTGATCAACACCGACGCCGAAGGCCGCCTCGTCCTCGCCGACGCTCTGTCCTACGCCAATCATCTGGGCCTGTCGCCGCTGATCGATGTCGCCACGCTCACCGGCGCGGCGGCGGTCGCCCTCGGCGACGTCGCCACGGCGGTGATGGCCAACGACGACGCGCTCGCCGCGGAGGTGATCGCAGCGGGCAAGGTCGCTGGCGAGAAGATCTGGCAGCTGCCGATGTTCGCCGAGTACGACGAGCAGATTCGCAGCCAGGTCGCCGACGTGAAGAACACGGGCGGTCGCCTCGCGGGTGCAATCACCGCGGCCAAGTTCCTGCAGCGCTTCGCCGGCGACACGCCGTGGGCGCACCTCGACATGGCCGGCACCGACGACGCCAACAAGACGCGCGGCACGCAGGTCAAGGGTGCGACGGGCGTGCCCGTCCGATCGCTCGTGCACTTCGCCGCGGCGCGCGCGGCCGGCTCCGCCTAGACTCAGCACGACCACGACCGAAAGCAGGCACGTATGGCCGACTTCGAACGACTCACCGAATTGCCGGAAGCAGAAGAGCGCGCGCTGCGCGACAAGTACCGTGCCGAGATGACCGAACTCGCCGACCAATTCTGCGAGGAACGCGGCTACATCCTGATGAATGCGGATCAGACGATCGAGGACTTCGTCAGCATGCGCCTGCGGTTTGGCAAGTTCTACTGCCCCTGTCAACCGGCCAACAACGACGACACGATCTGCGTCTGCGAGCCCGTCCTCAACGGGCTGGTCGACTTCGAGGGCACCTGCTTCTGCAACTTCTTCACGCTGCCCGAGGGCAAGACGCCGATCAAGGAAGAAGTGGTCGACCTCTAGTCAGCCGACCGCCCGTCGTCCAGCGGTATCAGTTGTGATGCTGGAAGATCGGCAGCGGCTGCAGCGGCGCATAGATCTCGACGGACAGCTCGTAGACCTGGTCGGCCCAGCGATCCCAGTCACGACGCGCAATCTGCGCTTCTTCGCTGCTCAGCGCCGGCTGCACGACCTCTTCGTCCTCAAACGTGTAACCCATCAGGTGTGCACCGGCGATCGGATCGGCCGCGCGAACGCGGAAGGCGGAGAGGATGCCGGGGATCTCCAGCACGTGCGGCAGGTGCGTCTGCTGGTGCCACGACTCGAACTGCGCCAGCACGGTGGGATCGAGCCGGGCCCGCACGATCATGATCGGGTGTCGCATGAGGACGGTCATATGCGCAGTGTCGCATACGTGACCGTGCAGCCGCTGCCGCGCGGGCTGCACCGTGCGCGTGACGGCGCGCGTCTGGTAGTGTCGAGTCAGTGAGACAGGCAGAGACACAGATCGCGCGGCGGCGGGCGGGCGGCTGGGAGAGCCGACCGACACTGCACCTCCGAGGCATCGGACCCTGAACCGGCGCGCAGCAGGCAAGACAGCGCGGAGCAAACATGCTGAGCAAGGAAGACAAGGCCGCCATCGCTGAGCGGTTTGGACAGCACGAGAACGACACTGGATCGACCGAAGTCCAGGTCGCACAACTGACGCAGCGGATCACCCGACTGACCGAGCATCTGCGCGAGCACCGACACGACTATCACACGCGGCGCTCGCTGATGAAGCTCGTCGGTCAGCGCCGTCGGCTGCTCGCCTACCTCAACCGCGAGGACGTCAACCGCTACCAGACGCTGCTCAACGCGCTGGGGTTGCGCCGCTAGCGACGACGGCAGCCGTTTGTCTGGCTTGTCTGCGTCGTCGGAGCGCTGCACCGCGCTTGACGCGTCGCGCTGCCGCAGTATCTCGGGCCGCATCCACACCCCCACCAGCCGACACACCCACACAGCACACCAGAGCCATCAGAGCCACCAGAACCACGTGTAGGAACGATCAGGAACGCAACACCTTATGGAAATCACCACCCGCTCCGTCCAGCAAGAGATCGCCGGGCGCACGCTGACGATCGAGACCGGCCGCCTGGCGCACCAGGCCGGCGGCGCCGTCACCGTGCAGTACGGCGAGACGATGATGCTGGGCACTGCCACTGCGTCCAAGCCGCGGCCTGGCATCGACTTCTTCCCGCTCTCCGTCGAGTTTGAGGAGCGGCTCTACGCCGCCGGCCGCATCCCCGGTTCCTTCTTCCGACGCGAGGGCCGACCCACGACATCCGCCGTGCTCTCGGCGCGGCTGACCGACCGGCCAATCCGCCCACTCTTCCCCAAGGGGTACAACGACGACACCCAGCTGATCATTACGATCTTCGCGGTCGATATGGAGAACCCGCCCGACACGCTGGGCACGATCGCCGCCTCCGCGGCGCTCTGTGTGTCCGACATTCCCTTCGACGGCCCAGTCGCCTCAGTACGCATCGGTCACGTCGACGGCGAGCTGGTCCTGCAGCCCACGTTTGCGGAGCTCGAGGCGTCGGACCTCAACCTGGTCGTGTCCGGCACCCGCGACGCGATCACGATGGTCGAAGCGGACGCCGGCGAGGTGCCCGAGTCGCTGCTCGTGGACGCCTTGGCGTTGGGCCAGGAGGCCATCGCAACCATCTGCGAGATGCAGGAAGCGCTGGCCGACGAAGTGTCCCCAACGAAGCGCGCCTACGACGCGGAGACCGTTGATCCCGAACTGGTGTCGGCAATCGACGCGCAGGTCGGCGCTGATCTGCGGTCGGCCTTGCGCGACGCAGAGGACAAGGCCGACCGCGACAACCGTCGCCGCGCGGTCAAGGACGCCTTCGTCAACGGGCTTGACGACGACGTTGACGCTGACGTACACAAGGACGCCTTCGACGCACTCGAGAAGCAGATCGTGCGCCGCAGCATCCTCGAGGAAGGCGTGCGGCCCGACGGCCGCGGCCACGCCGATCTGCGCCCACTCTCTGCAGAGACGGGGCTCGTCCCGCGCACGCACGGATCGGGGCTGTTCCAGCGCGGCGAGACGCAGGTGCTCAGCTTCACCACGCTCGCCGGCTCGGGCATGGCCCAGCGCCTGGACGATCTCACGCCCGAAGACTCCAAGCGCTTCATGCACCACTACAACTTCCCGCCCTTCTCGACCGGCGAAACCGGCCGCGTCGGCAACCCCTCGCGTCGCAGCATCGGGCACGGCATGCTCGGCGAGCGCGCCATGTCGGCCATCCTGCCGTCGTTCGAGGAGTTCCCCTACACGATTCGCGTGGTGTCCGAGGTACTGGCCTCGAACGGCTCGACCTCGATGGCCTCCGTGTGCGCGTCGGTGCTCTCGATGATGGACGCCGGCGTACCGATCCGCACGCCGATCGCGGGCATCGCGATGGGGCTGATCAAGGAAGACGACGGCGTAGCGATCCTGACCGACATCGTCGGTATGGAGGATCACCTGGGCGACATGGATTTCAAGGTGGCCGGCTCACGCGAGGGCGTGACCGCGCTGCAGATGGACATGAAGGTCAAGGGCATCGACCTCGAGATCCTTGCCCGCGCGCTGGACCAGGCGCGCGACGCCCGGCTGGCGATCATGGACGTGATGACCGAATGCATCTCAGAGCCGCGCGGCGAGATGTCGCCGCATGCCCCGCGCATCCTCCGCCTGGAGGTGCCGCAGGACAAGATTGGCTCGCTGATCGGCCCCGGTGGCAAGACGATTCGCGGACTGCAGGAAGAGACGGGCGCCGACATCTCGGTCGAGGACGACGGGTCCGTCTACATCACCGCGGTCAACCAGGCGTCGGGCCAGGCGGCATACGAGAAGATCTCGGCCATGACCCGAGACATCGAGCCAGGCCAGATCTACACGGGCAAGGTGGTCCGCATCCTCCCCTTCGGCGCATTCGTCGAGATGGTGCCAGGCAAGGATGCGCTGGTCCACATCTCCGAGCTCGCCGACTACCACGTCGACAAGGTCGAGGACATTGTCAGCGTCGGCGACGAGATGCAGATCATCGTGATCGAGGTGGACAACCTGGGCCGCGTCAACGCATCGCGCAAGGAGCTGCTGAACGGCGGCGGCGATGACGGCGGCGGCGGCCGCCGCCGCGAGCGTGAACCGCGCGGTGATCGCGGCGACCGAGGAGATCGTGGCGACCGAGGCGACCGAGGGCCGCGCAGTCGTGATCGCCGAGACGACCGAGGTCCGCGCCGCGAGCGCGAACCGCGCCCGCGCCGACAACGGATGCCTCGAGACGAGCAGGAGGACCGCGGCGACAGTGTCCGCAGCCGCTACCAGGAAGACGACGACGAGCGGCCGGTGGCCGTCGTCGAGCCGAGCGATGCGCCCGAGGCTGTCGCCGACACCCCTGAGCTCGAGCAGGAATCTCCCGTTCCGGCCGCTGCTGAATCCACTGTCGCCGAAGCGACGTCCGCCCCTCCAGCAGATGCCGCTGAATCGAGCGACGCCGAGCCACGAGCGCTGGACGCTCCCGCCGCCGAAGGCTCAGCCGCGGTTGCGCCGCCAGATGGTCAGCAGCGTCGCCGCCGCCGACGTCGCCGCCGCAACTCGCAGGGCCAGTCGGAGGACGGCGGTTCACAGCCGTCCGAGGGCAGTCGTGGACAGCGCGGTCAGAGCGAGCAGCGTTCGCAGGACGGCGGTCAACGCGACAGCAATCGCGATGGCAACCGTGACAGCAATCGCGGCGGTCAGCGAGGGAACCAGGGCGGTGGAGAGGGCGGCCGAGAGCGCCAGCCCGACTCCAACGTCGCGCCGCGCCGCCGCGGCGGACTGTTGTCGCGCATGAACATTCGCCGCGAACAGCCTGAGAGCGACGGCCCGCCGCCGCCTCCGCCTCCGCCGCGCAGCGACTTCGGCGCTCCCAACCGCTAGCGACGACCGAACCAGAGAGGGTTGAAGGGCGCGGCGTCATGATTCGCATTGTGATGAGCGGGGCCGGCAACATGGGCCGCCAGATCATGGCCGCCGCCGAGGCCGCTGACGACCTCGAACTGGTCGGCGCGCTAGACGGTCTGGCCGAAGACGGCGTGATCGACATTAACGGCCGCCAGATTCCGCTGCGCAGCTCACTCAACGCGCTCGCCGAGTGGTCGCCCGACGTGGTGATCGACTTCTCCAATGCGGAGTGGACCGAGCAGCTGGTTCCCGCCGCCGTCGTCGCCGGCGTGCGGCCGGTGATCGGCACATCGGGACTCTCGGACGACGCGATTACCAGCGCAGAACAGCAGGTCAACGAGGCCGGGCTCGGCGGAGTCCTGGCCGCCAACTTCGCGCTCGGCGCGGTCCTGATGATGCACTTGGCCAACATCGCCGCGCCATTGTTCGACTCCGTCGACATCATCGAGCAGCATCACGATGGCAAGGTCGATGCCCCGTCGGGCACGGCGGTGGCCACCGCCCAATCGATGCGGGCAGCGCGTGACACGGATTTCAGTCGCAATACGGCCGAGCGCCATAACGTCGACGGCTACGACTCGCGTGGCGCCGCGCTGGGCGGTGCGTCGTTGCATTCGGTGCGGCTGCCGGGGCTAGTCGCGCACCAGGTCATCATCTTTGGCGGCGCCGATGAGACGTTGACCATTCGACACGACTCAATGAGCCGAGCTTCGTTCATTCCGGAGATCTTGCGCGCTGTCCGAGCCGCGCCCCAGCTTGACCACCTGGTCATTGGGCTAGACCGTCTGCTCGGCCTGCGCACCGACTGATACGCGAAGGAGACGACTGTGGGACGTGAACTGACTGTGGCTCTCGTCGGCGCGACCGGCGTCGTCGGAGCTGAGTTCCTGCGCTGCATGGCGGAACGTGACTTCCCAGTCGGCGATCTGCGCCTGCTGGCGACCAAGCGCTCCGAGGGGCGCGAGCTCAACTTCCGCGGTCAGCCTCACATCGTCCACGAAACCACGCCCGACGCCTTCGACGGCGCCGATGTGGTGTTTGTCTCGGCGTCCACTGCCGCGTCGCTGGAGCTCTGCCCGGCAGCGGCCGAGCGCGGTGCGGTCGCCTTTGACGACTCGTCCGCCTTCCGCCAGCAGGAAGGCGTGCCGCTGGTCGTGCCCGAGGTCAACCCCGAAGACTTGCGCCAACACAACGGCATCATCGCGACGCCGAACTGTACGACGGTGCCGCTGGTGCTGTCGCTGCACCCGCTGATTCAGGATCGCGCGCTGACGCGCGTGATCGCAGACACCTACCAGGCCACCTCCGGATCGGGAGGCGCGGCGGTGACTGAGCTGCGCGAGCAGAACGCCGCCATCGCTGGCGGCGCAACGATCGACGCCGACCAGATTTCGGAGTATCCCAAGCAGATCGCGAACAACGCGCTGCCCCAGGTCGATGTGTTCCTCGACGACGGATACACGAAGGAAGAATGGAAGATGCTGGCGGAGTCGCGCAAGATTCTGCACCTGCCCGCGCTGCCGCTCTCAGCCACCTGCGTGCGCATTCCCACCGAGCGCGCCCACGCGATCGCCGTCCATGCCGACTTTGACCGCCCGATCAGCCCCGCGGAAGCGCATCAGCGCTGGACTGCGCAGCCTGGACTCCGCGTCGTCGACGGCCGGGCCGCCGGCGAATGGCCGACGCCGCTCGACGCCGACGGCATCGACGAGACGCTCGTTGGGCGGGCCCGCGTCGACAGCACCAATCCCAACGGTCTCGCATACTGGGTCGTCGCCGACAACTTGCGCAAAGGCGCCGCGCTCAACATCATCCAAATGGTCGAGTGGATGCTCGACGACGGCTGCCTCTAGCGGCGCCGGCGCCGTGATTGTCGCGGGTAGTTGCGATAGGCGTCAGGGCGAATGTCAATGGGTTCGACTTCGAACACTCCCGGCTGGTCCAAAGGTCTGATGATCACTCGCCAGTTTCCGACTTCGACTCGGTACAGCTCCCGTTCACTCTCCATCTGAACCACGTGGTCGTCCCAGATGTCGTCAAGCCGCTTGGTCGCCCGGGTTAAATCTCGTTTGATGCTGGGCGCCAGATGCCGCAGCTGAGCGCGAAGCTCTGGCGGCCAGATGACGCGACGCCGCATCGACATCTACTCGTCGAAGACCGAAGTCAGGCCGTGTCGTTCCTCGTACTCGCGGATTTCGCCCTCAAACTCCGCCCAGACTTCTTCATTGCTGTAGCTAGGTAGCGACGGGTCCCGATTCTCTGCTTGGGCCGTGGTCACCATCCAGAACGCGAGCGCATCCTCGAGATCGTCCTCGCTCGGGTCGTCGCCGACGGGTGGAACTCCGCCTTTGGGCATCGGATAGAACTGCTCTCCCTTGCGGCGGCAGGCCTCCGCGCTGATCCGGTTCAGCTCAACGTAGAACTCGTCGATCGGAATCCAATCATCGTCCGTCGCGTTTGAGCGGCGAGCCAGCTCTGTCAGCTCGTCCAGCAGATCCGTGAATGGCTCACCCGCAGGGACGAGACGCTTGAGTTCGCTTGATTCCGTCGTCACGACACGCTCCTTCTGGGCAAGACTACCAACCTCCGACAGCAAACCTAGTACCCTCAACGCTCAGACGGATTCGAGGGAACTGACATGACTGACACGACCGACGCTCCAAACTGGGGACGCCTCTACACCGCGATGGTCACGCCGATGACCGAGGCCGGCGGCATTGATATCGAGCAGGCCCAGCATCTGGCAGCGGCGCTGCTCAAGTCGGGCTCCGATGGCGTGGTCGTCGCCGGCACCACGGGAGAGTCGCCCACGCTGACCCACGAGGAGGAACGCGTCCTCTTCCGCGAGCTGCTGCCCGTCGTCCACGACGCCGGCGGCACGCTGATCGCTGGGACGGGCTCGAACAGCACCGGCACCGCCGTCGAGGCCTCGGAACAGGCCGCGGCGCTCGACGTGGACGGACTGCTGCAGGTCGTGCCCTACTACAACAAGCCATCGCAGGAGGGTCTCTACCAGCACTTCAAGGCCGTCGCCGATGCTGTGCCTGAGACGCCGATCATGCTCTACAACGTGCCTGGACGCACCGGCCTCAACATGACCGCCCAGACCACCGTTCGGCTCGCTGAGGACTGCCCCAACATCGCCGGGGTCAAAGAGGCGTCGGGCGACCTCGAGCAGATCGCCGAGATCATCCGCACGGCGCCGCCGGCCTTCCGCATCTGGAGCGGCAACGACGGCGACAACCTGGCCATCCTGGCGATGGGCGGCTACGGTGCGGTCTCGGTGCTGTCGCACCTGGTCGGCGGACAGATCGCGGCGATGTACGACGCCTGGGAACGTGGCGATACGGCCGAGGCAGGACGTCTCCAAGTGAAGCTCGCGCCGTTGGTCAAGGCGCTCTTCCTGATCGGCAATCCGGCTCCGGTCAAGTGGGCGCTGAACGACATCGGCTTCAACGCCGGACCGCTGCGCGCTCCGCTGCTCGATCCCGACGAGGGCATCCAGGCCACGATCCGCTCGGCGCTCGAGGTCGCGGGCGGCCAGGACCTGATCTAGCGCGGCGAGACGCCGAGCCATGAAGTCGGATTCGGCCGAAGCCTGGGGCTACGCCCTGCTGCTGACGCGGCGCGTCCTGACGACATCACTCGCGGGAGTCACCGAAGCGCAGCTGCATGAAACAACGGCGCTCGGATCGCTCGCCGGTTGCGTCAGCGACGCATGCCGCAACGAAGCCAACCTGACCTGGCCCGAAGACCTGCCGCCCGCGCAGCTCGACCCTCCGCAGACGACGGTGCAGTTCATGTACGCCCTCGTCCGCTACCGAGCGGTGACGGAAGAGGTCCTGATGAACGCCAACGACGACACGATGCAGCAGGAGTGGTGGACTACACCCAAGCGGCTCGCGCAGGATCCACCGCAGACGCTCGCCGACTCGCTCCAGCAGTTGGCGCTGATGGAGTTCGCAGCCGCAACCAAGGCGACGATGATTCGCTCTCAGATTGATCCCACATGGCTCCCACAGGACGGCCTCACCGAACGAGCACAGAACGCCATCGCCGCCGCCAGCGGCCACTGACCGATCCCCATCACCCCATCGCCCCATCGCCGTGCCGTGAGACACCGTGACACGCACTACGGCATGTAGGGATTGGGGCAGGGGCCGAGCTGGGTCTTGAGGACCGGTTGGGCTTCTTCGACGAACTCGCAGAGCAGCGGCCTTGTGTCTGCTGGGTCGATGATCTCCTGGCCGGTCGCTTCGGCGGTTCGGAATGGAGACGCGAGGTCTTGCAAGCGCTGCTCGATCTCGGCCTGCTTGGCTTCGGGATCGTCCGCGCTGTCGATCTCCCGACGGTAGGCGGCCATGGCGCCGCCTTCGATGTGCATTGACCCCCAGCGTCCTGACGGCCAGGCCCAACGCTGGAACATGCCCGTCGGACGATGCTGGCACTGCCCCGCGACGCCGAAGACGCGGCCCATGATGACCGTCGCCCAGGGCATCCGTGACTGGCAGGTGGCGATCACCAGGCGCGCGCCGGCGCGCTCGATGCCCAGCTTCTCCGACTCAATGCCGACCATGAAGCCCGGCTCGTCGGCGAAGGAGATCAGCGGCAAGTGGAACGTGTCGCAGAGTTGAATCAGGCGAATTACCTTGCTGCCGCCCTTGACATCCGTCGAGCCGCCTTCATGCATCGGATTGTTGGCCATCACTCCGACGGGATAGCCATTGATCCGCGCCAGACCGGTGATCCGCGAGCGTCCGTAGAAGGGCGCGATTTCGAAAAATGATCCTTCGTCCACGGTCCAGTTGATGGCGCGGTGGCCGTCGTAGGCGCGCCGCCGATCGCGCGGGACGAGTCGGCGCAGGCGCGCCTCGCGGCGCTCAGGATCGTCCGTTGGCGTGATCCGCTCCGGCATCTCGTAGACGCTCTGCGGCAGATAGCTGAGGAACTGGCGAATTTGACGGAAGGCGTCCGCTTCGTCCTCCGCCAGGTTGTCGACTGATCCCGACTGATAGACGTGAATGCGTTCATCGCCGAGGTCTTCCTTGGTCACGTCATAGCCCAGCGCCGCCTTGACGACGGGCGGTCCGCCGGGGAACAGCTGGGAAATGCCCTGGACCATGATCGTGAAGTGGGCCATGCAGGCGTTGACGGCAGGCAGTCCTGCGACCGAGCCCATCACGGCCGAGACGACCGGAGACATCCGCAGCAGCTCCATGTCGACGGTCGACCACATGTTGCCGTCGGGCAGGTAGGTGCGGCCCAGCGTCTCGAAGCCGCGCACCGATCCGCCGGCCGCGTCGAGCATTCGCACCAGCGGGACGCGCCACTCGAGCGCGCGCTGGTTGGATCGTTTCTCGGAACCCAGACCGTCCGATCCGTCGCCGCCGCCCGAACCGCCGCGCACCGTGAAATCGCCGGCCGAGACGACGACCTTGCGCCCGTTGATCTTGCCAAAGCCCTCGATCGCGCCCTTCGGCGTGAAGCCGACCAGTTCGCCCGAGTCGTCGTACTCCGAGCGGCCGACCAGCGAGCCGAACTCGCGCAGCGACCCGTCGTCGAGCAAGCCGTCTACCCGCTCGTTGACGAGCAGTTTGCCCCGCCGACGCTGCCTCGCCACGCCCTCCGGTCCGCCGCGCCCCTGGGCCAGCTCCTTACGCTTGGTGATCTCGGAAATCTCGGCGTCCCAGGTCATGGTGCTGGCTCCTCATTGATCGACTTGACGCAGGGTACGCGCAGCGGCGGACGTTCCAGCCGTGCTCGGGCTGCCGACTGACTATCCTGAGCCCGAGCTTCGAGGAGGTACAGGATGGCAGAGCGGTTTACTGTCCACGTCGGCACGATTGGGCATGGGCCGTGGCGCTCAATCGACGGCGGGCAGAGCTGGCAGCAGGGCCGCGGCGCGATCGAGCACTCCGTTCGCGCCATTCTGGCCTTCCCCGATGCGCCTGCCGAGCTGCTGGCCGGGACCGATGAGGCGCTGCTGGCCTCCGGCGACGGCGGCGAGCACTGGCGCATCGTCGACAGTTATGAGGCCGACCGACAGACCTGGTCGCTGACGGTCGATCCCAACGACACCGACACGATCTTCGCCGGGGGACAGCCCGGCCTGCGCCGATCGCACGATCGCGGGCAGACGTGGGAACAGCTGCCCGTGCCGATGATCGAGGCAGGACGCTACGGCGTGCCGCAGGTCACGTCCGTGCTGATCGACCCGCTCGACTCACGCCGCATCTATGCCGGGGTCGAGGTGGACGGCGTGAAGAAGTCGTTCGACGGCGGCGACACGTGGACGCAGGGCAACCCCATCGGCACCGAGTATCTGCACGAGGACGTGCACGGCATGGGCCGCGCCGCGCTGCCGTCGGGCGTGACCGTCTTTGCCACCAATCCCTTTGGTGTCAGCCGCACCGATGATGAGGGCGAATCGTGGACGCAGCACGAGTTTGCCGCGCTCTCGGACGCCGCGCCGCGCCCCTACTGCCGAGCGATGCTGGTCAAGCCCGACGATCCAAGCACGGTCTTCGTCGGCTGCGGCGACACCTATCCGGGCACGACGGGCGCGATCTGGCGCAGCACCGACGGCGGCCGCAGCTGGGCGCAGAGCCGCATGTCACCGGCACCCAACTCGCTCGTCTTCTGCGTGGAGACACACCCCGCCGCGCCCGAGATCATGGCCGCCGCCACTATCTTCGGCAACGTCTACACATCGACCGACGGCGGTGCGTTGTGGCAGAAGTGCGAGACCGAGTTCGGCGAAATTCGAGCGCTGGCGATCTCAGTGGCCTGAGCGTGCGGAGCATCGTGCCCCCCTCGCGATCTGCGGGTTCGGTGGTACCGTTGACCTATGCGCACTCTCATCGCCTTATGTCTCGCCCTGCTGCTCGTGGCCGTCCTGGCCTGCAATGGCGACGACCAATCGTCGCCGCAGCAGATCCAGCAGACGCAACAGTCCGAGCAGACCGAGCAGTCCGAGCAAGACCAGGCCGAACCGCAATCGACAACGCCCGCGTCATCCGAGCAGTCAAGCGCGGCAGCCGACACAGCGCAACAGAGCGACGACCAGGCGTCCGATGCAGACGCCACCGTGAGCGTCAGCCGCGAGACCGATCCGCTGCTGGCGGAAGCCGTCGACACCCACCGAGCGTGGGTCGAGAACCTGACGTCGTTTGAGATGACCGTCGAGACCCAACTCAACATTGGCGGGCCGGTCACCGATGTCACTGCCGAGATTGCGTTTCAGCGGCAGCCGCTCAAGATTCTCACCACGATTGATTACACGCCCTTTGCCGAGCTGGCCGGCGGCCTCAACGGCCTCGAATTCGATGACGATGAGCCACTGGTCATGCGAGTGCTGCTCGAAGCGGACGCGGCCTATCTCTCGCTGCCGGGATTGGCCGGCTGGGTGGATCTGAGCGACGATCTCGGCGCAACGCTAGACGAGCTCAGCGTGTTGCTGGGCGGTAATCCTTCCGACCTGGCCAACCCCGAACAGTTGACGGAACAAGCCTTCGGCTGCGTCGACGCGGTCGGCGGGTCAGTCGTCGAGACCGAGATCGACGGAGAGGCCGTCTGGCTGATCGAGTGCGACATCGACGTTGAGCAGCTGACTGACGCGGCGGCCAG
>JAJEBU010000095.1 GCA_022822375.1 Dehalococcoidia bacterium
GTACTGCGTGAGCGTGTTGCGGAAGAGCTCCGCTTGCCAGCTCGTGAAGTCTCTGCCCGAGACGCGATTGCCGAGGCATGACGTAAACCCCGCGGGCGGGTCGTCGTTGTCCTTGATCGTGACCGTGAGGTGCTTCTGCGAGCCGACAGTGTAACCGTCTCCGTCTAGCACGATGACTTGTACGGTCGTGTCAGGCTGGTCGTAACGGGCTTCCTCTATCTTGTACTCCAGCGTCTCGGACGTGTTGCTGGTAGCGGTGGCAACTTCGACATCAAAGACGGCTTTGAACTGCCCGCCACTGGGGATGCTGCCTTCAGGAATCGTCACCGTCGGCCCACTGGTCGGCTTATGGGGCCGGACGGTGTGCGTGCCATCCGGATCCTCGCCTTTGACTACCGACTTGCCCTGGACGACCCGCAGCTTGACTGGGCCCGCGAAGTTGCCGCCTGTGGAGCAGAGCGTGAAGGAGAGGGTGGCGTCTTCGTCGACGTCGTAGGTGGTGACGTCGCTGTCGCCGTCAGTATTGGCGTCGTTGTTGGAGCAGTCGGTATTCTGGTCGAGGGAGATCGTTGGCGTCGCAGGGACCTGCTGATCTTGCGTCTGGTGCTGGGCGCGCTTGAAGTCGTCGTCTTGAATGGTGACGACTCGTGACCTGGTCACGGCTTCGATGTCGTAACCGCTTCCCGGGTTGATCGAGAGCGTCACGTAGCCATCTTCCTCGTCAACATCGTCGTCGGTCGTGGAGAGCGTCACCGTCGCGCTGCCGCTGGTGGGAATGGTGACCGTTTGCGAGCTTGCGGCAACGCCGAAGTCGCCGTGCCCGTACACGTAGAGCGTGACGTCGAGGTCCGAGGTCGGCGCCGGCGTGGCCGTCACGGTGAACTCGATGTTGTCGCCCTCAGTGACGCTGGCGGGCGCACTGGAGATGCCGACCTGTGGCAGCGGCGGATCATCGTCGTCCTGGATCGTGACGGTCGCCGTGCCTGCGCTCGACGAAATCGTGTAGCCCGATCCGACGCTGATCGTCGCGGTGACCGTGCCGTTGGGCTCGTCGACGCCGTCGTCGTAGCTGGAGATCCGCAAGTCGTAGGTGCCGCTCGTATGGAGCGTGATCGTCCGCGTCCCGTCCCAGACGGTGAAATCGCCGGTCGTGTCGATGCCCACGTCGACCGTGAGCGGCGAAGTTGGCGGAGGAGTCGCGGTCACCGTGAAGCTGAGCGTTTCCCCTTCGAGCACGTCGGGCCCGGCGGTGATGCTGAGTTCAGGTGTGCCAGTTGGCATCGGATTTGTTTGCTCGATCTCGGTCAGTGTCTGCGTGACGCCGACCCAGCGCTGCCAGCCGCGGTCGACGTAGGTCTGGGCCTCGGCGGCGCTCATCCGCGTCAGCGACGAGTCGGAGACGGGCTCGCCCAGGGTCAGCAGGACGCGGTCCCAACGGTCGGTATGGGCTTTGTTGTGGACGTAGCGCGAGTCGTTGCGCCAGCCCGTCACCTGCGCGATGAGCGCGCTGTGGTCCTGGCTTGGCGCTTCGCTCGGCGCTGGTGGATTCGCGAGCGTGGTGACGTACAGCTCGCCGTAGAGACCTTGGAAGAAGAAGAATCGGTACCTCGTGTCTGGCTGCAGCGCGGGGATCGTGTGCGACTTCCCGCTGACTGTCTCGACCTTCGTCTTGCCCCCATTGGCGGGATGCCAGTAGAAGACGACACTTCCGCGCACGTCCCAGCTCAGCGTGATTTCGGTGTCGGTGACGCTGACATCGACGTCGGGCTCGGCGCGCGAGGTATCGCCGCTCAACGCGAACGTAGCGCCAAGCAACGCCGCCAGGATGATCAGCTTCCAGGCTCGAAATCGACTTCCGCTTGCCGTCGCGCTTGTGCGGTCGAACATCACACACCTCCCACGAGCTACTGCTGTCTGTTCCGATCCCTGCGATCTCCAACCATCTACCGTCGAGTCTCTCTACCGCGACACAGCGTTATCGACACGCTGGATGACCGATTATATCGGAATCGTTCACGAACTGTCAGGGAATGACGCCCGAGCCTTTGAGCTGGCCTATCGGGTCCCAGCTGTAGCCAAGCTCCCCAAGGATGATCTCGGTGTGCTCGCCGAGCTCGGGGGCGCTGAAGAAGTTGTCGGTTGGCGCGCGCTCGAGCGCGAAGGGGACACCCAGGACTTTGAGACCCTTGAGCAGTGGCTCGTTCGACATTGGCAGCGCCCTCCCAATGCGCGATCACTCCGCGAGACTGGCTGATAGCCAACGAGCGCCAACTGACAGGCAAACTGATATCGTCGACCTGAGGACGTCGACCTGTGAAGGCATTGAATGGGAAGGATGGGACATGGTACTGCGGATCAGCGGCGAAGAGGTGCAGCAAATGGCGATTGAGCTAGCAGAACGCACTGAGGAGTCGATCGAGGAGGCAGTCAGCGTCGCGATCCGAGAGCGCCTCGAGCGTCGACGCGAATTTGACGTTCAGGTGGAGGCTGTCATGGAGATAGCCGACCAGTGCGCGGAGATTATCCGTGGGTCGGGCGGCGAGCTGCCAACGCAGCAGGAGATCAATGACTGGCTTTACGACGAGCATGGCCTCCCGAAGTGATCGTTGACAGTTCTGCTCTCGTTGCCGTCATCTTTCAGGAACCTGACGCAGAAGAGTTTGCATTGGCGCTGTCCGGGCCTGAGTCTGTGCGAATGTCGGCCGTCACTCTCGTTGAAACGACCATGGTGATCGAGGGAACAGGCCTGCCAGAACTAGGTTCGCAGCTCGACGAGTTGATTCGGAGACTCAATATCGAAGTGCTGCCAGTGAGTATCGAGCAGGCGGAGGTTGCTCGACGAGCTTGGCGCACGTATGGCAAGGGACGACACCCAGCGGGGCTCAACTTCGGCGACTGCTTCACGTATGCCCTCGTCGCGACGACGGGTGAACCGCTGCTGTTCAAGGGCGAGGACTTCGCACTGACGGATTTGGAAACCGCATAGCGCGGCTCTCCGCTCGTCGCCAGACTTGCTCAATGGGCTGCCCGCTCTCCCGCGTTCTCTGTATGGTGCGGGGCTCGAATGCAACACTGAGCCGGCTTGCCTGGAGTCGAGCCTGGCCGAACATGGGCACGGTTCGTCATGTGTTTGGATCTAGTGAGGCGAGCCGCCATCTGCGAATTTGGACAGTCATGATCGTGGCGATCACAATGCCTACAGCCGCGAGGCCAATCGTGAGTCCCCAGCCGAAGACGGCGTGCCGCTCAACATTGGTTCCGGGGCCAAATCCGAGCAAGTAGGTCTCCTCATCTGTGCTCGCTCTCGTCGGTCCACAAGATGACACATGGGCTCTCTCTCCCCAGGTGGCGTTCTCGTGGACATACACGACGTAGGTCGCGCCTTTCACAAAGGCAAAGCCACACTGATCGCTCGGGTCGGCGGTCCAGACCGTCGTTTCAGGCTCCAGCGGTCCCTTCCAGACAGTCTGGACTGAGAAATGGACATCGGATGACCCACTATCCCAGTCGATATGGGCAACCTGTCCACGAAACACACGGGTCGCACTGCTGTCGCCAAACAGGTATGGCGTCCCGTCCTCCTCAGGACACTCACATGCGGAAACTGGCCGCTGGATGCCTACGAGACCTGCCATGAGGACTACGAATGCCAAGATCAGCCGAGCCATGCTCACACCGAGTACTTGAGTACACCATCGACGTAGGTCTGCTGCACGCGGACCTCTCGAATGTACTCCGGATCGACCAGCGTCGGATCGTGGCTGAGGACAACGAGATCGGCTCGTTTGCCGACCTCGATGGAGCCCACCTCATGGTCGCGGAACATGGCCGCGGCAGAGTTGATCGTCTGCGTGCGCAGGGCTTCGAGCGGGGACACGACCTCCTCAGGAGAAACGACGGCGCCTTCGCGCGTGCGTCGAGATGTGAGCGCCATGAGTCCGAGCAGCGGTTCCACTGGGGCACAGGGGAAATCGGAGCCCGAGGCGACCGTCACTCCGGCGTCGAGGAAGGAGCGATAAGGCAGCGGCGGCACGGAGAGGCCAGCGTTTGCGATGAAGCGCTCGAATCCTTGTCCGATCGAGTACAGGAACTGCGGTTGGTGCGAGATGATCACGCCCAGCGACGCCGCGCGCTCCATCTGGCCTGGGTCGGCGAAGAAGAAGTGCTCGATCCGGTAGCGAGCGTCGCTGCGGGGAATCTCGCGTTGGACGCGTTCGTAGGTGTTGAGCGCTTGCTCGATGGCGCGATTGCCGAGGCAGTGAATCGCTGTCTGCAAACCGTGGGAGGCCGCGTTGAGCACGAGCTGGTCGACCTCGTCTTGGTTGTAGTAGGGCTCCCCGACGTCTTCGAATGTGCCATCCGCGTGGCACTTGCGCAGCGCGTTGCTTGGGTAGACGGGGTCCATGAACAGCTTGAGGATGCCGCCGCGCAGGCGGTCGGAGACGTCGTCCTTGAGGAACGCGCCGCCGGCTGCAGCCTCAGGAGCGGCGAAGAATCCGTTGCCGCCACGCATCTGGTGGATCACGATCGGCAGCTTGCCGCGTTCATCGGCGAGCCGATACATCTCGGCGCTTTCTGGCATCACGACGGCGTCGCCGAGGCTCGTGACTCCGTGTGAGAGGTGTCGGAGCGCGTTCTGCTCAACAAGGTCAGCGATCACTTCCGGGCCAAGCACATCGATGTGCGAGCGCATCGTGGCCTGATGCACGCCGTCGGAGGCGCGCTCCCAGAGCACGCCATTGACCTCGCCGTTGTCGTTTCGGACGATCTGTCC
>JAJEBU010000116.1 GCA_022822375.1 Dehalococcoidia bacterium
GATCGCGACCGCGATCCTGCTGGGCTTGCTGCTTTAGGCTCGGACCTCCGGCCAGACTTCTCTCCAGGCCGTTTCAATCGTCTGCAGATACTGATCCACTGGTATGGCGAGTTCGCGGTCGTAGTTGGGCATGCCGATGCCCAGCCTGGTGATGCCGGCATCGCGGGCGCCTGCGAGCAGTCGGAGCGTGTTCGACATGTCGGCGTCGAGCGGCGGCAGCCACTGGATCGGGAACTCGTCCGGATCGCGGTCGTTGCGTTCGAGTTCAGCGCGGAGATTGGTGCAGAGTTCGGCGAGCTGGTCGAGATCGCTGGCGACGGGTGCGATCCAGCCGTCGCCGAGCCGCGCGGTGCGCTCGATGGCGGGCTGGGAGAGTCCGCCGAAGAGAATCGGCGGGCCACCGGGCGTGACCGGCTTGGGCATCACCGACATCTGATCGATGTTGACGTAGCGTCCATTGAAGGTGATTGGCTCTTCGGTCCAGCAGGCGCGCAGCACGCGGATGTACTCTTCCATGCGGCTGGGGCGCTGGCGGAAGTTGGCGCTGAGCGCGTCGAACTCTTGCCACTGCCAGCCGACGCCGATACCGAGCCTCATGCGTCCGCCGGAGAGGATGTCGACTTCGGCCGCCTGCTTGGCGACGAGCACCGGTTCGCGTTGGGGCAGGACGAGGACGTTGGTCTGCAGGGCGACGCGGGTCGTCTGGCCGGCGAGCCAGGCGAGCGTGGTGAGCACTTCGTGCTGGTGGACGTCGTCAGTGTAGGGGCCGGTCTGCGGTCGATCTTCGCGCTCGTAGGCGTAGATGACGTGGTCGGCCATGGAGATGAAGTCGCAGCCGATGGCTTCGACGCCCTGCGCCCAGTCGCGCAGCTCGGAGACATCCCAATGCCAGTGCCAGGCGGGAATCTGACAGCCGAATTCAAACTGCGCCATGATCGTCTTCCTGTTCGTTCGGGCTGATCGTTGGTCGATCAGCCGGCGATGATTTCGGGCCAGACCTCGCGTCGGGTGTCTTCGATGATCCGCAGGCAGTCGTCGACGGACATGACGCCCTCGCGGTCGTAGTTGGGCATGCCGCATCCCAGCCGTGTCACGCCGGCGTCACGGGCGGCGATCATTTGGTCTCGCACCTCAGCGGCGTTGGCGTTGAGCGGCGGCTGCCACTGGATCGGGAAGCTGTCCAGATCGCGATCGTTGGCGCGCAGGGCGTCTTGCATCAGCTGGACGCGAGGCAGCAAGCGCTCGACATCGGTGTGGACGGTGGCGACCCAGCCATCGCCCATGCGGGCGGCGCGCTCGATGGCGGCGGTGGACAGTCCGCCGAAGAGGATTGGCGGGCCGCCAGGGCTGACGGGCTTGGGCATCATCGACATGCGGTCGACCGTGACGTAGCGGCCGTCGAAGGAGATTGGCTCTTCGGTCCAGCAGGCGCGCAGGACGCGGATGTACTCTTCGGTGCGGCTGGGGCGTTGTCGGAAGTTGACGCCGAGCGCGTCGAATTCCTGCCACTGCCAACCGATGCCGACGCCGAGTCGCAGCCGGCCGCCCGAGAGCACGTCGATCTCGGCCGCCTGCTTGGCGACGAGCAGCGGCTCGCGCTGGGCGAGCACGAGGACATTGGTTTGCAGCGCGATCCGCTCGGTGAGGGCGGCGAGCCAGGACATCATGGTCATGATCTCGTGCTGATGCACGTCATCGGTGTATGCGCCGGAGCGGGGTCGGTCGTCGCTCTCGTAGGCGTAGAGGATGTGGTCGGCCATGGTGATGTAGTCGCAGCCCATCGCGTCGACGCCTTGCGCCCGGTCGCGCAGCTGGGCGATGTCCCAATGCCAATGCCAGGCGGGAATCTGACAGCCAAACTCGAGATCGGGCACGGCATCGTCCAATCGTGGTGCACAGATGGGGCGGGTCGGTCAGGTGTATCCTACGCGCATCCACCGGCAGCTGGAATCTGCGAGGCACAGCGTTGGACGAGCGTCATGCTGGCGAAGAGGGCGTACTGCGCAGCGACATCGCGGACGTGATTGATCGGGCGGCGGCGATGGCGGTCTACGCCTTCGCATCGGTCAACCGATCGGCGGAATCGGAGGGTCTGCGTTTGCCGCCGGAACTTGCCGAACGGCTGGCGGAGGCGACGTACGTGGACGTGCTGCGTTACTCGCTGGAGGAATGCACGTGCCCCTGTCATCAGGAGCACGGCTAACGCAGACGCCGTCACTGGCGCCAGCTCTCACCCGGATCGCACACGGATCGCACCATCTGCAGGACGCAGTTAGACTGACAGACTCTGCACACGCACAACGCTAAGGAAGCATGCAATGACCACAGCAACACAGGAATCCGTGGTTACGCCTGAGCGGTTCAACTCGGGCATGACCTGGAATCAGTATCTGGCCTTCATCAACTCGGAGGAGAACTTTGAGCGTCTGACGCCGGCCGGCAATCCGCGCGGCGACGCGAACGTTGAGCGCTTCATCCGCAACATGGGCGCCTGGCAGATGTCGGAGTCGGGCCGCGCTGCGTTGCAGTCGCTGCCGCGTCTGAAGATGCTCGTGCTGGGCGAGGACTGGTGCCCGGACGTCTACCGCGGCCTGCCCGTGCTGGCCGAGATCGCTGCGACCGCCGGATGGGAGCTGCGCATCTTCGCCCGCGACGAGAACTCGGACATCATGTCGGAGTTCCTCAAGGACGGTCAGCACGAATCGATTCCGACGGCGGTGCTGTACACGCTGGACCACGAGTACGTGGGTCACTGGATTGAGCGCCCGGCGGTTGCGAACGAGCACATGGCCAAGATGCAGAAGCTCTTCAGCCGCCAGGAGGGCGAGTCGGAGGTAGACATGCGCGACCGCATTCGTGAGAGCTATCGAGCGCTCCAGTCCTCGGACGAGTGGGCGTCGTGGCGCGACGCGACGGTCGACGAGATCGTGGAGCTCGTGCAGGCCAACACCTAGAGGCCGCTGACGAAGCCGCTCTCTCCTTCCTCCCGCTCTGGCGGGGGGAAGGACTGATCCAAATCGAAGTGATCTCGGCGGCCAGCGGGTTAGCTGCGACCGAAGGGGCTATCTTGCGGCTCTCTGTTGGCCTCGGACACTACCTCTGACGGCGCAGGTTGCGGGCGGGCCACGGTCGTCGTGAGCGCGCGCCAGGTGATCAACCAGCGTTGCAGCGCGGTCAAATTGGTGAGCACCGCGAGGAGCCAGAGGATCGGCACCATCTCGCCGGACAGCAGTCCGATCGCGACGACGATCACGCGCTCCAGCCTCGTACCCAGCCCGCTGCGGATCTGCACGCCGAATTCGCCTGCCTTGGATCGGGTGTAGCTGACCATCATGCTGCCGAACAGCGACGCGCCGATCAGCACGATGGCGGTCCGGTCGAAGCGGTCGCCGGCCGAGTACCAGACCAGCAGTCCGAAGAGGATCGCGAAGTCGGCGAGTCTGTCGCAGACGGCGTCGAAGACCGCGCCCCAGTCCGAGGCGCGGTTGGTCGCGCGGGCGACGGCGCCGTCCAGCATGTCGAATGCGGCGGCAGCGAGCAGGACGATGCCGGCCTGCCAGAACATGCCGAACGCGGCGAGGGCCGCCGATCCGCCCATGCCGAGCAGCCCGATGGCCGTCAACGCGTTGGGCGAGAGCCCAGTTCGCGCGACGACGCGTCCGATCCGCAGCGACAGGTCGGGCGGGATGGCGTGCGGCAGGAACGACACGGGCGGCTCCATCTCGCGATGTGCTCGCTGCGGCGGCGCGGTCCGCCTACCCTCACTCTATCGCGGTGCGGAGCCGATGCAGCTGAGGAGCATTGATCGTTGTGGGTCAGTCCCAGAACAGCCGCTTGCCGATGAAGAAGAGCAGGATCGCACCAGGAATCGAGACCGCCACGATCAGGATGTGGTTGATGTTCAGCCGCTCGTAGAAGGGCGGTGTCTGCTCTTCGATGTACGGCCAGAGCAGCAACAGCGCTCGCTCGGCGTTCTTGGTGAACTCTGAAATGAGGCGATCTTCGGGGATGCCATAGACCTGTTCGACGGCGTCGTAGAAGGGCACGCCGTCGGCGACCGAGTCGAGCAGATCGGCCAGCGCCTCCGCGCCCCAGTCCTGAATCCACCAGGCGAGCATGCCGCCGGCCTGACCGAAATACTTGGCCTGGAACTGCCAGGTCGACGGCACGGTCTCGAGCTGTTCGATGGAGTAGAACTCCTCGTGGTCGAAGAGGATGACCGATCCGGCGCGGGTCAGATAGAAGCCGGGCAACGGGCCGCGCGACCAGAATCCGAGCGCGAAGCGGAACCAGATCGGCACGTCGGCGGCGTACGCGCCCGCGGCCTCGTTGATCAGCGCGTCCGTGACCGCGCTGCGGACGTCGCCCGAGGTGTCGCGGAACACATCGGAGATGATGGCGTCGTCCTGGTCGAGCGGCGGGCGTTGCGCGGCGTCGGCCGGATCAGCACCGCTCGGCCAGACGACCACGATCAGATCCTGCGACAGATCGGCGTCGATCAAGTCTGAAACGAGGTCATAGGCCCCGTTGGCATGGTCGGCGAAGTCGTCGGCGCGCGCCTGGTTGAGCGAGTGCCAGACGGTGATCCTGCCTCGCTCGGCGGAGTACCAATCGGCGGCTTCTTGAGCGCGGCCCAGGCTTGAGTGGATGACGACCGTGCCGATCAGTGCGGCAAGTATCGACAGGATTGCGACGGCGGAACGAACGATCATCTGCGCAGACTACTTTGGTCGCAATGATCGATACAGTTCGAGATGCTGCAGGGCGACGCTCTGCGCGTCGAAGCGGCCTGCTGATGCGCGTCCGTTCGCGGTGATGGCGGCGCGAAGATCGGGATCGGAGAGCAGCTGTCGCAGATGCTCAGCCAGCGCGGACGGGTCGCCGGGCTCAGACAGGAGCGACGCGCGACCATCCTCGGATGCGATGCGGTATCCCGCGATGTCCGAAGCAGCGACGGGCACGCCGGCCGCCATCGCTTCGATCAGCACGAGTCCGAGCGCCTCTCCGCCGAGCGCCGGGAATGCGGCGCAGGCGGCGGCCGCCATCAGTTCGGGGATCTGGTTGTGTGGCAGCGGGCCGAGGAACTGGACGTTGTCGGGCGCTGCAGACCGGGTCTGGTCCGACACTGGTCCAGCAACGATCAGCTGAGCCTGGGGCAGATGGCGCATGGCTGCGAGGAGGACACGCAACCCCTTGCGCGGCTCGTCGCGTCCGACGAACAGGATGGTGTTCGACGAGGCCTCGGGGTGCTCGATGCGTCTGGCGTCGATGTCGCGGAAGGGCGTCAAGTCAACGCAGGGGAAGATGACTGCGGCGTCGGGCGGCAGCACGGACGCCGCGTTGCGCCGCGCCGCGTCACTGGCGCAGACGATCGCATCGGCGCGTCGCAACAGCCGCCGCGTGAGCGGGCTCGTCCAGCGGTAGAGTCGCCCGGCCGCGGCCTCGGCGGAGTGCAGCGTGACCACGATGGGACGAGGGTCGGTGTGCAGGAGCGACAGCGGGCCGGCCAGCGGCAGGATCGGCTCCTGGATGTGGAGGATGTCGTGCGGCCGCCGCAGGAACGAGCGAAGCTCGACCAGGTCTCGCGGGTGCATCGTGAGATCGGCGCGGGTGCCGCCGACCGACACTCGAAGCGGCCGAGTCGGGGCGAAGACCTCAGAGTCGTGGCCAAGCTCCTTCAGCGCGTCGGAGAGGGCAAGGGTATGCGTCTGCACACCGCCCGGCTGGGAGAGGTCATAGGGGAGGATGTGGGCGATTCGCACATGGGTCAGGTTAGGGGGAGGATGGTGTCGAGGATGTCGTCGAGGGCATCGAGGTTGGAAGGCGTCTGGTGTGGGATGCAAAATGAGCTCAGAACCGCGCTGAATCGCTCAAATCTGTCTCCCGCATGCAGGTCAACCCAACTGATACCCTTCTTATCCAAGGCATCTGCATTCTGAACTGAAACCCAATCAGCAACCACTAGATCTGCGTCTCTTCCAGGCGCCATCGTCACGGATTCTGGGTTCCCTGGCCCGTTTAACTTTACCTCGCTCCGGTACACCTTGTCACCCTCGAGCACAAAGTCAACCTCGAACTCTCCATCGTCAGGCTTGCTCTTTCGATACTGTTCTGGATTTACCTTGAACAACTCGCATAATGTCTTCATGAGCGGCGACTCGATTGCGGTGCCTAGCTTGGCCCAGTAGCTACCACTCATACTGTGCCGCATGACTGCAATTGCGTTTATCACCACTAGACTTTCAGAGACTGTCAAGTCAATGCCAATGCCATGCATCTTGATCGTTAGCACTATCTCTGGACCCTCCGATACCAAGAGTTCGTCGATCACGCCACGCAAGCTTGTCAGATTGGTCTCACTTGCATCAATAACTACATCCAATCGCTGACTGCCATATAGATTCTTGATTGTTTTGCCAGCGAGCCCAGCGCGCAAACCAAGCTCCTTGTTGCTTGGGGACTTCGGTGCCTTGCGCAGCACTTCTTCCACATACCAGTCGTCAACTCTGACGTCTAATCCTTTCAGCTTCGCATTAGCCACTTCACCGAAGAACGCGAGCGCCATCTCAAGAAAACTACGATTGATCGCGTCGAGAATCAACTTTCGGTGATTGCCGCTGTCCATCAGTAACTCATGAATGATCTGGCGCTTCGTGGAGTTACTGAGGGTGACCATCACTCGCCCCAATCTTCTGTTCGCGTCGTCCTGGCACCAAGGCCAAGGCGCTGCTGGATTCTTTGGATGTACTGTTCGTTGATTTCGAGGAGCAGAAAGTCTCGGTTGAGGCGTTGGGCGGCGACTCCGAGTGTTCCTGAACCGGCGAAGGGGTCGAGCACGAGGTCACCGATCATCGAGTAGTACTGGACCACGCGTTCGCAGAGTGAGGACGGGAAGACGGCGCTGTGGACGCGGTCGTGGGCGGGGTCG
>JAJEBU010000009.1 GCA_022822375.1 Dehalococcoidia bacterium
GAGACGGCCGAGCGATCAGGGAAGAACGTCGGACCGCACTCCGGCACCTACCCGGCTCGACCGAGAGACGGCGGAGTCGGGCAGGAGAACCCCGGCTGTCTTGCCAGCCTGTTCAGTTTGTTGCTGCTTGCCGGCATCATCGCGGCCATCGTCTACGGCGCTCTCCAGCTGATTGGAGGCGATGATCCGGAGCCTGAAGCAGCGGCGTCCCAGCAAGCGTCGATTGCGCCCCCGCCACCAGACCTCCCCGATTACATCGCTGTTCGGGTTAACGAAGCCTACGACGACATTGACGACACTGCCATCGAGCTGGTGGTGGCAGAGATTGTCGAGTGGTACCGCCGAGAGCATGGTCTCGTCGCTGAGACCCGTTCAGAGATCTCGATCGAACCCGCGTGCAAGGCGCCCTTCTTCGGCGAGGTGCTTGGATTTGCGCGCCGCGCGACTGCGCCCGACGGCTCAGAGCTGATCGAGGTCTGCGTTCGGCTCGATGAAGACCGCAACACCGCCATCGAAAGTCAGGAATTCAAATGGCTGGTCGCGCACGAGTACTTCCATGTGCTGCAGGCGAATGCTGGCTGGGCCTTCGAGGACGTCGATTCGCTCCTTGAGGGGTCCGGTGAGTGCGGGCGGTTTCTGACGGAAGGCAGCGCGGAGTGGTTCGGCCAGATGTACGCCTGGGGTGAGCTACAAGGCGGAGGGTTGTTCGACACCTTGGAGTCGCTGCTCTCCGGCGATACCGAGCGGTGGTACTACTACGAAGAAGGGGCGCGGGCGTTTGACGCCCTGCTCCATTGGAGTGCGGCGCGATCTGCGGCGCACTTTTGGGAGTCCGACGAGGCGCGCTGCGCTGATGCCTTCCTGGCCGAGTTCGACGTGGCGCCTGGCAAGTATGAGTCGGACTGGAGAGAGCTCACGAGTCGCTAGCACTCAGCTGGCTCGCGCACGCTTAACTTGCGAAGTGTCCGCTGAGTGCCTGGCCGGCGAGCGCTCCGGTGGGACGGCCTGATTCGACGGCGAGTTGGCCGTTGACGATCACGTAGGGGATTCCCGACGGTGCGCTGCGCGGATCGCTGAAGTCGGCGGTGTCAATCACTGTCGCTTCATCGAACACGACCAGATCGGCGTACTTGCCAACGTCAATCAGTCCGCGATCACGGAGTCCGAAGCGGCTGGCGGGCAGCGACGTCATCGTGCGCACGATCTGCTCGATCGGGACGTTGTGACGTCGGCGGAGCCGGCCCAGGATGCGCGGAAACGTGCCGTACGCGCGGGGGTGTGGAACGCCGTCATCGAAGGGGATGCCGTCGGAGCCGACCATATAGTCATCGCGCGAGAGGAGGGCGATCACGTCGGCCTCGATCTGTCTGGCAACCGTGGCGCTGGCCGGCGGCGACTCGCGAAACCCGCAATGCAGCCCCGACTCGCGCATCACCGTGATCATCATCTCCGACACGGACAGGTCCATCATCGCCGCGGCGTCGCCGAAGGACACGCCCTGCAAGTGCTGCAGATGCTCGGCCCCGATCCAGGTCCAGACGGCATTGTCGCTGCGGCCGGGGAAGAGATGCTCGAGCGAATCGATCAGCCGCGCGCGCCAGGACGGGTCGCCGAGCCGACCGAGCAACGCCTCGAGGCCGCCGTCGTGGCACTCGCCGCGCAGGAAGTAGCCGGGCACCGTCGCCGGCGGCGCGTAGGGGTAGCACTCCAGCGTCACGTCGACGCCGTCGGCCTTGGCGAGATCGATCTCCGACATCAGCGCGTCGACCTGGCCGGCGTTCTGCGGATAGGTCTTGTAGTGCGAGATGTGCACCTTGACGCCGGATCGGCGGCCGATGTTCATGGCTTCGGTGATGCCCGAACCATCTGGGGCGCGGTCGTTGTTGTGGTTGCGGATGTGCGTGACGTAGACGCCGCCGTAGCGCGCGACGACGCGGTTCAGCGCCACCAACTCATCGGTGTCGGAGTAGGAGTTCGGGTAGTAGGACAGCCCCGTCGAGAATCCGGTTGCGCCCTGCTCCATCGCCTCAGCGACGATTCGCTCGGCGGCCGCCAGCGGCTCGCCGCGCAGCGGCGCGTCGCGGAACCCGACGCTCTCCAGCCGCACCGGACCATGCGGCGCCTGAGCCGCCACGTTGCAGCCTTTGCCGTCGTAGTGCGAGAGGAATGCGGACATGCTGGACATGTCCAGATCCGTCGGCGGCGGACCATACAGGCCCGCGATGTAGCGGCCGTACGGCTCCAGATGATGCGCGGAGAGCAGCGCATAGGACAGCCCGTCCTGCGTGATGAACTCGGTCGTCACGCCCTGCAGGAGGCCGTGCGCGTGCTGGGCGTCGCGCAGCAGATGACCGTCTGAGTGCGCATGCGTGTCGATCAGGCCGGGCGCGACCGTCAGGCCGGAGACGTCGATCACGCGGGCGGCAGACAGCTCGGAGAGGTCGCCCAACGCTGCGATGCGCTCTCCCTCGATGGCGACATCGGCGCGGACTGGCGCTGCGCCGCTGCCGTCCACGACCGTGCCGCCGCGCAAGATCAGGTCAGTCATCGGCAGGAGCCCTTTCGTCGCGATCCCAATCGGCGATCTTCTCGGCAATGTAGTCGTATCGCTGTCCGATCTCCCAGCGGATGTCGCGCACAGCCTCTTGCCAGGCGAGCGCGCCCGGACCGTTGCGGTCGGCGCGGACGTACGGATCGATCAGGCGCGAGAGCTGATTGACCCGCGCCTGCAGCGTTGGCTCGGGCAGCGCCTCTTCCAGCAGCCAGCGCGATGCGGCAATGTAGCGTTCCCATCCCTGCATGGCGAGGGCATGCAGCATCTGGTCGCAGTAGGGCGGGCGGCCCTCCAGATTCCAGAACACCGTGACGGTCTCGCAACCGCGATGCAGCTCATCCCAGTCGGGCATGCCGTAGTACTCGCGGATCGGACTGATCCCGCGCCACGAGTGCTCGGTGTCCCAGGGGATCAGCGTGAAGGCGTCTGTGGCGGGATGTTCGTAGAGGAAGAAGTTGTGATTGCGGCACTCGGGCGTGCAGTACCAGGCGACGATGCCGTCCCAGTTGTCTGTCAGTCGGTCAGCGGCGAGGTAGCGGTAGAGCTGGTCGAGATCGTGCATGTACGACTCCAGCACCGCAAACGTCTCCGCCGGTGATCCCGCGGCGTTCAGGGCAGCGCCGAACGCTCGCAGCCCCGACAGGTCGGATGGGCCGCGGGCGATCGTGTCGCGGGGCCGCTCCACCAGGTTCGGCAAATGATCGAGGCTTGCCGGCCACCACTCCTTCGTCAGCACACCGAGTCCGACATCGTCGAAGCGGTCAGCGATGAACCGATCGTCGATGTCCTCGGTCAGCGTGAACAGTCCCAGAGGCTCGCCGTTCAGGCGCAGCTCGGCGTAGACGGCTCGCGGCGCGGCCACGCCGGCGTCTCGAAAGGTCCAATACGTCAGAATCTCGCGCATCTGCGCGTCGTCGCCGCTCATCGGGTGGAAGTTGAGCCGCTTCAGGCCGTGATAGCGCTGGCCGGGCAGGTAGTGGTCGAACTTCAGTTTGTACGAGAGCTTGTCGCACGTGTTGACCCCTGTCGCAAAGCAGGCGCGGAGGACGCCGAAGTAGCCCTTGTAGCGCACGCCGATGTTGTCGAATCGGACGCCGTCCACGACGACCGCGCCGGGCACATACTGCTCGGCGATCGGGTCCCGGTCGAGCGTCTGCAGATGCTCCTCGGAGAGCTGGATGTCGTAGACGCGGACGGTCTCGATGTCGAACACGACCCCGTCGGGGTCGGAGCGAGTGTCGAGGTCGGCGAGGTTGCCGGCAACGCCGGCGGCAGCTCTGATCATGCGCGGCGGGGGCGCGTCGCCGGCCGATGCGTAGACGAACGCGGCGATCAATGCAGCAACCGCGATCGCCGCACCGAGGGCAGCCCAACGACTTCGCTGCGGCACGGCCAACCTCTCCAGCATGCGCGTGATCGATCCGATGTTAACGCGCCGTTAGGATGCGCTCATGCCATCGCCGATATCTACCGGCCTGCCGATCATGCAGCGC
Source organism: Dehalococcoidia bacterium (assembly GCA_022822375.1). GTDB lineage: Bacteria > Chloroflexota > Dehalococcoidia > Bin125 > Bin125 > Bin125. The sequence continues at coordinate 4,048 of JAJEBU010000009.1, forward strand.
CCTCCGTTGTCCGACGCGCGCGAGGAGCGCAAGTATTCCGTCTCTGCCGCCCGCGCGCCGCTGTTGGCCGCCTGGCTGCGGGCCCGCCTGCGCCCGGATCCCAGCTATCCCGAGGGCGTGATCACGTCGTGCTACTTCGACTCGCCGCAGCTGGACGCCTACTGGGACTCGGCCGACGGCCAGCGATTGAAGTCCAAACTGCGTCTGCGCTGGTACGGCGATCCGGTCGACCCGTATGCGGGCGCGTGGCTGGAGGTCAAGCAGCGCGACGGCGTCGAGTCCTCGAAGCGGCGGCTGCGGCTCGATTCCGAGCTGCTGCAGGGTCTGAATTTCGGCGGCGGACTCGTCCTGCCCAAGCAGCAAGCGTTGGCCGAGTTCGCTCGTCAACTCGAACCGACGCTGGGCGCGTCGCTCGAGCCGGCTGTGCTCGTCCGTTATCAGCGGATACGCCTGCGTGACGCAGCGAGCGGTCTGCGTGTCTCGCTGGACACCCGCGTCCAGGCTGCGGCGCCGATCGCCGCCGCGCGAGCGCCGTTGTGGCGTCCGATCGTGCATGGCTCGGTGCTGGAGTTGAAGTCGTCCGGCCCGCTGCCGCGGCGGCTGGACGGTCTGGGCCGCTTCGGGTTGCAGCGCAGCGCGCACTCCAAGTATCTGTTGGCCATCGACCAGGTGCTGGGCGGCGGCCGCCGCGCTTGAGCGCGGAATCAGCGTAGCCAGAGGAACAGGAGCGTCCCATGCCCGACATTCTCGGCCCCAGCTCAGACATTGTGCTGGAGGAGTTTCTGTTCGCGATGCTCGTCTCGCTGGCGGCGTCGGTCGTGCTGTGGGCGATGTACGTGTGGTTCTATCGAGACTGGGAGCGCGGCGCGGGCGTGCACCGCGTGTTCATCCTCGCGGGACCAGCGATCACCGCGCTGTTCATCTCCATCCAGTTCTCGATCCCGCTGTCGCTGGGATTGCTCGGCGCCCTGTCATTTGTTCGCTTTCGCACGCCGATCAAGGACCCGGCCGAGATCGGCTACCTGATGGTGCTGATCGGCACGTCAGTGACGGCGGCGACGTACAACTACGAGCTGATCGGGTTGTTGATGCTGTTTTCGTTCGTGGTGCTGCTGGTGCAGCGGCTGTTCTCGGGCACGCCGCTGACGGGGCTGTTGCCGGGCGGCCGCGACCTGATCGTGACGATGCCGGCGGCAGATTATGTGCAGTCGGAGGCGGCGCTGCTCGAGTTTCTCGGCCAGCACCTGAGCGGCATGGCGACCGAATCGGCGACGCAGACGTCGGAGACAGCGAGCCTGCATCTGCGCTTCCGACGCTCCAGCTACGGAGATCGGTGGGGAGCCTTCCAGCAAGCCCTCAACGAGCAAATCCAACCAGCCACCGCCGAGCTCTACGTGAGCTAGGCTCACCCGGCGCTTTCGAGGGAGGAACGAGCCATGAGGCGACTGAGCAGGCTCGAAGAAGTCGACGTCCGCGACGTGTGGAACAGCGAGCCATACGACTTTACGCCCTGGCTGGCGAAAAACATCGCCGACCTGGGCACCGTGCTTGGTCTTGAGCTAGAAGCGGCCGAACCGGAATCGCCAGTGGGAGACTTCTCACTCGACCTGTACTCCCGGGACATCAACGACCGACGTGTCGTCGTGATCGAGAATCAGCTCGGCACAACCGACCACGACCACTTGGGCAAGCTGTTGACCTACGCTGGCGGCAAGGGAGCTCAGGTCGTCGTCTGGGTGGCGGGCCGCTTTCGTCCGGAACACCGTGCGGCGATCGACTGGCTCAATCAACGGACGGATACCGACACGGCGTTCTTTGGAGTGCAGATCGAGACCTGGAAGATAGGAGACTCAGATCCGGCAGCAAGACTCAACCTTGTGGCCTGGCCAAACGATTGGCAGCGCCAGACGGCTCGTAGGCATAGCAATAGTGAACCGACACCAAAGATGGAGCGGTATCGTGAGTTCTTCCAGAAACTGATGGACGAGCTAAGGGAGAGACATGCTTTCACCAACGCCAACGTCGCGATGCCCACGAACTACTACAACTTCAAGTCAGGCATTCCAGGCATCCACTACACAGCGGCGTTCATGAACAACGGCAAGGCCGTGGCGCAACTGACTCTGTACAAAGGTGACAAGACGATCAATCTCGAATTCTTCAACAGTCTCAAGTCTCGTGAAACCGAGTTTGCCGAGGAGATCGGCGAGGAGTTGGTTTGGGATCCAAGAGAGAATGCTGTCTACTGCCAGGTCCGCATTGAGCGGGACGGCCGGATCGACGACACGGAGATGCTTGATGACATTCACAGGTGGATGATCGAGCGCTTGCTCAAGATCCGCAATGTCTTTGGTCCGCACATTCAAGAGCTCGTCGGCTAACCTCTACAGCAACGGGAGCGGAAGGGGACCGGTGTCCTCCACAGTCTTCAACACTGATGCGGGGCGGTCCGCACCGTCTCGGGTGGGTTCGACTCCCATGCGCTCCCGCCAGCAAGCTCAACCGCAGTGGCCGGGCCGGACAGAAAAAAGGAGCCCCCACCTCTTGGTGGGGGCTCTTCTGGTCCGCTGGTTAACTCTGGGACCAGAAATGGCGCCATGCCGGCTAGTATACGAATGAAAAACCTAAGTGGGAGGCCAAAACCTCGAGGCGCACAAGGAGGAGTGCTCTCTTCGGTCCCCGCCTACAAGCATCCCTTTCCAATAATGCCGGCCTACGCGGGCTTGCTCCTGACTCCATCTAAACAGATGGAGTCTTCACTTGGTGAATCCAATGTAGCCGGGCCAAGCAGCGATTGCAAATCTGGACGCCACTGGACGCCCGACTGTGTGTGCGTCGTCAGAGCGCGTCGATGACCGCCTCGGCGAACTGCTCGGTGCTCGCCGTGCCGCCCTGATCGGGCGTCAGACGCTGGCCCTCGGCGTAGACCTGTTCGATGGCGCGCTCCAACGCGTTCGCCTGCTCGTGATGGCCCAGATGATGCAGCATCATCACCGCTGAAAGCATCGTGGCGGTGGGATTGATGCGGTGCTGCCCGGCGATGTCGGGCGCGGTGCCGTGGACCGACTCGAAGTAGGCCCAATCTTCACCGAAACAGCCTGACGGCGCGAGGCCGAGGCCGCCGATCGTGCCCGCGCCCTCGTCCGAGAAGATGTCGCCGTAGAGGTTGGGCAGCAGCACGACATCGAGGTCGTGCGGCGAAGCGACGATGCGGCGCGCGAAGTCGTCAGCGATGAACGCCTCGAACTCGATGTCCGAATAGCCCGACGCAACCTCGGCGGCGATCTCCACGAACCAGCCGTCGGTACGCGCGAGCACGTTCGTCTTGGCCGAGCAAGTCAGCTTGCCGGGATAACCCTCGGCCTTGCGCTGCTGGGTCAGGCGGCAGGCAAAGTGGGCAACGCGCTCGACGTTGGCGCGCGTGAAGTACTTGATGGCGTAGCGGCCGTCGGCCTCGGCGAAGTGTCCGAAGCCGCCCGGCACGCGAGTCCGCGAGACGCCGCCGAAGCGCGGTCGGTCAGCGAGGCCTGACGCCGCGACCTCCGAGAGATCGCCTTCGATGCCCGCGTACAGATCCTCCAGGTTCTCGCGCACGATGACGTAGTCGATGCCTTCCGGCTGGGCCATCGGCGAGCGGAACCCAGGCCGCCACTTGATCGGCCGCACGTTGGCGAACGTCTGCTTGCCCCAGCGGAAGTAGCCCACGCCGGGCGTCTGGCCGCTGGTCGAGCCGAAGAGCACGGTGTCGCAGCGCTCGGCGGTCTCGATCACCAAACGCTCGCCTTCCTCGCGCGACATATCGCGGGCGAGCTCGGCGCCGTCGGGCAGCAGCTCGAAGGCAATCGGCAGCTCCATCGCCTGCAGCACGGACATCGAGGCGTGCACGGCCTCGGGCGCTGCGTCGTCGCCGGGCAGCACTCCCACGGTCGCTGATTCTGACATCGCCGCCTCCCTCTCAGTAGCGTCCATCGTCGAGGCCGCGGAACCAGTCGTGGTCCACGCCCGTGACCGAGCCCGACGCATCGAACGTCAGCCCGATGCGCTGCTCAAGCATCAGGTCGAGCAGTTCTGATCCGTCAACCAGCTCGATCGGCGCGTCGCCGCTCTCGGCTTCCCGCACCGCCGCACTGGAGAAGTCGGCGTTGGAGATGAACAGGCCCTCGTCGGCCTTGCCTTCCATCAGCTGACGCAGATCACGAACCTGGTTGGCGCCCAGCGATCCGAAGGATCGGCGGCAGATCACGTAGACCGACGCGTCGCCGTCGACCTCGCGGCCCAGGCACTCGACGGCGCCGTCAAAGGCGATCCGCTCGACCGACACATCAGTCAGTTCCAGCGCCTCGACCATCCGCAGGGTGAACTGCTCAAAGGCGTCACGTCCCAGATTGCGGACGGCTGATTCCAGGCGTCCGCGCCAGACGGAGTCGTCCAACGCCCCGCTGGACGGTTCGACATCGCCCACCGAGTCATCAGGATCGCCGACGTCAATGCTGAGATTGAAGCGGCGATCATCGTCAACGTCATCGCGATAGCCATCGTCCGGGATCGATTCCACCGCGACAGCGTCCTCAGCCTCGCGCGTCTCCGTCCGTTCCTGCGCCTGCCGCCGCCGTCGAGATGTCCGCCAGAACAGCCAGATCATCGCCAGCACGAGGGGCAGGATGCCCACCCAGCCGGGCGCGGTCTCGCCCTCGTCGACACCGACGATGGCGTTCAGGATCGATCCGCCGGCAATGAGGATGAGCAGGGCCACAGCAATGTCGACGAGTACATTCCTCATGAGCTCTCCTCAGCCGCGTCAAACTGGTTGAAGTAGGCGTCGTCGATGATGATGTCTTCGACCACGCGCGTGGTCGTCCGCACGCCGAGCGAGTGCTCGCGGAGCAGCTCACAGAGCGCCTCGCCATCGATCAGGTCGACGGGA
>JAJEBU010000057.1 GCA_022822375.1 Dehalococcoidia bacterium
TCGCTGTTGACCTTGTACGAGGAACTGTCGAAGCCTACGGATTGAAGTAATCCCGCCGTCCGTGCCGACTGCTCGACGCAGCCCAGGCGAAGACTCCGCGCGCCATCGATGAATCCTGCTCATTGGCGCGGGCGTCGTAGATCTCCGAGCGCAGCGCGTGCACCTCGGGACTGTGCGGCGCGGCTAGCGCAGCACCCTCGATCAGGTGGCAGGCCAGCTGCAGGTTGCCTGTCTGCATGTGCGCCTGCGCCCGATCGAGCACTGGCTGCACACCGCCCGCGAGCGTGATCCATTCTGCCGCCTCTGCCGATCTCGGTGCCGGCAGCAGACGGTCCGGCTCGCCCTCGTACCAGCCCGCGAAGTATCGCCAGACGGTGTGCACGATGAACTCCGGATGGTCGTACGCTGAGCTCAACCAGGGCTTCGCGAGCAAGTCCTCAGGCATTGCAATCTCGTGCAGGATGCGATCCAGCGTGTAGCCGAGATTCATCATCGCCAGCGTCTGGTTCTCGATCGACTCCAGCAGGTCGGCGGTGTCGTTGAGCGCCTCGGCGATGCGGTCCGCGCCGAAGATCGGCAGTCCATGACCGGGGCTCATCAGCTCCGCGCCCATGCCCGCCATCTGGCGGAGCCCCGCAGCCCACTCACCGACCCAGCGCTGCGCCTTCTGCGGATTGCCTGCATTCGGCACCGCCCAGATGAACAGGTCGCCGGGGAACAGCCATTTCTTCTCCGGGATGTACGTCCAGGCGGCATCCTCCGTCTCGCCGCGAGCGTGTCGGACCTCAAAGGTCAGCTCGCCGACGCTGAACTGAATCTGCTTGTCGAACGTCACATCCGGATAGCGAAAGGTGTCCGGCCACGGCAGTCGGACCTGCTCCGCGTCCATCCCCGGTCGGATGAACTGCCGCGAGTTGATTGCCGTGTTGTAGCCGACCGTCCGCTTGTAGCGGTCGAAGTGCGAGGGAATGTGCTGCTGTCCGTAGACAATCGGCCGCGCTTGGCCCTTCGACTCCGCCTCCGCGTCGAACTTGCCGACGCCGAAGATGTGGTCCACATGATGATGCGAGAACACCGCGGCTCGCAACGGATCATCCGGTCGCCAGTCGCGCACGGCTGAGTACAGACCTTCGGCGTCCCGCGCCGTACCGGTGTCCAGCATGACCAGGCCGTCACCAGTGTCGATCGTGTTCATCGACGCCGCTGACTTGATGTAGAGGAAGCCGTCGTCCAGCTCGGTCGGCTGGCGGTCGTTCCAGGGTGAGACGACCGGGTGCGCCTCGTGGACCACATCGATCTCGCCGCGCCAGAGGCGGTCGCAATAGTCTCGAATGTCGGGCATCGCTCACTCCTGTCCAGGCACGCTCCCTCGTCGGCGTGCAGGTCACCGTCGTAAGATACGAGCAACAAGCCAACGCCGCTGCGTGAGCTCGCTGGAGGAGTCCGCTATGCCAATGTACGAGTACAAGTGCCCCGCCTGCGCCGACGTCTTCGACGTCCTCGCCAAGATGGGTCAAGCGCCCGAATCGCCCGACTGCCCCAAGTGCGACGACGGCGTCGGCGCCCGCGTCTTCGGCGCCGGCGTCGCCATCCACACTGGAGCCTCTGGATCCTCCTTCGACGACTTCGACATGGGAGACATGGGTATGCCCGACATGGGAGGCATGGGCATGGGCGGTCACGGCCATGACCACGGGCACGGCCACAGCCACGATGACTTCGGCATGGACGACTTCGACTTCTAGCGGTCAGCGTTCGCGGTCTTGACCCCATTCCTGTCGCTGCTGCGCGTCGAGGGTGACTCCATGTCGCCGACGCTGCAGGAGGGCGACGTCGTGATCGGCGTCTCGCCCCGCCTGCGGCCGATCCGCGCCGGCAGCATCGTCGCCTTCCGACGGCATGCGCGCCGCAATGGCCGCCTGCTGATCAAGCGTGCGCTGACTCAGGAATCGACCGGCTGGTTCGTGATCGGCGATCAACCGTCGCGCAGCAGCGATAGCAGACGCTTTGGCGCCGTGCCAACGTCGGACATTCAGGCGGTCGCGGTCTGCCGACTCTCACGGAGCGCGCCACCCGACCGGTCACGATTCGGCTGGCTCCTGTAGCGGACTTAACAGCTCCGCCGCCAACGCTTGGACGCGCGTGACCATAAGTGGTGCGCTGAACGTCAGACCACTTGCGTTTGGTGGCGACTTTCGACACAATGCACGTGTTGGCACTCTCTCCCTGTGAGTGCTAGCACCCCAGCTGCTGCAACCAGAACCGGCACGGTCAACACGGAGGAGACTGCACACAATGGCCAAGGCACTTCTGTTCGATGAGGAAGCCCGCCAGGCGCTGCGCGACGGCATTGACGCCCTCGCCGACGCCGTCAAGATCACGCTTGGCCCCAAGGGACGCAACGTCGTCCTGGCCAAGACCTTCGGCGCGCCGACGATCACCAACGACGGCGTCACCATCGCTCGCGACATCGACCTGGAAGACCCCTTCCACAACATCGGCGCTCAGCTCGCCAAGGAAGTCGCGTCCAAGACCAACGACATCGCCGGTGACGGCACAACCACCGCGACCGTGCTGGCCCAGGCCATCGTCAACGAGGGCATGCGCAACGTCGCCGCCGGGGCCAACCCGATGGCCCTCAAGCGCGGCCTCGAGCAGGGCGCTGAGGTCCTCTCCGACGCCATCCGTGAGAAGGCCGTCCGCGTCACCACGCGCGAGCAGATGTCGCAGATCGCCGGCATCTCGGCCGCCGACCCCAACATCGGCGAGCTGATCGGCGAGGTCATGGAAAAGGTCGGCAAGGACGGCGTGATCACCGTCGAAGAGGGCAAAGGCATCCGCTCTGAGGTCGAGTACGTCGACGGCATGCAGTTCGACCGCGGCTACATCTCGCCGTACTTCGTCACCAACCCCGACCGCATGGAAGCGGAGATTGAGGACCCCTACATCCTCGTCACCGACAAGAAGATCTCGGCCGTGCAGGACATCTTGCCGCTGCTCGAGAGAGTGCTCAAGGTGACCAAGAACCTGGTCATCATCGCCTCCGACGTGGATGGCGAAGCACTGGCGACGCTGGCCGTCAACAAGCTGCGCGGCACGATCAACGTGATCGCCGTCAAGGCTCCCGGCTTCGGCGACCGCCAGAAGGACAACCTCGGCGACATCGCCACCCTGACCGGCGGCGAGGTCATCTCCGAGCAGCTCGGCGGCCAGCTTGACACCGCCGACATCGCCCAACTCGGCCGCGCACGACGCTTCATCGCCTCCAAGGAAGCCTCCACCATCATCGAGGGCAACGGCGACGCCGCGCAGATCGACGACCGCATCAACCAGATCCGACACGTCTACGAGGCCGCCAAGAGCGACTGGGACCGCGAAAAGGCCCAGGAGCGACTCGGCAAGCTCTCCAACTCCGTCGCCGTGATCAAGGTCGGTGCGGCCACCGAGGTTGAGCTCAAGGAGCGCAAGCACCGCGTCGAGGACGCACTGTCCGCGACCCGCGCAGCCGTCGAAGAGGGCATGGTCCCCGGCGGCGGTGTCGCCCTGATCAACGTCATCCCGGCGCTCGGCAATGTCACGCTCGACGGCGACGAGGCGACCGGCGTCAGCATCCTCAACCGCGCGCTGGAAGAGCCGATGCGCCGCATCGCGATCAACGCCGGCCAGGATGGCTCCGTCATCGTCCAGTCGGTCAAGGACGCCGAGACCGCCAACTACGGCTACAACGCCGCGACCAGCGAGTACGGCGACATGATCGACATGGGTATCGCGGACCCGGCGATGGTCACCCGCGCGGCGCTCGAAAACGCCGTCTCGATCGCCGGCATGGTCCTGACCACCAACTGCCTGGTCACCGAGAAGCAGGACGCGAACGCCATGGCCGCGCCGCCGGCCCCGGCCTACTAACTCACGGCCCAGACCAACGGTCACGAGCCGCCCCCGCAGCCGCAGGGGCGGCTCGCTGCGTTAACGCGATGATGCCCTCTCAACCACGCTCTCCTGCCGCTGGGGCAATACGCTGGAGTCATGACCGACCACCGACGCGCCAAGATTGTCGCCACACTCGGGCCAGCGTCCAGCGATCCTCAGAGCGTGCTTGGACTCGTCAAGGCCGGGCTCGATGTGGCCCGAATCAACTTTTCGCACGGAGACGTGCACTCATGGCGCAGCGCCGTGGACTCCGTGCGGCTGGCACAGCGCGAGACCGGCAAGCCGATTGCCATCCTCGGCGATCTGCAAGGGCCCAAGATTCGGATCGGCTCCGTCCCAGATGGCACCGAGATCTACCGAGGCGAGCGGCTCGATATCATCACCGGTTCCAATGCCGCCAGCCGCTCGGTCGCCGGCATCCTGACTGTCTCGTGCCCCTACGCCGCCCTCATTGATGAGATCGAGTTGGGCGGCCGCGTCTACCTGCGCGACGGTGAGCTGGACCTGCTCGTGGAATCGATCGACGGCCCGCGCATCCGCACCGAGGTGCGCGGAGGCGGACCCTTGACCGCTCGCGCCGGACTGCACGCGCCTGGCGCGGGACGGCAGCTGCCAGCCGTCACCGAGTCCGACCGCGCCGCCGTGCAGTTCGCCGTCGAACACGGCCTCGATTGTCTGGCGCTCTCCTTTGTGCGCGATCGCGAAGACCTCGATCTTGCCCGCCAGGCCGTCGGCGAGGCGCGCGGAGATCTGCCCATCGTGTCCAAGATCGAAACCGTGTCGGCGATTGACAACCTGGACGCCATCATCGAGGCGTCCGACGGGGCGATGGTCGCGCGCGGTGACCTCGGCGTCGAGCTCGGCGCGGCCGAAGTGCCGCTCGCCCAGCGCAAGATCATCACAGCCGCCGGACGTGCGCTGATGCCCGTGATCATCGCCACCCAAATGCTGGAATCGATGACCACGCGCCAACGTCCGACCCGCGCGGAAGCCTCCGATGTCGCCAACGCCGTCTGGGACGGCGCCGATGCGCTCATGCTCTCCGGCGAGACCGCCGTCGGACGCCACCCCGTCGAGGTCGTGTCGATGATGGACAGCATCATCCGCACTGCCGAGCAGGGCGATCCGCAGCGCACGTCACGATCGGTCGAGCTCTCCAGCGACACCGCGCGCACCATCAGCCAGGCCGTCGCCACGGCGGTCGAGCAGCACCCGCAGGTCAAGGCAGTGATCGTCTTCACCGTCAGCGGACGGTCCGGCCGCCTCATCTCTCAGGTCCGCCTGCCAGTCCCAACGGTCGTGCTCGCGCCGACCGACCCGGTGATGCAGCGACTGGCACTCAGCTGGGGCGTCGATCCGCGTCACTGTGATCCGCCCGACACCATCGAGGAAATGCTCCGCGATGTCGAGCGCGCCGCAGTTCGTGAGCTCGGCTTGGCGGCCGGCGACGCCATCGTCGTGACCGGCGGACTGCCGCTCGGCCAAGGCTCGCCGACGAACTTTCTCAAGCTCCACCGCATCCCGGTCGCAGACCATGCATAATGGTCAACACAACACACGAACCCACCAACAAATGGCAGCAAGGAGCTGACGTGACCGACCAACCGAGCGAACTCAACGTTCAGATCGGCGAGGCTTGCGAGATCGATCCCGCGGCCGGTCCGATTGAGGCCCGCAGCAACGAAGGCGCCGAGCAGGATGTCCTGCTCTACATCACGGCCTGGTGCGGTGATTGCCGCCGAGCCGTCAACTTCCTCGACCAGCACGAGATCGCCTACCGCACGATTGACATTGAGGAAGACCCGTCCGCCGTGCAGATCGTGGAAGCGCTGAACCGCGGCAGCCGCTCTGTGCCGACCGTCCTGGTCGACGGCGAACATGTCGCCACGGAGCCGTCATCGGCGGAACTGGCAAGCATCTTCGGCGTCGAGAATGCGCGCACCGGCGGCATCCTCTCCAGGCTCCGCCGCTAGCCAGCCCCTCTCCCTCTGAGGCAGCTCGATCCCTCCCCCTCTGGGGGAGGCTAGGTGGGGGTCCCCTGTTCCGCTGCGATGATGTGGATCGCTTCCGCATCGGCGCAGACTGCCACCTCATCGCCCACGCCGACCCCGAGCGCCGACCATTGCGGCCGTGAGACCTGCGCCGCCAACAGTACGCCGTCCACGTCGACTGACACGCTGACCATCGGCCCAATCAGTTCCACCTTGCGCACGACCGCTCCGCTGCCGCGGCTCAGCGACAGCTGCTCCGAGCGAACACACACGTAGCCGCCGTCGGAGGCAGCAATCGGCCACGGCCAGCGCGAACGTTCGATCACGTTGTCCATGCCCACAAACTCCGCCACCTCACGATCCAGTGGGTGATCGAAGATGTCGAGCGGTTCGCCTGTTTGTCTGACCCGGCCATCAATCAAGAGCACGGCGTAATCTCCGAGTCGCAGCGCCTCATCACGGTCGTGCGTGACGAGCACGGTCGTCGGACGGGTGACAGACAGAATCTGGGCAAAGTCAGCGATCAACCCGGCACGGGTCGGCGCATCCACGCCGGCAAACGGTTCGTCCAGGAGCATCACTTCGGGCTGCGAGGCGAAGGCTCTCGCGAGGCTGACTCGCTGCGCCTCACCGCCGGACAGCTGCCGAGCGTGTCGATCAGCGAGATGCGCGACGCCGAATCGTTCCAACCAGAGCTCGGCGGCACCGCGCCGCTGATCGCGATCGACGCCGCGCAGCCGAAGCGGCAGCTCGACGTTGGATTGCACCGACATGCTCAGCAGCAGCGGTTCCTGGAACGCCGCAGACATGCGCCGCCTCGTCCGCACGGGATTGGCGGACATCGGTTCACCGTCGAGCAAGAGCTCGCCCCGCGTCGGATGCAGGACCAGCTGGAGCGCGCCCAGCAAGGTGGACTTGCCGCAGCCGTTGGGACCGATCACGACCGTGACCTGGCCGCGCGGGATGTCAATCTCGGCGATGTCCAGCACTTCCACGCTGCCACGGTGGACGCTGAGGTCTCGGACCTGGAGATGAGCGTCGGACGCGGTCACGTGATGAACCGGCGCTGTTGGACAGCCGTCAGGATCAGGTTGACCGCGAATGCGAGCACGACCAGCACGACGCCCAGCGCAATGGCCACTTCGAAGTTGCCGCGCCCCGTTTCCAGCACCATCGCGGTGGTCAGCACGCGCGTCTCGCCCGCCAGGTTGCCGCCGACCTGCAACGACGCGCCGACCTCTGAGATCGCCCCGCCGAAGCCCGCCATCACCGCGGCCAGCAGACCCAGCCGCGTCTCGCGGATCAGCAGCCACAGCACCTGCCAACGATTGGCGCCCATCGCCCACATCTGACCGATCAGGCGCGGATTGATCGACTGAATCGAGGCCAGTGAAAAGCCCACCACCATGGGCAGACTGAGCAGCAGCTGCGCGATCACCATCGCCGTCGGTGTGTATATCTGATCCAATCCACCGAGCGGGCCCGATCGCCACAGCACGAGCGCGACCAAGAGGCCGATCACCACCGGCGGCATCCCCATGCCGGTGTTGACCGACGCCACCAGCAGCCCGCGACCCCAGAATCGGCGCAGTGCCAGCACCGCGCCCAGCGGGATGCCGACGACCAGCGCGAGCGCCGTCGCCGCCGACGAAATGGCCAGCGTGCGCAGCGTGATCTCAATGATTTGCGCGTCGCCAGCCCACCACAGTCGCGCCGCCTCGCGGATGCCGTCCCAGATCAGTTCCATGCGCCGATCTTATCTGCGCGCCAGCGGCGTCACTCGGCTCGAGCTCGCTCGGCAACGGCCGACTCTGTCTCGCCGCCGGCCGGGATGAAGAGAGAACGTCCGTACTCCGCGCGCAAGTAGTCGCCAATCATCGCCTGGATGTCGCCGCGCAGCAGGAAATCCCGGAACGCCGCAGCGGCCTCGCTGTTGATCCGTCCCTTGCCGCTGTCAACCTCCATCACGCTGTAGAAGTTGAGCAGCCGTGCGTCGCCCTCGACCAGAGGCACGAGCTCAGCAATGTCCGTCGACAGCGCCAGGTACGTGCCGCGATCCGTCAGGGTGTACGCGCCGCGCTGATTGGCGACCGTCAGCGTGGCCGACATGCCCTGGCCGACCTCTTCGTACCAATCATCCGTCTCAAACGACGGCGCCAGCCCCGCCGCGTCCCACAGCGCGATCTCCTTCTTGTGCGTCCCGCTGTCGTCGCCGCGCGACGCAAAGGCGGCTGCGCCCGCTGCGCCCGATGCACCATGTACGGCGATCTGTCGGAGCGCCGCCGCCACGTCGCGCATGCCCGCAATGCCAGCTGGATCATCGGGAGGTCCCACGATCACGAAGTCGTTGTAGGCGACCAGCGTGCGACTGCTGACGTCGCCGTTCTCGACCAACGCGCGCTCCGCGTCGGGGGCATGGGTCAGCAGGACGTCAGCATCGCCCTCTGCGCCCATGCGCAGCGCCGCACCAGTACCGACCGAGATGATCTTGACCGACACGCCCGTCTCCGATTCAAAGATCGGTGCGAGATCGTCGAGCAGACCGGAGTCGTTGAGCGAGGTCGTGGTGGCGAGGATCAGTTCGTCCTCGTTGATCTCCGAAGCGCATGACGTGAGCAACGCCGCCAGCACCAACAGCACCGCGAACGCCGACACACAGAGCAGCAGCGATCCATGTCGAACTGGACCGCCGCGCATGGCCGTTACTCCCCAGAATCGATCATCCCAGCACCGACGGTCGCGGCGGTCGCCTCGTCAATCAGGATGCAGGCCCCCGTCTCGCGGGATTCAGCGTATCGGTCGACCGCAAGGGGCGCCATCAGACGCAGCCGCACGCGGCCAATCTCGTTCAGCGACAGCTGCCGCGCCGTCAGGTCGTAGTCCAGGGTGTTGACATCGAGCCGAGCGCCGATCTCTTCGACCAGCGCCCGCGTCGTCTGCGATGTCTGCTTGATCGTCAGCTTGTCGCCCACGCGCAGCGGTCCGCGCTCGCTCATCCAGCAGACATGCGCATCAATCTGCGATACGACCATCGGCGGTTCGTCAGCCGCTGCGATCATCGATCCCCGCCGTACATCCAACTGATCGGCCAGGCGCACCGAAACAGCCATCCCCGCGGACGCCTCGGACAGCGACGTGCCGTAGGAATCGATGCCCGCGATCGTCGTCTCAACGCCCGACGGCAGCACCGTCACGCGGTCGCCCGTCCGCAGGATGCCCGAGGCCACGCTGCCGGCGTAACCGCGATAGTCGTGGTACTCATCGCGCAACGGACGAATCACGTACTGGACGGGGAAGCGCGCCGGTCGACGCTGCGGCGGTTGGGACGCATCGAGCGTTTCGAGCAGCTCGAGCAGTGGCGGGCCGCCGTACCAGGACATCGCCTGAGACGGCGCGACCACCCAGTCGCCCAGCTTGGCGGAGATCGGGATCGCATCGACGTCGGTCACACCCATCCTGGACGCGAACCGCCTGAATCCCGCCGAGATCTCGTCGAAGGTCTGTTGGTTCCAGTCGACCAAGTCCATCTTGTTCACACAGAGCACGAAGCGTCGAATGCCCAGCAGCTGCGACAGATACGCATGGCGGCGCGTCTGTTCGACCACGCCGCGTCGCGCGTCAACCAGCAGCAGCGCGGCGTCGGCGGTCGATGCGCCGGTGACCATGTTGCGGGTGTACTGCACGTGGCCCGGCGTGTCGGCCAGAATGAACTTGCGGCGCGGCGTCGAGAAGTAGCGGTACGCCACATCGATCGTGATGCCCTGCTCGCGCTCCGAACGCAGACCGTCGGTCAGATACGCCAGGTTCACCTCGTCCTCGCCCCGCGATCGCGAACTCCGCTCGATCGCTTCCATCTGGTCGACGAAGGTCTGCTTGGCGTCGAAGAGCAGCCGGCCAATCAGCGTCGACTTGCCGTCGTCGACCGATCCCGCGGTGGCCAGACGCAGCAACGACCGGTGGTCAGGGCCGAACGGGTCTGCGCCGTCGGAGGTCGCGTCGATGGTGGCGGTCGTCATCAGAAGTATCCCTCGCGCTTGCGGTCTTCCATGGCCGCTTCCGAGAATCGGTCGTCGGCCCTTGTCTCGCCGCGTTCGGTGACGCGCGTGGCGGCGATCTCTGCTACGACCTCCTCCAGCGTCACCGCACCAGAGCGGACGCCCGCCGTGCAGGTCATGTCACCGACGGTGCGGAATCGCACGCGTGCCGCGAACGCATCCTCGCCGGGCAGGCGAGGCACGAACTCCGAGACGGGAAAGAGCATGCCGTCGCGCTCGAACATCTGCCGCTCGTGCGCGAAGTAGATCGATGGAATCTCCAGGCTCTCACGCTTGATGTACTGCCAGACGTCGAGCTCGGTCCAGTTCGAGAGCGGGAATGCGCGGATGTGCTCGTCGCGCGTAAGCCGTCCGTTGTACAGGTTCCAGAGCTCCGGCCGCTGGTTGGACGGATCCCACTGACCGAACGCGTCGCGGAAGGAGAAGATGCGCTCCTTGGCGCGCGCCTTCTCCTCGTCGCGGCGTGCGCCGCCGAACAGCGCGTCGAACCGATGCTCGGCGACGGCGTCCAGCAAGGTCGTCGTCTGCAGACGGTTGCGCGACGCGCGCGGACCCGTTTCCTCGACCACGCGGCCTAGATCAATCGATGCCTGCACCGATGCCACGATCAACTCGACGCCCAGTTCCGCAGCACGGCGGTCGCGGTACTCAATCGCCTCAGGAAAGTTGTGCCCCGTATCGACGTGCATCACCGGAAAGGGAATGCGGGCCGGCCAGAACGCCTTCTCGGCCAAGCGCAGCATCACGATCGAGTCCTTGCCACCGGAAAAGAGCAGACACGGCCGCTCGAGCTCGGCGGCGACTTCACGAATGATGTGGATCGCTTCAGCCTCGAGCCAATCCAGGGTGTCGAGCGATGGTGGTGCGGTCGCGGTGGTCATGGTTGCCCTACTGCTTCAATCATGACAAACATTACTAGATCACTCATGTATCGCCTATTCGCTACCCTGCCGTGCAGTGCAGCGCAATACAGACGCCTAGCCATTGGAAGAGAGCACGGCAATGACCGTTGGAACCGTCAACCAGATCTGGCGCTATCCGGTGAAGTCGATGGGTGGGGAGCAGATCGAATCTGCCTCGGTCGACGCGAACGGCGTCGCCGGCGACCGTGGCTGGGCGGTGCGCGAAGTCGAGGCCGACGAAACACGCAGCGCCCGCCAGATTCCGAAACTGCTCCACTTCCGCGCGTCCTACACGTCCGAGCCGACGCTGAACTCCCGCTCGCCATCGCTGGCGATCACGACGCCTGATGATGCCGCGATCGATTCGAGCCAGGACGACCGCGATGCCGCGCTCTCTGATGCCGTCGGCCGGCCCGTGACGCTGACCCCGCTGCATCCCAAGGACGACCTCGAGCACTATCGACGCGCGCCGGCGCCCGACGGCGTCGATCCAATCGCCATGCTGCGCGAGGTCTTCAACCTGGAAGAGGATGATCCGATCCCCGATCTCTCGGGGTTGCCGGAAGATTTGCGGGGATTCTCGACGCCGCCGGGCACGTACTTTGACTGCTATCCGGTGCACATCATGACGACGTCTTCGCTGAGTGCGCTGGCCGCGGCTGGCGGCGGCGATGACGTCGACGTGCGCCGCTTCCGCCCCAACTTCCTGATCGACACCGGCGGCGACGCGAACCTGCTGGAGGTCGATTGGACCGGCAAGAAGCTGCGCCTCGGCGAGGTGATGATCGAGCTCATGACGACCACCGTGCGCTGTTCCGTTCCTTCCCACGCGCAACGGGACTTTGGCTCGAGCCGTGCGGTCGGACGAGCATTGATCGAGAACACCAAGCAGCACCTGGGCAGCTACTGCAACGTGCTGGAGCCGGGCACCGTTCGCCTGGGCGACGAGGTCGAACTGATCGACTAACCAGGCTCCCGCGGCCCCCGCCAAGGGGCTGCACCACTTCCATGTCCCCCCGCCAGAGCGGGGGGACTACAGGGGGTCCCGTTCCCAGTCCGCTCGGTCTTCTGCCCCCAGCAGACCCCTGAAGGGAAGGCGTCAGCCTCCCGCCGTCGCTTGGCGCGCGCTCAGCACCACCTCGGAGTCAGGGTGAAACGCCTGCCAGGCAAACCAGAAGTGGTCGGAGTGGACCACGCGCGTCAGTCGCGACCCAGCCAGCTCGCCCTCGACCGCGATGCCGAAGATGTTCCAGACCGAGTCCGTCTCATTGTCGACGAACGTCTGCCGCGATTCGTCCCGCCAGTTGGGGACAAACGTGAGCTCGCGGCCGCCCACTGAGCGCGCAAAGACGGCCGTCGTCCCCACCTCTCGCGACGCCTCGATGAACCCGTTGTCCAACGCCGAGAGCGCGCCCGGCACCCAGAAGACGACCAGCTCAAGGCCGTCGAAGTCGTCCTGGATCACGCGGTCGGCCGACAGCCCCGACCACGCGTATGCGATCGCCGCGCCGGACGGCCCTTCGATGCTCACCACACGCTCGGCCGGCGGCAGCCGCTCGTCGATCGTCTCGCGGTCGAAGAAGTAGTAGTACGGCCCGCCCCGCTCTGGATCGTCGTAGCCGCGGTAGGGATTCTGGCCGTAGGAGCGCGGCCAACCCGTGTCCCTCGACATCACCAGCGCGTCCGGGAATGACTCGCGCAAGTGACCCAGCGTCACGATCGTGGCCGGTACGTAGGTAAGCCGTGCGCCGACCATCACACCCACGATCGCGCGGCCCGACGACTGCTGCCAGAGCGATTCGGTGTTGCGGTCGTACATCACCAGGTCCGAGTTGCGCAGCAACCCCGAGACGCCGAAGCGCAACACCTCGTCGCCGACTTGCGATTCAAACGCAATCGCCGTATTGCACAGCGGGCAGAACGTCACGGAGACCGGCACGCCGCCGATCACATCGTTCACGATCTCGTGGAAAATCATGATGTCCAACGGAAAGCCGCGCACATCGCCATTGACGTCCACGTGGACCAGCGGCGCATTGTCCGGATACGTCTCAGCCGCTTCCTCCAACGACCAGTAGCGTGGCTCGGAGATGGCTGGAATCGCATCGCGGAACGCGCCCTGTGACAGCTCGTCGAACTCGACCAGTCGGATGCCCCAGTCGGTGGTCCAATCTGTGCCGAAATACTCAGGCCGCTCGGAATCGCGGATGATTCGGATGCCCTCAGCCGTTTCCGTCGCGTCGCGCGGGAGGTAGGTCGGATCATCGGGCGGCGCAGCGGCCTGTTGCTGTGCCTGCGGTTCGTCCTGCGCCTGCCCAGACTGCCCCGATTGCCCAGACTGTTCAGGCTGTTCAGACTGGCCAGACCTGTCAGATCGGTCAGCCTGCGCTTGCTGCGGCTCGATCGCGGCCGATTGCTCGGATTGGCTGGCCTGCCGATCTGGCTCGGCCGGTTGGACTTGCTGCGCTGGCGCTGGTTGGTTCGCCTCAGGCACGGCGTCGCTGCATCCTGCAGCGACGGCCGCGATCAGCGAGACGACGGCGAGGGACTTTCGTATGCTTCTCATGGAAGTGAGCATACGCGCGGATAAGGCTCTGGGAGGCTGCCGATGGATGGCGAGCGCGACCCTGATGCAGATCGCCACGCGGTGCTCGAGGCCAATCGCGCCTTCTACGAGGCCTTCAACAACCGCGACACCGAGGCCATGGCCGACCTCTGGCAGCGCTCGGACGATGTGACCTGCATCCACCCGCACCGCAACGTCACCAAGGGCCACGAAGCCGTCCAGCGCACCTGGCGCGCGATCCTGACCAACCCCGACCAGCCGCGAATCGTGTTCGCGGCCGAGGATGCCCGCGTGATCGGTGATATCGGCGTCGTCGCCGGACGAGAGGTGGTCGCTGGTGTGCCGATCGTGGCCACCAACGTCTATCAGCGATCCGATCGCGCCGACCTCTCGGACAACGCCGACACACCGCCTGGCACCTGGCTGCTGATCCATCATCACGGCAGCCCCGTGCTGCACACTGAGTAGGAGCGAACATGCCTGTCACGCTTGCCCGCGGCGACCTCGCGCCCGACTTCGAGCTCCCCGACCAGGACGGCGCGCTGCACCGTCTAGCCGACTACGCGGGCCAGACGGTCGTGCTCTACTTCTATCCGCGCGACGACACGCCCGGCTGTACCAAGCAGGCTTGCTCGTTCCGCGACGACATGTCGGACATCAGCGCCGAGGGTGCGGTCGTGCTGGGCGTCTCGACCGACTCCGCAGAGTCGCACCAGCAGTTCCGCGCGAAGTACGAGCTGAACTTCCCGTTGCTCGTTGACACCGACGCCGAAGTGGCGACGCGCTACGGCGCCTGGGGCGAAAAGACGCTCTACGGACGCACCAGCATCGGCATGACCCGGGCCACCTTCGTGATCGGCCCCGATGGCACGCTGATCAAGGTCTGGAAGCGGGCCAAGGCGGCCGACCACGCGCAAGCCGTGCTCAAGGCCCTGCGCAGCGGGAGATGAGCGACTCCGCCCGACCCCAGCCCGTGCGCTCCGAGCACCACATGGTCTGGATCGATCTGGAGATGACCGGTCTCGACCCCAACGTCGACCGCATCATCGAGGTCGCCGTGCTGATCACCGACTCCGAGCTGAACATCGTCGCGCATGGGCCGGAGCTGGCCATTCATCGGTCGGACGAGGAACTCAGCGTGATGAACGACTGGAATCGCAACACGCACGGCGGCTCGGGACTGATCGAACGGGTCAAAGCGTCGAGCGTCTCAATCGAGCAGGCCGATCAGGAGGTCGCCGAATTCGTCCGGGCGTGGACGAAATCCGGCACCGCCCCGCTCTGCGGCAACTCCGTACACGTCGACAAGCGATTCATGTACCGCGAAATGCCCTCGGTCGTCGAGTGGCTGCACTACCGCATCGTGGACGTGTCGACGCTGAAGGATCTCGCCCAGCGCTGGTACCCCGATCTGGAACCGTTCACCAAACAGGAACGACACCGCGCGTTGGACGACATCCGCGAGTCGATCGACGAGCTGCGCTGGTACCGCGAGCAACTCTTCAAGTCATAATGAGTCATAGCGAGCGCTCAGTTGCCGGGCGTCAGTCGTCCGCCGACGCGGCAGCAGGCGCCCCAGCAGACGTCGCCCGCCTTGCAGCACGCGCCCCAACACAGCCGCGCCGTGCGGCGCCAGCCGGTCGACGCTTCATCCTCCACGAGACCGAACGTCTCCGCGAGGTTCGGCAGCGCGCCGCGCAGGCCGCGCGGGCTCAGAATGAACGACGTAATCATCAACACCACCGCCGCCAGCACGACGGTGGGGCCCGCCGCGAGGTCGACGTGGAACGAGGCGTACAAGCCAGCCACGGTGGAGGCGACGCCGACCCCGATCGCGACCAGCATCATCGCCGGCAGACGGCGCGTGAGCAACACTGCCGTTGCCGCCGGTGTGACGAGCATCGCCACCGCCAGGATCACACCGACCAGGCGGAAGGCGACCACCGTCGCGAGCGCGATCAGGACCAGCAGTCCGACTTGAATCAGCGTCACAGGGACGCCAGAGACCGCGGCGACCTCTGGGTCGTAGGAGGTGAAGCGCAGCTCGGGCAGAAAGGCCAGCACCGCGATCAACACGACGGCGGTGATCGCCGCCATGACGGCCAAATCAGCCCACGACGCGCCCAGAATGTGGCCGACCAGCAACGACCCCAGATCAATCGCAAATGTTCGCTCGCGAGAGATCAGCACGACGCCGAGCGCGAAAAAGCCGGCGAACATAATCCCGATCGCGGTGTCTTCTCGGAGGCGTCCGCGAATCGTGAGCAACGCGACGCCGAGCGCCGTCAACACCGCGGCGATGCCCGCTCCGAGCGTGATCAGCACCGCACCGCCGCCCAGCACCAAGGCCACGGCGGCGCCAGCCAGTTGCGTGTGCGCGACGGCGTCACCGAGGAACGCCAGGCCGCGCAGGACGACAAACACCCCGACCATCGCCGCCGCAATCGATACGATCACGCCGGCCAACAGGGCTCGCTGCATGAACTCGAACGTCCACGGCTCGGTCAACCATTCCACATCGGCTCCCGCTTAGGCCTCTCTCTACCATCTGCATAGGTCGACGGCAGATCAGACAGATTGGAACGTCACTCTCATGGTACTCACTGAACAGGTCACGCTGATCACTGGGGCGTCACGAGGCTTCGGTCTCGCCGCCGCGGAAGAACTCGCGTCGCGCGGACATCCAATCATCGCCACGATGCGCAACCCCGACCGCGACCATGCCAACCTCGATCGGATCCCAGCGAACATGGTCGAGATCGTCCGCTGTGACGTGACCGAGCGCGGCTCGATTGACGCCGCCGCGGCCGCCGGCCTGGCCCGCTTTGGGCGCATCGACGCGCTGTTCAACAACGCCGGCTACGGCCTCTATGGCCCGGTCGAGGACATGTCGGATGACGAGGTCTCGCGCCAAATGGATACCAACTTCAGCGGCCAGATTCGCATGGCGCAGGCCGTCCTCCCGTCCATGCGCGAGCAGCGGCACGGCAAGATCATCAACGTCTCATCGCTGGCCGGGCGGATCGTCGCGCCCATGATGGGTCTGTACGCGGCCAGCAAGTGGGCGGTGGAAGCGATGTCCGAAGCGCTGCGCTACGAGGTCTCGCGCTGGGGCGTGGACGTCACCATCCTCGAACCCGGCATGTACGCATCTGACTGGCAGACCACGAACCTCGACGTGGCCGCTGCCGTGCGCGAGGGCCGCTCGCCCTACCAAGAGTCCGCCCAACACGCGCTGCAGACCTTCCGCCGTCGAGCCGCGACGCGGCCCGGATCTCGCTCTGTCGCCACGGCCGTCGCCGACATCATCGAGCTCGAACAACAACTGCCCATGCGTTGGCCGGTCGGCGAGGACACCATCCAGACGATCCGCCTGCGGGAATCGCTGACCGATCAGCAGTGGGAAGAGCGAGTGCGGACGGCAACGGAGACCTACCGCGGCGCCTTCTTCGAGGGCGTGGAAAATCCGCTAGAACGCAAACCGCGCTAGCCCCCGCTCCCTTTCAGAGCCCCGCTCGGCATCCCCAGCCCCTGGTTCCCCCAGGGCCCCGCTCGGCATCCCCAGCCCCTGGTTCCTCCAGGGGCCCGCTCGGCATCCCCAGCCCCTGGTTCCCCCAGGGGCCCGCTCGGCATCCCCAGCCCCTGGTTCCTCCAGGGGCCCGCTCGGCATCCGCCGTCCCCCCCCAGAGCGGGGGGACTCAGGGGGGTCTGCCGCCCTAGCCGTGCTTGCCCACCGTCCAACCGCTCTGCGCCAGATGCGCGTCTGAGAACTCCACCGCATCCGGCTCGAGCTCATTCGCCAGCGTGTCATTGAACCGATTGAGGAAGCCAAACATCGAAATCACGCTGACGATCTCCACAATCTCCGACTCCGACCAATACCTGGCGAGCTCCACAAACTGCTCATCGGTGGCGGCATTGGGGACGACGCCCGAGTCACGTGCCACCCGCAGCGCGGCACGCTCGGCCTCGGTGAACAGATCGGACGTCTCAAACTGCCAGACGGCCTCGACACGGTCGTATGACTCGCCGGCCAGTGTGTGCGCAAAGTGTCCCGTGTGCGCCTGGCAATAGAGACAGCCCGCTGACCGCGAGACGACGTGCGCAATGAGCTGCTTCAGTCCAGCCGGAACGTCGCC
>JAJEBU010000042.1 GCA_022822375.1 Dehalococcoidia bacterium
GTGGCGTACGAGATTACGGGCTCGTACACCGCTTCCGGGATCGCGCAGATGGGCAGCGGTGTCTCAATGCTGTTGCTCGGTCCGATCGGCGGGGTGATCGCGGATCGCTACGCGAAGAAGCCCTTGGCGCTGGTCAGCCAGATCGTGCCCGGCCTGATCATTTTGGGCACCGGGCTCTTGGTCGTCACCGATTTGATGACCATCTGGATGCTGTTCCTCTCGAGCTTGCTGATGGGCGTCGGCTTCGCGTTGATGGGTCCCGCGCGACAAGCGTGGCTTGGTGAGCTCGTACCGAAGCACATGCTCAGCAATGGCATCGCGCTGACCCAGGTGGCGCAAAACATCTCGCAGGTGCTCGGACCGATGCTGGGCTCGATCCTGCTGTTGATCTTCGCCTTCGGCTCGGGTGAGATCTACTTCCTCGTCGCTGGATTCTTCCTGCTCACGATCCCGCTCACGCTCCGGCTGCCCAATGCGCGAGCCGCCGTGACGTCTCGGCGGCGCTCGGCAGTCAGCGAGCTGGGCTCAGGCTTCAGGTATCTGCGCGGCAATCCACGGTTGCGAATCCTCTGGGGCTACTGGATGGCGATTGCGGTGCTGCGCTTTGCCTCGCAGACGTTGCTGCCGGGGTTCATCGAGCAAGAGTTTGGCGTCGATGCGAGCGACACGTTCCTGCTGTACCTCGTCGTCGGCGTGGTGGCGTTGATTGCGAACGTGCCGCTCGCCAGTCGGGTGACCGGTCCGAACGCCTGGCCGATGCTGATCGGCTTTGGCGTCCTGATGTCGGCGGTCTTCGTGATGGGTGCGCTGACGCCAAGCTTCTTCGCGTTGATGTTGGTGGCGATCCTCGTGGGGATCTCCACGACGGGTGTGATGTTGGTCAATCAGGCGTTGATCATGACCAACACGCGACCCGAGTACTTCGGCCGGGTGATGTCCTTCGTCGTGCTCGGTTTCGCGGCGCAGACACTGATCGCGCCGATATGGGGTGTTTCAGCGGACGCCATCGGTGGACGCGAGACGATGGTCATGATCGGCATGATCGTGCTGGTTGCTACGGCATTGCTGGTGCTCGGCTGGTTGCGCACCCGTGGTCTTCCGCTCGAAGCGGGAACACCGGCCGCGGTTGCGGCTGAGGGCGCGGCCATGCCTCCTGGAGCAGCGCGCATCCCGGCGCTCGCTGAGCAAATGGAGCCCATCGTGAGGATGGGCGCGCAAAAGGGTGCAGCATCGAGCGGCCTCCGGCCGCGATTAGGCTGACAGCATGGATCGACTCGGCGATTCCTTTGCGGCGCTCGCGGTCCGCGACTTCCGACTGCTGTGGGCGGGATCGCTGCTCGCGACGACTGCCTTCATGACCACGTTCATCCTCGTACCGATCGTGGCATACGAGATCACGGGCTCGTACGCGGCCTCAGGGTTCGCTCAGGCGGGGATGGTGGCGCAGCTGTTCCTGGGCCCATTCGGCGGTGTCATCGCCGACCGCTACAAGAAGAAGCCCTTGGTCCTGGGCAGTCAGATCATCCCCTGCGGGATCATCATCGTGACCGGCTTCTTGATCGTGACTGACAACATCACCGTACCGCTGCTGTTCGGCTCGACCTTCCTGATGGGCGGGACGTTCTCGCTGATGGGCCCGGCGCGGCAGTCGTGGGTGGTCGAGCTGGTGCCACCGCAGCTGATTCCCAATGCGGTCGCGCTGCAAAACATGTCGATCAACATCGCTGCGGTGTTCGGCCCGATGATGGCCTCGATCCTGGTGCTGTCGATGGGTCTCAACTCGGGCGTGTTGTATCTGCTCGTGGCCTGCCTGTTCGTCGTCGTCGTGCCGCTGACGACGATGATCTCGTCCAGCGGCAAGGCCACGCCGCCGGAGCAGCGAAAGCCGATGCGGGCCGAAATGGCCGCTGGATTGAGCTACATCACCAGTCGACCGCAGCTGCGCAGCCTGTGGCTGTTCTTCATGATGATCGTGGTGACCGGCTTTGCGCTGCAGACGCTGATTCCCGGTCTGCTGAACCAGGAGTTCGGCCGGGCCGAGAGCGAGGCGACGGTCGTCGCGCTGATCTGGGGGATCGTTGCGCTGCCGATCAATCTGGTGCTGGCAGGACTGGTCGGCGGGCGGCTTGCCTGGCCGCTGCTGTTTCTCTCGGCGATCTCGCTGGCGCTCGGCATCTGGCTGACCGCGGCCGCGCCCGGCTACGCAATCCTGCTGATCGTGTCTGGCGTCGCCGGCGGCGCGCGCTCGGCGGTGATGCTGCTCAATCAGACCATCCTGATGTCCAACACGAACCCCGCATTCTTCGGACGGGTGATGAGCTGGATCTTCATCGCGTTCGGATTACAAGGAATCCTCGCGCCGGTCTGGGGTCTCGTCGCCGACGCCATCGGCGGCCGCTCAACGCTCTACATCGTGGGTCTCGTGGTCGTCATCGGCACCGGGCTGATGTTCCTGTCGCGAATACGGACCAGGCACATTCCGCCCGAAGCCGGCACCGCCGCCGCTTCGATCGCCGCAGACTCCGCGGACGAATCACCGACACCGCCGGCGGAACCCGCCGCGGCGCCATCAACCAACGGCACGGGGCCGCAGGCCGCGCCGTCGCCGGCCGTCAGCCCGCTGTTCGCGGCAAGACTCGCGCCCGTTGCGCTGATGGAAGACCAGAAACGCTGAAGCCTTAGTCCGCCTGGGCGAGCTCGCCGAGCAGCGCGCGGGTTCGCGCGATGTGCGACTCCGCGTCGTCCTCCAGGACGACGATGGCGGCGATCATCTCGTCGACGCCGTAGTTGTCGTGCAGGCCCTTGACCTGGTCTCCGACTTCGGCTTCCGAGCCAGAGATGATCAGCGCGTCGGCCATGCGGTCGGTGAAGTCGCGGCCGGCGGCTTCGTCGTAGCCGGCGTCCTGCAGCATCTGCGAGTAGTAGGGCAGGCGCTGGTAGAAGCCGAACTGACGGCGCGCAGCGGCATGGATGGCGTCGCGGTCCTCGGACAGGATGATCGGCGTGTGGACAACCATCGCCGGGCGATCTCGTCCGGCCAGGTCGGCACCGGCTTGCTGCGCGGGCAGCGCAACGTCGCGGATGTAGGGCAGCGGCGACATCCAGGAGATGCCGCCCGCGGTGATCTCGCCCGACAGCGACCAGGCCCGCTCGCGCAAGGCGGAAATCATCGTCGTCACCTGCGTCGGCCCGCCGGGCAGCTGGGCGCGGGCGGTCAGCAGCTCGCCTTCGTGGTTCACCTCGCCCGTCTCGAGCAGCGAACGGCAGATGGTCACATACTCGCGCAGGTGCGAGAGCGGCTTGCGGAAGGGGATGCCCCACGTGCCCTCAATCGCCGGCTGGTGCGACGGGCCCAATCCCAGCACCATTCGTCCCGGCGCCATCTGGTCGACCGTGGCCGCGCCCTGCACCATCGAGATCGGATGGCGCGGAAAGGTCGGCACGATCGAGGTGCCGAAGGTGATCCGCTCCGCGCCCGACAGCGCCGCGCCGACGAACACGGCGAACGGATCGGGGGCCGGCCCGCCGACGGTCAGCCAGGCGGTGTCCAGCCCGTCGCGGTCGGCGGCGACGATGCCGTCGATCAACGACGGCGCATTCATCATCTGGATGTTCTGCAGGGCGATATGGACACCAATGCGCATGTTGTTCATCTTGGATCTCCTCGTGAAGTCTGCTGAATGTGCTCGCAGGTCGTTGCAACCAGTCTAGGAACGACTCAGCCGTTGTCGTAGCCGCCGGTGATCGGAGTGTCTGTTCGTTGGCCGGCACGGCCGTCGGGCGCGAAGTCCTCGATGCTGCGGGCCAGGTCGTCGCGCTCGCGCGGCTCGGGGACCTCCGCTGCGCCCTCGACTTGGCTGGCGACGTGCAGCGTTTGCGTCGGGAACGCGAAGCCGACCTGCAGCTCCTGCGCGAGGCGGATGATGTCGAGGTTGAAGATGTGCCGGGTGCGCAGTTCCTCGTTCCAGCTAGAGGCGCCGATAAACGTGTAGACCATGATGTTGAGCGCAAAGTCGCCGAAGCTGTGCAGCTCGACGATGTAGTAGTCGTGACGCATCTGATCGTTGGCGCGGACGATCGCGCGGACGCCCTCGACGAAGGCCTGGATGCGGTCGGGATCGGTGTGATACTCGATGCCGACGGTGGTGTAGTACCGACGCCAGCTGCGCTGTCCCATGTTGTTGACCGCGGTGTCGGTCATGCGCGCGTTGGGCACGGTGATCAGCGAATCGGCGAAGGTGCGAATCCGCGTCGAGCGAAAGCCGACCTGCTCGACCGTGCCCTCGATGTCGCCGACGATCACCCAGTCGCCAACCTGAAAGGGTTTGTCGGCCAGGATCGTCGCGCCGCCGAGCAGATTCTTGAGCGTGTCTTGCGCCGCCAGCGCGACGGCGAGGCCGCCGAGTCCGAGCCCGGCGATCAGCGATGTGATGTTGACGTCGAGGTTCTGCAGAATGAACACGCCGCCAATGGCGCCGACGAAGATCTTGCCCGACGTTCGAGCCAGCGGGACGAGCTGGTCGTCGAGCTTCGACTCAGTGTCGGCGGCGATCTGCTTCCAGTAATCCGCGCCGGCGTCAACGATCCGGAAGCCGACGAGCACACCGGCGAAGGTGGAGGCGAAGTTGGCAAAGATCTCGACGACGTGCTCGACATCGGCGTCGAAGTCGAGCACTGGAAAGCCGATGGCGAGCGTGATCGCGCCGAGCATGAGCAGCAGCGGCCGATGCAGCCGCTTCAGCTCGCCTTGCCAGAAGTCGTGGCGGTCGGGAGGGGTTCGGCGCGTGATCGCCTGGTTGAGCGCGATCACGATGGCGAATCGGGCGATGACGATGAGCAGCGCCATCACGCCGATGCCGACAAACTGCCAGACCTCGATCCCGATGACCGATTCTTCGAACCAATTGAGGGTCACATGCGGGGGCAAGGTGGGCATGATGCGTTACAGCGTAATCCCAGTGCCCAGGGTCAGCGGGGCACGCGGACACCACG
>JAJEBU010000062.1 GCA_022822375.1 Dehalococcoidia bacterium
CTAGGCGGGTTCTCCAGCGGCGCCGGTTGAGCAGCTCGACTTGCATGCGGGCCCAGAATGCCTCGATGACGGCGTTATCGAAGCAGTCCCCGATCGAGCCCATCGACACCGCCAGCCCGGCGTCGCGGGCGCGCTGGGTGAACGCCCAGGACGTGAATTGCGTGCCGTGATCGGAGTGGATCGTCGAGCCGTGGGGTTCGCGGTTCTCGATGGCCATCGCCAATGCACTGGTGGCCAAAGACGCCTGAGGGCGCGAGTCGATAGACCAGCCGACCACTCGCCGGCTGAACACGTCGAGGACCACTGCGCAGTAGATCTTGCCCTCTCTGGTGGGGTGCTCGGTGATGTCGGTGACCCACAGCTGGTCGGGCCCGCTGCGATGGAACCGGCGATCGACGAGGTCTGTGGCGGTGGGCAGGTTGGGGACCTTGCGGTATCGGTGCCGGCCCGGCAGCCCGGCTAGTCCGTTGCGGCGCATGATGAGCTCCACAGTGCAGCGCGCCACCTGCAGGCCGCGCCCGTGCACCAGCTCGGCGTGAATGCGCCGCGCCCCGTAGGTGCTCCTCGACGCCTGGTGGATCTCGGCGATGACATCTAGCAGCAACCCATGACGCACCGAACGCGCCGACGGCGGCCGGCGCCGCCAGCAGTAGTAGCCCGACACCGACACACCCACCACGCGGCA
Organism: Dehalococcoidia bacterium; assembly: GCA_022822375.1. Lineage (GTDB taxonomy): Bacteria > Chloroflexota > Dehalococcoidia > Bin125 > Bin125 > Bin125. Next base: position 686 of record JAJEBU010000062.1, read on the forward strand.
GGCGACCTCGACGGGATAGCCGTCGCCCACTACCGCGGCGACGACCTCGAATCGCCTTTTGGGTCGGTCTGCTCCTTGAGCAGCTCAAAGGCCCGCTTGGTCACCGCCAGCTCCGTCTCGAGCTCGCGGATGCGCTTTCGGGCCGCGGCCAACTCCACAGACTCCGACGTCGTGACCCCGGGCCGCAGCCCCCGATCCACCAGATCCTGGTTGCGCCAGTTGTAGATCGTCTGACCCGTCACACCCAGCTGCTGAGCGATCTCAGCGACCGGTCTGCCCGCCTCAACCAGATCCAGAACCTTGCGCCGGAACTCAGCCGGATAACTCCTCGGCATGATGACCTCCTCATGGTCGACATGCCCGAGATTCAACTATCCCGACTACGCGATACCCGGGGCACACCACTCGGATCTTTGTGTATGCGGCCGTGATGGTTGTCATCGGATGGCAGGACGCCCGGACAGTCGCCTGCCCGGACATGCAACAATCTGAGACTGATGTCGCCGCCGTGACCGGAGTCCCGGCTGTCTAGTTGATCCGCAATGGCTGTCACTCGGCGCGGGACCGACCGCTAGGGTCCTGCAGGTGGCCGAGGGCTCTGGGAGCGGGTCTTGGGCTTCGTCGCCTGGTACGCGCAAGTCGATGCAGGGCAACCGGAGCCGCGACACCAAACCGGAGCTGGCTGTGCGGTCCGCCGTTCACCGGCGGGGTCTTCGATTCCGGGTGTCGGTCCGTCCCCAGCCTGAGCTTCCCCGCACAGCCGATCTGGTACTACGCAGGAGCAGGATCGCGGTGTTCGTGGACGGCTGCTATTGGCACGGCTGCCCCGAGCACCACACACAACCCGCTACCAACCCCGAGTATTGGGCCGACAAGATCGCCCGCAACATCGAACGGGACGCTGAGACCACCGACTATCTGCGGCAGGCCGGATGGACGGTGTTGAGGTTCTGGGAGCACGAGGATCCGGAGTCCATCGCCGACCGCGTGCAGGCGTCAGTACTCGACGCGCTCCGGAACGAGACCGACGCAGGGATCGTCCACAGCTAGACGGGCCGCTCCAGCTCGTGGACCGAACATTCGCGGCTCCTGTGCGCCCCGGGCGGAACACTGGATTCCGGCCGATTCATGATGTCGACGTTCCTGACTCTCCATAGATGTCGAGAATTCGCTCTACGGCCTGGACGCTGCTGCCGCGCACTAGCACGCCGAGTTCAAGGTTGGGTCCGGTGAGGCCCGCTCGTGTGATGTTCGCGCTGCCGATGTAGGCGACCGAGGCATCGGCTGTCAGGACCTTCAGGTGTGCCCATGGTGCATCAGTGCGGAATCGCGACATCTGGAGATGATTGATGGATCCGTGACGGATGATCGCTTTCTCAAGCTCGTTGAGGGCGTCGTTGGATTGGGAGGAGCGGGTCGGAACGAGGATCTCGACTCTCACGCCGCGGTCCGTTGCTACGGCGATGGGATCGCGGAGGAACGAGAGCCCGGGGCGGTCGATGAAGGGGGTGGCGAGCCTCAGGGTTGTGGTGGCTTCTACGACGAGTTGGACCATGGTCTCGCCGGTTGTGCGGTTGAGGCCGGGGGGCAGGTCCGTTCCCGCGGGCAGGGACGCCACGAGGTCCCATGGTTCTTGGGCTGCTGCGGATCTTCGTCCGAGGACCCATGCCGCTCCTTGCTGACATGCGGTGCTGATCCGGTCCGGGTCTTCGCCGAGGCGAGCGCGTAGTACCTCAACTAGTTCGGGGGCCAGGCCGGCTTGGGCGGCTGCGGCGGGGTCCGCGAGAGGTGCGAGTAGCAGGTCGGCTAGCTGGTGCGCCGCGTCGCGTGGGTCGAGTGCGGCGTCGAGGACTCCGCCGACCAACTCGGCGTCGTCCATCTCAGGTGCTCTCCTTGAGGAATCCTTGTGGCCCGAAGAGTTCGGAGCGGTTCAGGAAGCGGTTGAACCAGCGGCAGGACGGTTCACCGAGGTGAAGGCAGGCCATGCAGGCGCCGCCGCCACTTCTGCATCCCGGGTCGAGCGCGCATCGTGACTCGCCTTCGACGAGGTCTTGGAGGAAGCGATGCAGGCTCGTCTCGAAGACTGCTTGAAGGCCGCCGAGGACGAAGTTGCCGCGCGATGCTGCGTAGATGACGAAGGAGAGGTGGTGGGGGAGGAGGTATTCGGCTAGTCCATCTCGTTCGATTCCGGCGAAGGACGCCAAGCGGCGAACGGTTCGGTGTGCATAGGAGTGGACGAGCGTCAACAGATCGCCGCCGAGTGCTTGGGGGTCCTCTTGGGCGGGATGGGGGATTCCGATGCGCTCTAGCAGCGCCAGTCGCGCGCCTTGCGGGTCGTCTACGTCTGGGAGGCGGTGCCCTGCTTGCTTGAGGTGCTGGTGGACGCGCAGGGGATCAAGACGGAACAGCAGTGCCTCGGTGCGCGTCAGGGATCCGTAGGCGCGGAGTCCGCCGCGCTCACGGAATGGGACCAGCCGCGCCGCGCCCGGGGTTAGATCGCCGCGGGTGTAGGCGAAGGCGAGGGTCGCGACCGGGAAGTTGTCGAGCAACTCGATGCCCTCTAGGTGTGCACGGCGCATTGCGTCGTAGTAGGCGCCCTCATACAGGGTGCGCAGCGGTGGTGTCGTTCCGTCCACCATGTCGCTTACGCGTGTGCGGCCGCCACGTACTGCTGAGGCGAGACTCAAGGCCTCCTCGTACGCCTTGTCGCGAACGGAGTCGGGGAGTCCGATGTCGGCGGTGCCGTCTCCGGCCTCGGCCTCGCCTCTGTCGACCGCTGCTTGAGCGAGATCGCGTGCAGCCTGGTCCGACAGGCCCGACTGTCGAAGGGTGTCTTGGAGGCCGGCGAACGTCTGTCTTCCCGATGTTGGATCGTCGGCGTCCATTCCGTTGAGGATCCACTCGAGGGCTCGCGCTCCTCCTCCAGCGGCGCGCAGATGGGCAGCATCGGAAGGATCGGGCGGATTGACAAGCACAGCGAACCGGGGAGAGAAGACGACCGCCGCCCGATGCACCGTCAAGCTCTTCCCGCCGTCGCCGCATGAGCATGGCTGGAACGGGAATCCTCCCGACGTCAGCGGCGTGCGGCATTGCGGGCAGAAGAACCGAAGCTCTCGTGCCGTCGCGGTGCCCGGCAGCCGGACGGCGACTGCGTTGTGGGTGCGGCATCGGGGCAGTGTCGGTGCCCCCGATGCGCCGCAGTCGTGATAGGTGACGAATTGCATCTGGGCACGAGAGCGTCCGCCGCAGGAACATCGCTCGTCGTGCTTGGAGGTAATGCTGCCGCACTGCTTGCAGCGCCACTGCTGGGGGAAGGGCTCCACGAGGACACCGCGGTCCATGTTGAGCCTGACAACCTCCACAGTCGCACGGGCATGCAGATCACGTCCGAGGCCATCGTCGTTGCCGGTGGTTATCCACGGAGCGATGGCGTGCAGCAGAGCGGCTCGCACCGCATCCTGGTCGAGCGGAATCGGCACCGGGTCAAGCCAGCGCATGACCCTCCAGATGCGGCCTTCGAGATCGGCGGTCTGGCCGGGAAGCAAGCCGAAGAGGACTTGCGAGGCGCCGCGTTCGACTCTCACGACCTGCTTCCCCTCGAGATCACCGGTGCCTGCTCCTCGACGTCGCGCAGAGACCGCATCGGCGCGCCGGTCGGGAACAGCTCGTTGACCCAGGTCGCGGTACTGGCCGGGTCGTTCAGTGCCCGGTAGAACTCCCGCAGGTACGAGGCCATGTCGTTGCGCAGATTCTCGTCGAGCGGTCCGTCGAACCCGAGCATCTCGATCAAGTCCTCAAGCTCTCTGGATTCGTGCACTGGCAGCCGCGCGAAGGCGCGCTTGACTGTCGCGGGCGTCGTCAGCTGGCTCAGCCCAGCTGCAAGCGCGGCCGGTTCGTGGATGCCGTACAGGCGGGCCTGAACCAGACCGGCGAAGGTCAGTTCGAGCACCCGACGGCTCTTCGCGGTGATCGGAACGGGGTCGATGAGGCGATCGGCGTGGGCTACGAAGGAAGGGAAGGTCCGGTACACGGCCGCGTCGCGCTCTCGCCCGATCTTGTGCAACACGATGACGAGTCCCGGATGGGATCGCCCGACCCGCGAGGTCGTCTGGATGAACTCCGCGGTTGCGAGGGGCAGCCCGAGCATCACGAGCACGTTGAGTCGGTTCACGTCTACGCCGTGCGACAGCATCGAGGAGGCCGCGACAAGATGGACGCGCTCGTAGAAGTCCGGCTCGGGGTCGACTAGACGGGCCAGGGTCGTGCGCACCTCGTCCAGCGGGGTGCGTCCAGTGAGTGTCGCTGCGTTGACCGGGCGGTCAAGCTGGATCTGCGAATCGAAGGACCTTGCGACGGCTTCGACGTCTTTGAGGTTGGAGCCGTAGACGACATCGACGCCGTAGTTGAGCACCAGTTCGGGAAGGGCTGTTACGTCGACGCCGATGTCAGCCGCAGCGGCTTCGGGGTCTTCGACGACTCGCCGGATCACTCGCTGGAGCGACTCCGTGAGCTGGTCGGTGGCGTATTCCAGAGTCACACCGCGCGGCGCTAGGCCCGCGAACCGGCGAGCCAGAGCCTCTGTGTCCCGTGACCAGAAGGACCTGCCCGCCTGCGGTCCGGGACGGGGGAACGTTCGGCCCTCGCGTTGGTAGAGGGCGGCAACCTGCTCGTCGTGTCCTGCCAGTGTCGCCGATGAGGCGATGATCTTCGGCGCCGGGCCGTAGTGGTCCTGCAGCGCGTCGAGGAGTGCCTCGTAATGCGAGTCGACAGCGCCGAGGCTGTCACGCAGCAGGTGCAGTTCGTCCTGCATGCGGATCGTCGGCCCGTACAGACGGGCGTCCTGGGCGAGGGACGCCGAGTCGGCCCAGCAGCCGGGGTACAGGCAACCTCCCGGCGATGCGCTGCGGGGGGCGTATGTGAAGCCGTGCTTTGGAACAGAACAACGACCTGAAGGGGAGCCGTAGAGGCAGCGCATCGCTGCCTGCATAGAGACGCTTGCAGCCTTGTCGAGGGTCCCGAGCACGACAGTCGGCAGCGAGCGGTAGATCTCGTAGTCGACGATGCGAAACGGGAGCTGGACGCCTCCTCGCGGGCAGTCCTGAGCGGTGCAGACGTGGTCTAGAGCCCAGCGTTCCTGGTCAAATCGCATCTGGAGGTCGTCGTTGCCGCAGAACGGGCAGCGCAGCAGCACCTTGTAGCGCTCCGGCATGTGGGGATCGCTGGGGTCGGGCTCGCCGGGGCGTTGGTCGGTCCCTCGCCTGATCCTGTTGGGCGTACCGGCGGACCCCACGAGGAATCCCAGGGAGAACTCATGGCCAGAGATCTGCTCCTCGCGGCGTGTGAGCTCGGCAGCAGCAAGTACGTCGGCGAAGCGCTGGGTCTGTTGCAGCGACAGCATCCGGAGAGGGAACCGGCCCCAGGAGGTGATGCCCTCGCGTTTGCCCCGCAGCCGGTCGAAGAAGGCGGCCGTGAGGACATACAGCAGGTACGTCTCGGTCTTTCCACCGCCGGTTGCGAACCACAACGTGTCGACGACGCCGCGATCTCCGTCTGGGGTGTCGTCGAGGAGAGATGCAATGTTGGCCAGCAGGTAGCCGAGCTGGAACGGCCGCCATTGAACGTGCGGCACGAGCGGTGAACGCGCGAAGGCTCGGTTGGCGAGCTGGAAACTCCGGCGGAGGCTCTCGTTGGCCTCAAGAAGGCCCAATCCATGTCGAAGCCGCTCAAGTTCCGCATAGAACTCAGTCGCCTCGGCGTCGGCCTCGCCCCGCATGTCGTCGTTCCAGTCCTCGTCGCCGGCACGGCGGGTGAGGACTGCCGGTGCCCAGTGATCGGCGCCCCAACTCTCGCAGGCGCTCACAAGGTGGCGCAGGGCGGGAATGGGGTTTGCGGCGAGGTTCGCGAAGGTGATGTCGGGAGGTGGGCCGAGGTCGTCGTCCCAGTATGTGGGCCTCGGTTGGTCGCAAACGGCGACATCAGTCGTGCAGAACGTGGTGTCATTGATCTGTCTTACGCCGCCGTTCACTCCGTAGGCGCTGACCCGCCGGTCGTAGCGGAACGAGTCCGGAAGGTTGTCAAGCGTAAAGGGCAACGTCTCGCCGGCGTTGACGAAGAGGCGCGCCTCGTAGACGTTGGAGTCCCACCTCGGCAGTTCCTCCGGCGAGAGATTCACCAGCGTGACGACGAGTTCCGGGCCATCCTTGCCGATCTCAACTTCCGAGTGGAACTCACAACGCATGCCATCGGCGCCGACCGCTCCAAGCGCGGCAGCGAAGCCGTCTCGGCCTGCGGACTCGATGATTCCGGTGGTTCGCGGCGTTCGGAGATCGGCCGTCACCTCGATGGGGCCACGCTTGCGCCACTTCGGCGAGTCCGCCTCGCCGTTGCTGTCGATCTCATGCCACACAACGAAACGGCCCGTGCATCGCACGGTGCGGCCGTCGAACTCGTTCAGACGCAGGCGCAGTCCGATCTCGCATGGCTCGAGGCGTTCACCGCGCTCACCGAGGCGGCTCTGTTGAACGACGATCTCGGGAGCGAGGCGACCCAGCCACAGCCTTCCAGCCGGCGCGACTGCCATTTCCTGAACGCGGTCGCCGCGCGCGTCAGCGACTACGCCCTTGAGCATCCAGGCGACGAAGGTCTCCGCATCGGCGGAGCTGAGTGTGGCCACCGCTAACTGGTCGAATCGCCGACAAGCGCGAGCGGCACTGGAGGTTCGTGCGTCAAGTCGACGAGCTGAGCCTCAGGGACAGCTGGACTGGGAAGCGCACTGAGCAGCGGCGCCAGCAGATGCACAATAAACAGAGGCGGCACCGCGTTGCCGATCACTGTCGCCCAAACCCCTCGACCCTTGCGGGTGTCGAGGTCGAAGAAGTCAGGCAGCGTCTGCAAGCGGGCTGCCTCATGGGGCGTGAGCGTGCGAGGCTGGGCCGGATGCACGAACCTGCCCTGGCCCATGCAGCCGAACCCGGTCGTGATCGTCTGCGCGGGGGCATCCCATCTCAGCCGCCCGTACATCGAGGTGTAGCTGTGCGAGCCGTGATGGCACTTCGGTCGCATCGGGTTCGGAAGGTCGTACTCGTCCTGATCGATGAGCCACTGCATCCGCTCAAGATTGACAGGTGCCGGCTTTGAGGCTGCGTCGGGCCCGGACTCCGTTGTCTGGTCGACAAGATCCTCGATCGCCCAGCGCACGGACCGTTCGGTGTGGTCATCGCACGTCGAACCTAAGCGGCCCATGACGGACGGATCGATTCGGTCATCCATCGATGCAAGCAGCATGTGCCGTCGCCGCCGCTGAGGCACACCGAACTCCACAAGGCGAAACACATCGCTAGCGACCGAATACCCGGCGGCCTTAAGGACCTGAGTCGCGCTTTCTACGACACCGCCCTTGTCATGTCGCACGGTGGGGACATTCTCGATTACGACGAGAGTCGGCCGAAGTACCTCCACGGCGCGCACGGCCCTCAAGTACAGGGCGTTGCGGGGATCCTGACGCCGGGTGTGGTTGTTGAGGTTCGAATGCCCCTGACACGGAGGCCCGGCGACAAGAACGTCGACTTCACCTACCGCCAAGGCAATGCTCCTCTCCGACGCTGTGACCGGGGCTGTCAGCTCGCCGTCGAACAAGGCCTCGACGCTGGAGCGCACCAGGTTCGCGCGGGGAAAGTTGAGCCCGTAGATGTCGGCGGCGCGACCGTCGTTCTCGACCGCGAGAGCGACCTCCGTTCCACGTCCCAGTCGGCGCGCCGCCTCCGCGACCCCAACCGTGAGGCCACCACCGCCAGCAAAGAGGTCCACTAGCCGTAACGGACTTGGCGCGCCTTCATAGTCGGGGCGCTTCTTGGTCACTAGGAATTCGCGATCGACGGCGCATCGCCCACACGCCATCGCACGATGCGCCGGAACGGCTTCCAAAGGGCCACGGCGAGCTATGCGGGATGCGGCAGCCACGTCGGTCTCATTCCAGCGCATTGGGCCGAGAGATCACTCTGATTGCGTCACTCAGGAAGTCACGAACGGGAGCGTCGGGCCGCACGAGCAGGAAGAAGTTCGGCCTCAGCACGCCTTGCGCTCAGCCTCACGCGTCCGCAGTCGGGGCACGCCAGTGCATACGCGTACGAATCCACTTTGCCACGCTACTAGTGCCCACCTCCCCATTCGAGGCGGCGTCGACGCTACGGCAGCCCTCATCGTCCCAGCGCACCCAACCGGCCGCGCCTGTCGCTTGGGAGGGCGTCGCTAGCTCCGAGTCGTAGTGCTCTACCATCCATGAGATGCACGAGGAGTCCATCGGCCTTGGCTGACGAACTTGATGTCCTCCTTGAGAGGGTAGGTGACGCAGCGCTGCGGACCGACCTGCGCACTGCGATCGATCGGATCAGAGCGAAGCGATCCTTCGGACTTGTATTCGAGTCCCACATTCCTGAGCGCGTCTGGCTGCCTGACCATCCGATACGACGTGGTGTGATGGTTGTGCATCGAGAATCCGACGGTGAGCTTCTCCTCGTTGACCGAGTTCGGGATGGGGAGGCGACGCTCGTCGGATCGGACGGTTCAATCGAGGAGGCCAACGTCGAAGACCTCGTCGTCGTCGCTGAGTTCGGACAGGCGATCTATCCGGGTCTCACTCGCCTTGGGTCGATCAACCGCGGGGATGACAAGCCTGCTCACATCGTCATCAACGGGGAGAACCACCATGCCCTGGAGGCGCTCCGGTTCACTCACTTCGGGCAGATCGACTGCATCTACATTGATCCGCCATACAACTCGGGGGCCCGCGACTGGAAGTACGACAACAACTACGTCGACGCTGAGGACGGCTATAGGCACTCCAAGTGGCTGGCGTTCATGGACCGGCGTTTGAGGCTCGCGAAGCACCTGCTGAACCCCGAAGACTCTGTACTAGTGGTCACCATTGACGAGAAGGAATTCCTGCGGCTGGGAATGCTCCTTGAGGAGATCTTCCGGGGTGCCAAGATCCAGATGGTATCGATCGTGATCAACGCCCCTGGTCAGGCCCGCAAGCAGGAACTCGCGCGAACGAACGAGTTCGCGTTCTTCGTGTTCATTGGCGAGGCTGAACCGGTTCCGACAGCGGACGATCTGCTCAACGATCGGCCCTCTGGGAACCCGGCACGGATCAGATGGGAGTCTCTGTTACGGAGCGGAACGAACTCTCGGCGGAGGGACCGGCCAGCCCTCTTCTACCCCGTGTTCGTGGATCCCGATGGCGGGAGCATCAGCGGTGTCGGGGAGGCGAAGCCTCTATCTGCGGCGAGGTCTACCTGGGAGGTTCCGGCGGGAGCCATCGCCGTGTGGCCCTTGAAGAGTGACGGTTCGGAGGGCAACTGGCGCGCGTCGCCCGAATACTTGCGCCGACTTGTGGTCGATGGGCATGCGCGAGTGGGCCGGTTTGATGAGAGTGGGCGCGGCACGATCTGGTATCTCGGAAAGTCTGTCCAACGACGGATCGCCTCCGGCGAGGTTCGTGTCGTTGGGACGGATGAGCAGGGGGCGGTAGTCGTGGAGCCAGCGGATGACGTCGGGCCTCGACGGACGGTGGCGAAGACCGTTTGGAATCGGCCCGCACACCACGCGGGCTGGCACGGCAGCGCGTTGTTGCGAGCATTGCTTCCCGATCGGGAGTTTCCCTTCCCGAAGTCCTTGTACGCAGTCGAAGATGCCTTGAGAATCTGTGTTGGAGACCGGCCGGACGCCGTGGTGTTGGATTTCTTCGCCGGATCAGGCACCACCGCGCATGCTGTGATGCGGTTGAACCGTCAGGACCAGGGACGCCGTCAAGCGGTCCTAATCAACAACAACGAGGTCTCGGCCGACGAGGCGGCATCACTCACTTCTGCCGGTCTGACACGGGGGGAGCCGGGTTGGGAAGAGCGTGGCATCTTCGAGTTCATCACCCGTCCGCGTGTAACCGCCGCGGTCTCGGGCTTCACGTCAACCGGTGAACGAGTGCAGGGTGACTACAAGTTCGTTGACGCGTTCCCGATGTCTGACGGCTTCGATGAGAACGTCGAATTCCTAAAGCTCACCTATCTCGACCCTGTAGATGTGGAGTTGAATCGAGCGTTTGCCGCGATCGCTCCTCTGCTATGGATGCGTGCTGGTGGGGTAGGTCCGGCGATTCAGGAGTGTCTCGACGAAGGAGGCCGTCGCAAGCCGTATGAATTCACCCGACACTACGGCGTGCTTTTTGATCCAGACACCTGGAGAGACTTCGCTGATCAGCTGCCCGACTCCGCCAGAACGGTGTTTATCGTTACGGACTCGCCTTCAACCTTCGCTGGCATCGTGGAGGCGCTACCGGAGCGGATCGAGGCGGTGCGGCTGTACGAGAACTATCTGACGACTTTCGCGATCAACCGAGGCCGGTGAGCAGTGCGCTACAGGTTGTTCGATTATCAGCGTGAAGCGGCGGATGGCTGTATGGAGCGTTTGCGTCGAGCGCGTCGCGACTGGCGAGAGGACCGGAACCGTTCTGCGTTTGCGCTGTCCGCAATCACGGGAGCGGGAAAGACCGTCATAGCGACTGCGGTAATCGAGGCCGCGTTGCATGGATCTACGGATTTTGGCTACGACGCCGATCCGCAGGCGACGTTCCTGTGGGTAACGGACGACCCGGCGCTGAACCGTCAGACTCGCAACAAGATGCTCGCCGGCTCGGACCTGTTGCAGCCGTCGCGGCTGATCGTGCTGGATAACGATTTCTTGGATCCGACGCTGAGCGCGGGGCGCGTGTACTTCCTCAACGTCCAGAAGCTGTCGAGAACCAGCAGCCTTTCGCAAGGTGGTCGAAACCTCCGCCAGTTCTCGATGTGGGACGTCCTGTCCAACACGATCCACGGAGGCGACGTCGACCTGTACCTCGTGCTCGACGAGGCACATCGCGGAATGAGGCCGACGAGTGATCGCAAGACGATCGTGCAACGCCTAGTCACCGGCGCGCAGGGTTCGAATCCGCCGATGCCGATTGTGTGGGGGATCTCGGCGACGATCGACCGCTTCACGGCAGCGATGCAAGGGTCGACCAATCGAACGACGTATCCCTTTGTGGAGGTCGACATCGACAAGGTGCGCGCTTCGGGTCTGGTGAAGGACGAGATCGGCCTGGACGAGCCCGACGAGGGCGGGACCTTTGGCACGACGCTTCCGCGCGAGGCAGTCAAGGCAACTATTGAGTATGAGCGACGGTGGGCTGCGTACTCAGCGGAACAGGACGAGGCCGAGGTTCTGCCGATCCTGGTGGTGCAGGTTCCCGACAAGGCATCGGATGCAGCGCTCGCTGAGCTTGTCGAGGTGATCGAGTCGGAGTGGCCTGGCCTGACGCCGGAAGCAGTGGTCCACGTCTTTGGGGAACACGACCGACTGCACCTAGGGGGACGGGCGGTGGATTGGGTGCCTCCCGAATCGATCCAGAGTGATGAAGACGTGAGGATTGTGCTCGCGAAGCAGGCCATTTCGACCGGATGGGACTGCCCTCGTGCTGAAGTGCTGTACTCGGAGCGGCCAGCAAAGGACGTCACCTACATCGCTCAGATCGTTGGTCGCATGGTCCGTTCGCCGCTCACGCATCGTGTCACCACTGACGATGCGCTGAACACGGTGGCGTGCTATCTGCCGCGGTTTGACCGGCGAGCGCTCGACTCGATCAAGGCTGAGCTTGAAGGAACCGGCAAGTCGAATGGAGACCTGAGAGTCGGAGCAGCTGTCGTGCGCGCGCCGCAGGTGTTCGAACGCAATCCGTCCGTCGATCCTGATGCGTTCGACGTGATCTGTCATCTGCCGGCGCTGCCCGCCCCTGACGTTCTGGCGAACCCGCTGCGTCGTGCCAAGGAGCTTGCTCGTCTCTTGACGGACACAGCGCGCGGAGACGCCCTCATGCCTGACGCTGGCGCCCAGCTCACCAACATGCTGATGGCCAAGCTCGACGGCTTGGCCGCCCAGCACGTTGAACAAGTGGAGCACAACATCTCCGACCTTGAGACGGCTGACATTCAACGAGTCACGATTACTGTCGGCGAGTGGGAGGTCGGCCACGCCAGCTACCAAGTCGAGACGCATCCGGCTGACATGGAGCGTGATGCCCGAAGGATCATCAGCCGCGTCAAGGAAGGCGTTGGCAAGGACTACTTCGCCCACCTGGTGGGAAAGCACCCCGATATAGACCGCCTCGATCTTCAAGTGAGGGCTGCGGCCCTGCTGATAGTCGAGGACGTCAATGACGAGATCGAGGCTGAAGCGACGAAGTGGGTACAAGATCGGCTGGCGCAGTTCGCCGTTGATATCAAGAATATGAAGGGCGCCGCGTACGACGCGTACCGCCGAGTTCAGGAGCAAACCTCATCGCCAGAGCGGGTGACGATCGATCTGCGAGACAACCTTTCTGCTCCCACCAAGAACAGCAAGGGCGAAGATCTGCCGACGTACAGGGGCCACCTCTACTCAGACGAGTCGGGATTGTTTCCCGCCGATCTCAACGCCTAGGAGAGGCGCGTGATCGAACGCGAGGTAGAGAGACCGACGTTCATCGCGTGGTATCGCAACCCCTCGCGAGCCAGCCCTGCTGCCCTGCGGATCGCCTATCGGACGGATGCCGGTGACTGGACCTCACTACAGCCCGACTTCGTCGTAGTCTCACGGCGCTCTGACGGCTCACTCGGAGCGTCGATCATCGATCCCCATAGCGGACACCTTGCGGACGCGCGTGCGAAGCTCAACGCCCTGGCCGACTACGCCGAGGAGCACGGGGACGAGTACGTCCGCATCGAGTCGCTTTCCACGAACAGGGACGATGAACTCGTTGTGCTCGATCTCCATGAGTCCGGAGTTCGGAACGCGATCCGCAGCTTCGCCGGAGGTCAGATCTCGGCAATCTACGATTCCGACTTCGCTAGACCCCATTCATGACGCCATAGAGCTACCGAGCCCGGCAGCAGGTAGGATCTGGGCGTTGGCGGCCATCAACGCTGGGGCGGCGTGGGAGAGGTCGGCGGCGCTGAAGTCTGGGCCATTCGGCAAGTCCACGTCGACAATCGCCGTAGCTGCCGCCATGGCGACGGCTACCCGGGATGGCTTGCGGCGAGACTTCCACCAAGCCCTATCGGACTCCGCTGTGGACTAGGACGCGAGTACCTTCCATCTCTGTAATTTGCCAGTGAGGGTTGTTAGCCTGAACACAGCGGGATTTGCAGGCGGAGAACCTCTGTGACCGACGCCACGATGAACATCGGAATGCTTGCACGGGTGACCGGAGTAAGCGCGGACGGTCACCGGGTGTACTTTGATCTCCGCAACGGCAAGAGCGGCTGGTTCGACCAGGATGGGGATGACTTCAGCACCGGTGACGTGATCCTGCTCTCGGGTGAAGGTCCCGGCCAACGCGCCGACCGGGTCGACGCCGACGCGTGGCCCGACGACCTGTGGGTCGGTGTCGTCAGGATCAAGCTGGACGATGTGACCGTCATCGAGGCGAGCGGCCGGCATCGGATGGTCCCAACCCGAGCAGACGTCGCCTATGAGGTTGGCAACACCGTCGAGGCCGGGGAGGTCCAGGGGGTCGTCCGCGTCCTGTCGAATGAACCCATCAAGTACATCGACCTGCCGGCGATCGACGAGGAGGTTGTGAACCGATTCCGAACCGAAGGTAGTGCCGATGGTCAGCTCACCTTCGACGACTTCGGTGGGCTCAGTTCGGTAGTCGAGCGTGCACGCGAGCTGATCGAGCTACCGCTTCAGCGGCATGAAGAGCTGGCCACGATCGGGGCACGCGCGATAAAGGGCGTGCTCTTCACTGGCCCGCCGGGCACAGGCAAGACGATGTTGGCTCGGATCATTGCGGCCCAGGCAGACGCAGCGTTCTTTGAGATCTCCGGGCCCGAGATCTTCAGCAAGTGGTACGGGCAAAGCGAAGAGCTCCTACGACGCATCTTCGATGCAGCGGCGAAGGATGAGCGGGCCATCATCTTCTTCGACGAGATCGACAGCGTGGCGGCCCACCGCGACGACGACGCTCACGAAGCGAGCCGGCGAGTGGTGGCCCAGTTGCTCACCCTGATGGATGGCTTCGACTCGACGAGCAACGTCGTGGTGATCGCGGCGACCAACCGGCCGCAGGACTTGGACGTCGCCCTGCGCCGACCTGGGCGGCTTGACTGGGAGATCCAGTTCCCCCTACCGGGCGTGGAGGATCGGTTGGACATCCTCATCAAGACCGCTCGGAAGCTGCAGACATTGGATCCGCTGCCGCACAAGTTCGTGGCCGCCAAGACCGACGGCTGGTCATCGGCTGAGCTGGCAGCCATCTGGACCGAGGCATCGCTACTCGCTGTGGCGGACGACCGAAGCGCCATCTTCGTCGAGGACTACCTCGGTGGATTCGAGCGTGTTGAACGGCAGCGTGAGCGCATTGGGAATCGGCCCGCGAAGGCCGGGTCTGCCGCATGAGCCCATTCACGCGCTTCCGAGCCTGGCGCCCCCGGCGAAGCCGCACGCGAGAGGCAAAAAAACAGCCGGGAACCCCGCGCGAGTTTGTGTACCTCGACGAGGTATCCGTCTACAGCCTCCTCGCTTCCCGCAAGGGGGCCATCGCAACCGAGTTCACCGAGAGTCAGACCGCCTCACTCAACAGCGAAGTCGGCGGCTCAATGGGCGGCGGTTTCGGTGTGGCCAAAGCAGAGGTCGGGTCACGGCTTGAGGCCGCCCAATCGCGGACCTCACAGGTGCTCCGCAAGGCGATCGTCCAGACGAGCTTCAAGGAACTCCACGACCTCGAACGACCCGGACTCGGGTTGGCCGGCGCACGCGACAACTCGGGAATCCCCAACGTAAGAAGTCGCTCCGACCTTGAGCGTGACCTTGAGCTACACCTTTCTGCCGGCCACGTCATCGATCCGCAAACGCTCGGCCGTGGAGATCTCATCGAGGTCGAGGTGGTTCTTGAGGCAGACCCGATCTTTCGCGTCAACGCCATCATCACCACCATCCGTGAGATTCTTGAAGAGAACATGCAGTTGTTCAGCGCTGAGAACGTGGGCCACCTGGCAGAGATGCGGTCCATTGGACGGCTGCTTGAGAGTCTCCTCGCCGACTTAGTTCCGATTCGCGGCACCCTCGTCGACTACAGAGTCGCGGAGATCGGTGGCAGCGAGCATCTGGTCCACCGCGACGTCTTCGATCAGCTTGACGAACCAGGAGACCCAGCACTCCGCGATGTCGTCGTAGTTGGCGTCGCTGAGCGCGACCTCTTCTGGAAAGACATACGCCGCATCCTCTTCTCAGGCAGCCGATTTACCGTCTTCTGCAGACTCGGTGGCGAGGGCCTCCAAGACCGGTGGCGCCCAATCAAGCTCATGGATGTCCTCCATGACATCCATCCCGTGTTTGGCGAGCAGATCGGAGATCTGGGCGAGACCGCTCTCCATGCGATGGAGGTGGCCGTAGATGAATCGCAACAATCACACTCGCCATCAGAGGAGAGGGAAGACGCCCTGCTCCGTCGTTACGTCACAATGCTGGCAGAAAGCCACGATCGAGTACCCGACCCCGCCGAGGTGACCGACCTGGTCGCCGCCGTGGAGCGGCCCACCGGCTGGACCGAGACGGTTGACAGCCGCCGCCTAGTCCTCAAGGAAGCGACTCACCGGGTCGACTCAGCACTCGGCGTGGAGACGACCCCAGAGAGTGCCTGTCACCTGCGAATGGCGGCCGTGTTGGACGCGGAGCTTGGCCATCTAGGTACAGGCGCATCCCAGGCTCCGGTAACGCCCGCGACGAGCGTTGGCGCCGCTGCGCGGTTCCTCGACGCAGAGATCATCGCCATCTACTGGTAGGCCCTTGCTACGTCGCGGACGCAGTCCTGTACTACGCGAGCAGCGCCAAGCCGAGCGCCCTGGGTCATGAGCGGACAACCGGGAGAGGGGGCGTCTCCGGCCACCGGGTCGGCAATCAGGTTCCGGGGTTCTCGGGTCCGCTGGTGCGCGTCATTGGCCGCTACAGGGTGGAGGCCTATACGGGCTCGTCGTCAGTGACACCTCCCTCTTGGTCACGTTTGCTCACGCATCCAGCACCAGAGGCCTGGATTGAGCTGTTGGGATTGGAATGCCGATCAGGCGAGCTAGATAGGTGACGATGAGCATTGCGATCCCGAGCGAGACAGGCGCTTCGACTGGCAGCAATGCCAGTGAGGGAGCTTCACCGGGCGGCATGAGTCCGTACGCGAGAGGTGGGGGCGGCGTGACGCTTGAGCGCAGAGTGGCGGCCCTGTACCTCGCACGCCTTCTAGTCGGCGACGGTGCTGTTGAACTTGGTGACGGTCGCCGCGTTGTGAGCGTCGAGTTTCAGCAAGCTCCGTCTCATCCGGTTGATGATCTCGTCGTGAGGGCCGCGCATTCTGATGAGCCAGAGCCATCCTTGGTGATCGCGCTGGCTGTGCGGCGCCGCCCGAGACTCATAGCGAGCGATGGTTCGGCCAAGAAACTGATCAGGACGTTCATCGGTGCGTTGATCGAGGCATCGAGTGACGGGCCGCAACACCGCTTCGGTCTGGTCGTTGCGGGGCCGCAGACTCACGCCGAGCAATTGGGCGAACTGGCCGGGCTCGCTGCCGATCAGATGGACGCGCCCGAGTTCTTTCGGCTTGTTCACACACCGACTGCGTTCAGCCGAGACCTTCGAGGCCGGCTTAACCAACTTGAGGGCCTCGTGAAGCATGCCTTGGTCGCGCTAGGCGAAGCCGAACTTGGCAAGGCACTGATCCGGCAGCGCACATGGCAGTTGCTGTCGAGCCTTACCGTGCTGATGCCTCGAGTCGAATCCCCGGACGAGAAGGACTGGGCTGACGTGGCGAACAGCCTCCTGCCGGTTGTGCGAGATCGTGATCTGACGGCAGCAGTGGCGCTACGCGATCGGCTCTTCGACCTTGCTGGCGAGTACTCATCTAGGTCGGCGCGGATCGATCTCGCACTGCTGCGACGCCGAGTGCACGAGATGCTCGAAGCGAGTGCCCGGCGCCACTATCGAGGGTGGCAGAGACTCGACCATCTTCACGAGAGGGCGCTTGCTTCGGTGAGTGGTGAGATCGTTGCGAGCGACGGGCGACGCCTACGAGTTGATCGGAGCGACGAGGCCGGAACACTGATGGAGGCGGCAAGCAGCGCTCAAGCGGTAGTCGTGACCGGCGAGTCAGGTGTGGGCAAGAGTGCGCTCGTTCTGTTGTCTCTGACTGCCGCGGCTGCGGCAGATCCCGACACCGTCGAGGTGCTGTGCATCAACCTGCGGCATATTCCTGAGCTGACTGTCGAGTTAGAAGGCGTGCTGCACGCTTCGCTGTCAGCGTTGCTGTGTGATCTGAGCGCGCCTCATCGCATGCTTGTCGTCGACGGCGCTGACGCCGTGGTTGAAGGTCGTGAGGATGCCTTCGGCCACTTGGTTGACTCTGCACGCGCGAGCAACGTGAAGGTGATCGCTGTTTGCGCGGACGACACCAGCCAGATCGTGTACGACACACTCGCGGCGCGTCTTGGCACCGATGTCCGCAAGCATCCCGTGCCGTCGTTGATCGATATCGAGATCGATCGAATTGCTGAGACATTCACAGAGCTGGGCAGCCTCAATGCCGACCGACGGTCGCGCGAACTTCTGCGACGGCTCGTCGTAGTTGACCTGCTCGTTCGCGGCCGGGTGTCCGGCGTCCCGCTGACTGAGGCCGACGCGATGAACGAGGTGTGGTCGGGGCTTGTTCGTCGCCACGGACGGTCTGACAGAGGATCGCCGGATGCGCGTGAGTCAGCGCTCCTGCAGCTAGCCAGGCACGCGCTCAGAGGCGGCGATCGGCTCAACGTAATGACCGGGATCGACTCGGTCGCGCTTGACGGGTTGCGCCAAGACGGCTTACTGCGCGAATCGGCCGATGACCCGTTCATGACCGGTCCGGAGTTTGCTCACGATGAGTTACGCCGGTTAGCCATCGCCCGTCTCCTGCTAGCGGAAAGAGCTCCTGCCAAAGAGATCCTGGAGGCTGGCGCTCCGCGCTGGGCCCTGGCGGCCGCGCGGGTCGCGTGTCAGGCGTTGTTGGCGGAACCCGAGTCGGCCGTGGCACCTGTTCGTGGCAGGTTGATGGCGTTGCAGGCGTCGTTCGATGCCTTAGTCGAAGCAGGCCACGGCGAGCGCTGGGGCGACGTGCCCGGCGAGGCTCTGCTCACACTGCCCGATCCCGACGAGTTACTGGGAGACGCGTGGCCTGATCTGAGTCCTCGTGACCCCTACGGTCGGCCACGTCTCGCGCGGATCGTGGGCCAGCGCCACCGTGACGACAACGGGCTCATCAAGGTAGCCGCCGTCGAGCCGATCATCACTTTGCTACTAGAGGACAGCACTCCGTGGTGGTCCGGCGAATACGCTCAAGAGCTGCTGCGGGACTGGCTGCGCGCTCACGTTGTGGCCGGCACGGCCGCTGGCCATCGGTTGCGTGTTCGACTGCGCCGTCGCCTCGTTGATGCCTGCGCTGAGGCGGATCGGCGACTAGCAGATCACTCAGGAACCACAACCGCACCGGCCGCACTGACGTCTGAAGAACTTGAACAGGCCGTGTCCTTCATGCTCAGTCAGGCCGAAGTCTCCAACGACCCTCAAGCAAGTGAGGAGATCGAACCTCGGGCGCATGAGAATGCTCCCTCGCCCGTCCCTGACATTGGTTACGGCGGTCGGCGTCGCCGAGAGCGGCCCGAGGTTCCGTTGGAGATCACCGACGAGATCGTTCTTGAACTGCTAGCACTGCTCGGCCCAGACCTCGGCGATAGTGGCGAAGCCATCTTGCGTCGGGTAGCTCAGGACGCTCCCTGGGAACTCGCGCCTGCCCTAGAGGAGCCCCTCGCCCCGTGGGCACTCGCCAACTATGGACGGGCGCTGTTGGCCGAACTGACCGAGGCGTACTACCTCGATGACGAGGTCGATGGTCTATCAGATGGTGACGAACTCGACGGTGGGATCCGTCGCCATACGGGAATGGGGCTCCCGCTGGCTGGCTGGTACCGGGGCCCGTTCATGGCCCTGCTCCGGACTGATTTACTCAACGGCGTCAGAGTGCTCAACCGGTTGCTCAACCATGCAGCGCGTGTTCGTGCCGGCATTCTGGCTCGCCCACGCCACTGGGACATGGCCGTTGATGTAGACCGAGCCGACGCTTGCCAAGTCGAGCTGGGTATCACTGGCGCACGCCGGGTCTATGTGGGCGATGGACGACTCTGGTTCTGGTACCGCGGCACCGGCGGCGGACCGTACCCGTGCGTCAGCGGCCTGCAGGCGCTGGAGCGCACCTGCGACACGGCAATCGAGAATGGAGTCCCGATCCGGTTGTTGGTCTGGCTGCTGCTTGATGGTTGCGAGAACCTCGCCATGGTCAGCCTCATCGTGGGGCTCCTGGTGCGCCACCTTGGAGAGGCTGCTGACCTACTGGACCCCTACTTGGCCGAACCGCTCATCTGGCACTACGAGTTCGGTCGAGTTGGGCACGAGTCCAGCGGACTAGCCGCGGACTCCGAGGGCCTCACAGCATCGGAGCGCCGGAACTGGTCGCTGCGCGAAGCCGCATTGTTCATGGTCCTACGTGCCGACGACGCGCGTGCCGCAAGACTGCGAGCTCTCGGCGAGACCCTCGTCGCGAACGCACGTAGCCAGATTGCATCTGCGCGCAACAAACCCACCGACCTGGGCGAGGGTGCCGATGACGCGATCAATCAGCAACTGATGGAGGTTCGTGGCTGGGCGAGCAGCCTGGACCGCGACAGGTATGAGACTCACGAGGCCCCCGAGGGCCTGTACATCCAGGTGACGCCCCCTGAGGACGTCTCGCAGGCGCTGCATGACGGCCGCGAGGATCTGCAGCGTGCTCAACAGGGGATTCAGTTGAAGATGCGTTATTTCTGGAGCCAGTCTTCTGAGCCTGTGGACTCCGGACAGCTCTCGGATGACATCGCCTCTGCCCGAGACCTTCTGGAGAACCCATCGCCGTTCATTGCCGAGCACCGCTGGGAGGCGCCCGCCCTAGTCGCTGCTGCTGCGCTCGAAGCGCACCTGCTGTACGGCATCGAAGTCTCCGATGACGACCTTGCGTTCGCAGCCGAGACCGTGATACGCGTGGGAGAGGGCGAAGCGGGCCTGCAACCGTTCGAGTCCGAACAGTCGTTCTTCGAGTGGGGCGCTGACCGCAGTTGCGCCCGAGTCCTGCCGCTGTTGCTCTTGCCCGTTGCCGCTTCCCTGCGTACAAGAGTCGATTCGGCGGACGGATCGGCGGCCTTCCGGCGCACCACTGCCGCCGGCATGAACCTTGCCCGCGCCTTGGCTAACGAGGTGCGGCTCTATCTCGCACGCGGAATCGATCATCTGTGGCAAGATCCGTGCTCTCCACACCCGCTCTGCCATCACGAGATGGGACTGCAGCTCGCCATCGAGACGATGCACGGCTGCGTGATCGGTGAGCTGGACCGAGAGACATGGCGACGAACACGGTTGACGCTCAGCGAACCCATAGGAGAATCGCTCACCGAAACACCCGACGCCCTAGTCATCGTGTCCCGACTCGACGCTGCCATCCGAGCACTCGCCCCAGCCGCGATAGCCGACATCTGCGTCTCGACACGTGCACACACACTCTTGACGGTTGTCCTTGCTGCCCAGCGGCGGGCCCTTCTCGCCCATGCACGGAATGTGGATCACCGAGGTACGCACACACTCGTAGCCGCCCGCGCGCTGCTGCTGTTGGAAGGAAGCGGCGACAGCGGGCCTTTGCACGCCTACATCGACTCCTACGTCACCAACTCTGAGCTGCTCAATAGCCTGCTGCGCTCTATATCGGCTGCCGCCGAGGAGTCTCCCGACCTAGCAGCAACCGCACGGCGGGTCTGGCCCGGCATCGTTCGCCGCGTACTCGAACTCAACAACTCGGGCCACACACCGTTCCAAGACAGGTACTTCGGAGAAATGGCACTAGCCGCCCTCGTACCCAACACCACGCCCAGCACAGGCTTCCTCTACCGCGAGGTTCAAGACACGCCGGTCATGTGGTGGGAGCCGCTCCAGATGCAATCCGAGATTGAGGCCTGGCTAGTTCCCGCGGCCGGCATCCCAGACTGTGTCGACCAACTCATCAGCTTCCTACGCGCGCTCACGATCGAGGACCAAGCCCGCACCGGGCTGCCGTGGGTGGCCGAGCTCGTGCTTGCCGACCCCGAACACATCGCCAACCGTACGTACACACTGACCGAATGGCTGATCGAGATACGTGCCGTCGTTGTCGACGCAGGTCTCTCAGCCAAGTGGCAGCAGGTGGTCGATGCGCTAGTAGTCGCAGGCGTCAGGACACTCGCGCCATACTCCGAGTAGTCCCGACCGCGGTTAGCAGCGGGTGTTGCCGAGAAGACGGACGATCAGCCCTCGCCAGTCGCGGATCAACATGGGACGGTCCGTCATGAGACGGAATCTACGACGGTGAACATCTTGCGCTTCTGGTCATCGAGCGAGCGCGGTCGCCGCGCCCATTGTTCCGTGCCGTTGGGATAGACGACCAGCCCACTCCACAGGCCGCCCGGTTTCGGAACGAGCACGCACCTGCACCCATTCTTGTTCCGAGACAGAGTCCCGCTCGGATGGAGTTTCCATGTGTGACGCATCCAATTCGCCAGCCGCTTCTCGCGGCTCTTTAGCGACCGCTCACGGCGCTTAGGAGCGTCCGGGGATCCTTCCATCTTGCCAGCACACACACAGCCAGCTCCAAGCCTGAATCCATCTGGATGTTCCATCGCGTGCACATACCTGATCCCCTTCACCTCGCACATCTGGCACACCGCGTCTACGTCGCCCAAGTCCTCTACATCGACGCATACCCAGTCGCGTTTCGGAAAACCCGGATTCCCCCACTTGCCTGGAGCACTCATCGTGGCTTCCCCAGCCGGAATCCATCATGGTGACTCCCCAAGTGCGAGTTCCTTGCCCCGCGATGCGCGAAGCTTCGCGTGCCAGTGCCCGGCAGCCCATCATGGGCATAACAACCTGCCCTGCATCCGGAGAACTGGAGCTGACCCGGTTTCGTTGACACCGGGTGGTTAGGCGGCCTGAGCCGCGGGTTGGTGGTGTTGTTCGTAGCGGATGGGTGACAGGTTGTCGAGTCGGGTGTGGCGACGGTGGTGGTTGTACCAGTCGATGAAGC
>JAJEBU010000015.1 GCA_022822375.1 Dehalococcoidia bacterium
TAGAGGTCTCGCACGTCGCGCCGACGGCGGCGGATAAACACCTGGGTCAGCACCTCTTCAATCCGGGCGTGAGGGATGGACGGCGTAGCGGGCGGAATCGGCGGCGCCGCTTGATCACGATTCCGCTGCCATTCCTCAAACTCCGCGTTGTAGGCGGTTACGGCCGCCTGGTGCTGCAGCCATCGTTGTGCGATTCCGAAGTATGCCTCCAAGCTGACCGGCTCGATCGGCAGGCCGTGATCGCGATCGTCGAGGAACAGCGTCAGCTGGCGGTAAATGTCCATCGGACCGAGATTCTGGGGCGTGGCGCTCATCAGCACGACCTTGTGGTCGCCAGCTTCCAGATACTCTCTCAACCCTTGGGAGCGCAGGTTGATGTTGCGAAAGTTGTGCGCCTCGTCGACCAGGACCGGGCCACGGTCGGGGAATCTGTCTTGCAGGACGATTCCGCGCGGGGGCGGCGCGGAGTCGACGTAGCGGCCGAGCTCCTCATCGAACTGCGGGGCGCCAGCAGGCACGATCATGCTGTGCGAAACGATCTCGGCGCCCAACTGAAAGCGCTCGTTGAAGGCTTGCCACATCGGGATCAGACCGGCGGGACAGAGGATCAGCGGCCGACCGTCGTGCGGATAGCTGAACTGGATTTGGCGCAGCAACTCTGCTCCGACGAAGGTTTTGCCGAGGCCGACGACGTCGCCGATGTAGCAGCCTCCGTGCGCGTCGATCATGGCGAGGCCCTGGCGCACCGCGTCAATCTGGAAGTTGGCCAGTTCCTGGTCGCGCACCGGTCCGGCAAGTTCACCGTGTCCCGCTTCGGAGTGGTAGAGCTCGTAGAGGGCTTTGAGGTAGACCAGATACGGCGGGGTCTGGTGGAGGACCCAGGAGCGGTTCAGTTCCTCGACGAGGTCGGCGGCGATGTCCACGGAATCTTTCCAGAGGTTGTCGAACCACTCTTTGAGCGCCGTCATCTCGGCGTCGCCGGTGACGCGGACGTTGAGCTCGGTGTTTCCCTCGAAGCCGGCCAGCGTGAGATTGGACGAGCCGACTACGGCGGCACCCTGCTCCGCGTGCCCCGTCTCGTACCAGCAGAGATAAGCCTTGGCGTGCAACGGACTGCGCAGATATGAACGCACTTCGACGACGCCGTCGGCGACGAGGTCGCGCAGCGCCTTGACCGAGGCCTCCGATTCCGAATCCTGCGGAAGTTGGGCGACGCCCTCAGCGATGTGGTCGACTGCCTGGTGTGCGAGCGAGGATCGCTGCCCGCGTCGGACCGTGGACTCCTGTTCGAGCCGAGCCTTCAGCGTCGGGGCTTGTTGGAGACCTGCGGCGACTTCTTCGAGCACGTGCCGGTCGGTGCGGCCGACGAGGATGCGGACCTTGTCCAGGTGCGAGAGCTTCTCGGCGAGCTGGTCGAAGCCGCTGATGAAGAAGTAGCCGACTGCGATGTCGGCGCGGGCCGAACTCTCCAGCATCTGCTGGAGGCGCGTCAGGGCAGTCGGATTCGTGCTGCTGTGGAGGATGTCCATGTGGTCAGTCGGGGTCGCCTCGGAGCAAGGCGGCGAAGCCGTCCTGCTTGAAGTCTCGGTCGTAGGCGAGCGCCTCGCTGATGCCGCGTTCTTGCATCACGAGGAAGCTGGCGCAGTCGGTCAGGCTCCAGCGCTGATCAGCGCGCGCGGCATAGAGCTCAGCAGCGGCGCGGAACTGCTCCGTCGTTTGCGGGACGATGTCCGTGTGTGGATCATCCCGCAGTTCCGACACCAGGGTATGAGCGGCCAGGCGGGCACTCTCTCCCCGACGAGACATATGACTGAACAGTTCAACCAAGACCATTTCAGTGGTCACGATGGCGTCGTCTTCCGAGTCGGTCGCCATTGCACGGGCGCTGCGATGCACCCGGTCGTCCGGCTGCAGCAGCGCGATGAAGTAGCCGGAGTCGGCGAAGACCACGCGCATCATGCCTCTTCTTTAGGGTGACCGTAGAGATAGTGTTTCTTGTTCTGGACGAAATCTGGGGGATGATGCCCCCACTGCTCGGGCGGAAACTCGCGATGGATCTCGTCGACAACCTCCAGGATGCGAGGTCGGCGCGCCGGCTCGCCTCCTTCCTCGGCTGCATCTTCGTCGTCCAGGAGGATCTGCGCCTCGCAGCCTTCTTCGATCTCGACCGGTTCGAGTGGAGTGAAGACGCCGTTCGCGTAGCGGGCGCGGATGGTTTGGCTGGCCATGGAGAGGCACCTCTGCGGGCTAGTGTACCGAGACCAGTGGTGGTCGGATGGTTGGCGGCGAGGTGGACGAAGCTGAGGAAGATGACGTCCAGCTTGCCGTAGCGGGTGGCGGGACCACTGGGCGATCGCCCAGCTCGCGCGCCAGCTGTCGAGTTTGGTCGCCGTGGTCGGCGCGATCCAGGATCAGCGCCGGCGCGGCGCGGTCCACGGCGCCGCCCAACAGCACGATGGCAGAACGAGCCGTTGCCGTGAACAGGCCCTAGCTCAGGGCGAATCCCTCGTAGCCGTTGGAGGCTACGCGTTCAAGGTGTTCGCGGTAGCGCGGGGCGCCACCGGGCCAGATCAGCGTGCGAATGCGGTCGCGGCCCTCCACATTGGAGTTGTAGCCCGTGAACCAGCTCTTGACCTTGCTGGCGAGCTGGAACGAGTACATCTCGTCGACGCGCTGCAGCCACTCCGCTTCCGCCGACGGCAACGGCTCGACCCGTTCATGTCCGTTCGCGCGCATGTAGGCGAGCAGCTCGGAGATCCAGTCCACCGCTGTCTCGATCCCGCGCGGATAGTTGGTCGAGACGGATCCGCCCAACGGACCGCTCAGCATCAGCAGGTTGGGGAAGCCCGAGGTCTGCATGCCGAGGAACGTGTTGGGTCCGTCCTTCCACTGGTCGCGCAGGGCTGCGCCGCCGACGCCGCGGAAGTCGATTCGGTCGAAGGCGCCCGTGATGGCATCGAAGCCGGTGGCGTAGATGATGATATCGAACTGATATTCGCGCGCGGTCGTCTGGATGCCGTTCTGCGTGATTCGTTCAATCGGCGTCGCGTTGAGGTCGACGAGGTGGACGTTGTCGCGGTTGTAGGCCTCGTAGTAGCGGGTTTCCAGCGGGACGCGTCGGGTGCCGAAGCCGTGGTCCTTGGGGATCAGCAGTTCGGCCGTGTCGGCGTCGTGGACACGCTGGCGGATCTTGTCGGCGATGAAGGCGGAGTAGGAGGCGTTGGCCTCGGGCCGGATGCCGACATCGACGAAGTTGCTCATCCAGACGCTGAAGCCGCGCGCTTCGTAGAGCCGTTCCCACAGCTCGAGCCGCTCTGCTTCGCTGACTTCGTGGAACTTGCGCGGGTCGGGCCCGTGCAGGAAGCCGCCGGGCGTGCGCCGGCAGATGTCGAAGATCTCGTCGTAGGAGGCTTTGATCTGCGCTTGGTCGATGGGGTCGATTGGTCCGTTGTGGAGCGGGGCGCACCAGTTGGGTCGGCGTTGGAAGACGGTCAGCTCGCCGACCTGGTCGGCGATCTCGGAGATGACCTGCACCCCAGTGGCCCCGGTCCCGATCACGGCGACGCGCTGGCCTGCCAACTCGACCGGCTCGTGCGGCCAGTGGTAGGTGTGCCAGGAGCCGCCCTGGAAGTCGTCGATGCCCTCAATCTTGGGCATCGTGGCGGCCGAGAGCATGCCCATTGCGGCGAGCAGGTAGCGGGTGGTGAGCTCGCGGCCGTCGTCCAACGTCAGGCGCCAGAGGTTGTTGTGCTCGTCGTACGACGCGGCGTTGACCTGGCAATCGAACTGCATGTGCTGGCGCAGGTCGAACTTATCGACGACGTGATTCAGATAACGCAGCGTCTCGGGCTGGCCGGCGAAGTGTTCGCTCCACTCCCACTCCTCCAGGAGTTCTTTGGAGAACGAGTAGCCGTAGGTGTAGCTCTCGGAGTCGAAGCGGGCGCCGGGATAGCGGTTCCAGTACCAGGTACCGCCGGGTCCGCTGCCCGTTTCGAGCACGGTGGCGTCGAGGCCGAGCTCAAGCAGCTTGTAGAGCTGATAGATGCCGGCGACGCCAGCGCCGATCACGATTGCGTCGTATTGGGGGTGGTCAAGGTCGGACATGGAGCGCTCCTTCGCGTCAGGCAAGGCTAAAGCCTTGCTCGGCAGCCATGTTCGGCAGCCTTGCCTGACGCGGGAGCGGTTCAGCGTCAGCTGCCGTTGCCTTCTCCGTCGGACGACGCTGTGTCGTCGTCGTCATCGCCGTCGGACGATGCTGCGTCGCCGGTGTCCGCCTCTGACGGCTCTTCGCCGTCGGACGATTCGCTGTCGTTGCCGCCGAGGTAGCGTTCCTGAATCTCCGGGGGGATCAGGGCGTTGGTGACCTTGCGCATTTGCTCGGCGTCGGCGATCTGCGGTTCGATCAGCAGCGCCATCCCGTTGAAGAGGGAGACGGGGTCGAGCCTGAGCCGCTCGATCAGCAGCGCGCCCATGACGCCCAGATAGGTCTGGACCAGCGGATGGTCGTAGATGGCGAACAGGATTTTGCCCTCTTCGACCCATGTGGCAAAGCCAAGGTTGAAGCCGAAGGTGGCGAGCGGCACCTGAGGGTTGGGCCACTGCTCAAAGAGGATGCTGAGGCCGACTGAGTCGGAGAGCGCCAGCACCGCGCCGATGTCGCCCTGGTCGGTGCGCGCCACGAGCGCCTCAGCGGGCTGCTCGCCCTCGTAGCTCCACGTTTCGACGTCGCCGTTGGCGTAGGTAGCCGCGAGACCCTCGCAGCGCTCATGCAACCCGACGTTGTCGGCTTCGTGGATGACGCAGAGGATCGTGCCCTCGATCTCTTCGTGGTTGAACTGCTCGCCGGCCAGCTCGCCCGCGCGCCGGTCGTTCAGGCCGATGTGGAAGCTGGAGCCGGCGTCGGACGCGGCGGTCGCGCCGGAGTTGAAGGACATCAGCGGGACGCCGGCAGCCGTCGCTTCGGCGATGGCTGGGGCGAGGTCGTCGGGCGAGGCGAGGGTCGTCGCGATCGATACGGCGCCGTCGGCCACGCACTGGCGGATCGCGTCGGCCTGTTCTGCGACATCGGCGAACGACTCCGCGCGCAGATTGAGACCGAGCGCGGCAGAGGCCGTCATGGCGGTGTCGGTCGCCAGACCCCAGAAGATATCGGTACCACCGTGGCTGACGACGCAGAACAGGTCATCCTCGCTGGGCAGCAATGGATCGATCATCTCGAACCAGTAGTGGATCCAGGTCCAGGGCAGCTCGGGGTTGTTGAGCAGGATGTGGTCACGGGCGAAGACCGCGGTCTCGGACACCTGGTTCGAGGTGCCCATGATCTGTGATATCTCGCCAGCGAGCAGGCGCCGCTCGACTTCGTCGGCGACGGCGTTGTAGTCGTCCGACTCGATGATGTCGACGCCGGTCGGGAAGGTGGCGCCGATGCCGTTGCAGAGCGCCCGCAAGGCGGACTGCGCGGGGTCGACCAGGCAGAGCACGGGCGGCAGCGACTCGGGATCCTCATCGGCGTGGAATTGTTCGACGAAGTACTCGCCGGCCAACTGGCCGGTCTCGAACAGCTCCGCCTCGTAGGCGGCGGCGATCTCTTCCGCCCTGCTCACCCGCTCGAACGTGACCGACGAGCTGAACCTGACGACGCCGGAGTCGGCGTCGGCAGCGAGGAATCGTCGATCGGGCTGATGAATGTCGCCCCAGCCGCCGTCGTCGCCGCGCTGTTGCAGACCGATTTCGACCCGGCCGTCCTCGTGCCGCTCGACTGCGACGCGCACCTCAACGCCGTCCGATTCCTGGCTGGCCCAGACGGCGCCCAGCGCCGCCGCGCCGATCATGATCCCCAAGCCAAGCAGCACAAGCGCCCTCATATCAACCTCCAGTCAGTCTCAATCGTTGCCGTCGGCGTGTCATTGGTACAGACGCCACAAAGAATACGCGACGAATGGGTAGCCGCGCTGAGCTGGCTGTCCATTGGGGATCTCGCTCAAGAGCTCGAGTGCACCTACGGTGCGGCAAGAGGAGAACCTCCACTTATGACCATTACAAGGAACGACATGTCACGCAGAGCCGTGCTCTTCGTGCTTGCGGTGATTGCGACCGTGGTGCTGTCGGCCGTCATCAGCCAGATGCTGCTGGATGACGCGTCGGCCGATCATGAAGACAGCGCGGGCTCCGCAACGGTACGCGTGTCAGCGTTGCCGCGTGAGAACGGCGATCTCACGCTGGCGCTCCAGCAGCAGACTTCCGACGGGGCCTGGGCTGCGCGAGTCCTGCCGCAGCACCGCGTCCTGCCGGCCAACGTCTCCGGCGGAGGGTGGTTGAATAGCTCTCCGGTCACGGTCGAGACCGGAACGGGCGGCCAGCCGCTGTTCTGCATCGTTGCTCACGGAGACCGTGATGACTATTTCTGGCGGGTCGTGCGAGGGTTCTCACGGCAGGCAGCGCTGGACAATGGGCTAGAGGTGCGGTTTACGCAGTCGCAGAGCGGCGCCGATCAGGCGGCGGAGGTTCAGCGCTGCAGCGACGATGGCGCTTCCGTGATCGCCGCAACGCTGCCGGCGCCTGAGGCGGTCACGCCCTCGCTGATCGCGGCGAAGGAGGCGGGCGTCCGGATCATCACGTTCAACTCCGGATTCGAAGATGCCATCAATGCCGGCTCGGAACTGCATATCGCGCTCGACGACGCTGAGGCTGGGCGCCTGGCGGGTCGGGAGTTCAATCGCCACGGTGTCACTGGCGCAGTCGGCTGCCTGCTGCATGAAGCCGATAACGTGGGCTTGGAGTCCCGTTGCGAGCAGCTTGAGGCGTCCTATGAGGGCGGCGACGTGCTCCGCATCTACCTGCCCGAAGGTGCGGACAACGACCAGATCAACGCAGACATCGCCGCACGATTGAGGGACGCCGAAGAGCCAGCGCTGCACGCCTTGCTGGCGTTGCACGGCGACGCCGGGTTCATCGGTTCGCTGCAGGCCATCCTCGAGACGGCGGATGAGCTGGAACACACGGTCAAGATTGGCAGCATCGGCGTCAATCATGCACTGCCAGATCTTCCGCTCGACGAGCTCGATCAGCACGTGCTGTTCCACATCGGAGCCGGCGCCGAGGCACAGGGATATCTGATCACAGCGGCGTTGCACATGGTGCACGGCTACACGACGTCGGCGGCGTTCATTCAGCGGCCGCTGATCATGAACGCGATCCCGTCGGTCTACGACGCGGAGGCGATCCGCACGGAGTCGGAGCGGCGGAGCGAGATGCTCGTGGGGCTGGGCGCCCGATTGGCGTTGGGCAACGAATACGTCGAATAGCGCGCAGATTGACAGACACGCACTTCAGGAAAACTCGAAAACGGTGAATCGACCATGAAGCTCAACATCACACGGCGGGGACGGGCAGCGGTCAGCGTCGCAGCGGGATTGTTGCTGAGCGCTGCAATCACTGTCGCGGTCAGCATGGTGTTCTTCTCTGACGCCGCCGCCGACCACGACCATGGCGACGCGACCGCGGAGCTGCGCATCTCCGTCCAGCGGCACGACAGCGGCTCGGTGTCGGTCGCCGTGCAGCCGGCGACCTCCGATCGCCATTGGGGCGATCGCGTGCTGCCTGAACATCGGTTTATTCCAGCGAGCGCCGAACCTGGACGTTGGTTGAGCAGCTCTGCGGTTGAGGTCGAGTTCCAGTCGGACGACGAGCGTCCACTGTTCTGCATCGTCGGGCACGGCACGCGAGATGATTACTTCTGGCGGCTGCTGCGCGGCTTCTCGCGTCAGGCTGCCTTGGACAACAACCTGAACATCCGCTACATGCAGTCCACCGACAGCGCGACGCAAGTAGAGGCGATCGAGAGCTGCAGCGCCGATGGCGCTGCCGTGATTGCGGCGACACTGTCAGCGCCGGATGCCGTGACTGGTCCGCTGCTTGACGCCAAGCGGTCAGGTTCGAGAATCGTCACATTCAACTCTGGCTACGAGGCTGCGGCCCAGGCCGGGTCTGAGCTGCATATCGCGCTTGATGACAGCGAGGCCGGCCGCCTCGCCGCGCAGGAGTTTAATCGGCACGGTGCAACGGGCACAGCAGCGTGCATCTTGCATGAGGCCGAGAATGTGGGTCTGGAGACTCGCTGCGACGCGTTTGAGTCTGTCTACTCCGGGGGCGACGTCGTCCGCTTCGCCGTGCCCGCTGGCGGAAACTTTGAAGAGGTGAGGACAACAATCGCTGAGCGGCTCGCGGATCCAGAGCAACCCAAGCTGAGCGTGCTGTTTACGCTGAATGGACCCACGCTGCTCGCGGCGTTGCAGGCGATCGTCGACACGCAAGACGTTGTGGATCATCTGGTTCAGGCCGGGAGCCTCGGCACGACGAGGGGGCTCGGAGGGATTCGGGACCAAATCGGCTTCGACGGGCTACGGCGAATCTCGCTCTTCACCATCAACGCTGCCGCGGAGGCGCAGGGCTACCTGATCACCGCGGCCATGCATATGGCGCACAGCAATCCGATCCCATCGGAGTTCATCACGCGCCCGCTCATCGTGCAGGCGATTCCGTTCGTGTACGACAACTCCACCATTCGCTCCGTGCCTCAAGAGGAGCGTCAGGTCGTACTCGACCGCATCGACGCTCGGCTGGCGCTGGGCGACGAGTACTTCGACGACTGATCGAGGCGTGCGGCAGCATTAGGCGCAACGGCGCCGTTGCAGCGGCGCTTGCGGGAGGAGTTCGCAACTTCGCTACGGATTGGTGAGCCTGACTGGACGAACTCGAGAACCAATTCATTGTCCTGGATCGCGCCATCGGAGGGCATGGGGATGGTGTATCGGGTTGATACATCATCACCGTCCAGGTTGATGCCCTTGACGAAGTTGCGGATCAGCGCCTTGCGCTCTGGGATTGCGCCGGTGTATGCCGTTGCAAATCTCGTTCAGACCCTGCCCGCGCGCCGACCGTTCAAACATCTTCTGCACAATTGGCGCCACCACTGGATCGATCTCAAGAATAGGTCGCTCCTTGCCGCCGTCGTCGACCTTCACCCTCCTGTTGCCGTACGTCGCGTGAGACGCCAGGTAGAAGCCTCGTGAGGCCGACTCGATGATCGCTTCCATCAGCTTGAAGGCGACCGCGTATTCCCGCTTCCGCGTAAACCGCGAGAACTTCCAGGCGAGGATTTCCTGAAACTGCGCTTGTCCAGTGAATAGTGTGTCCTGTGATTGGGATAGTCACCGCCGACCTCGCGCAGGCGCGGAAGACAGGCTGCGGGATCAAACGAATCGAACGGACGGCGTGAATGCGTCAATATAGAAGTTGTCTCTCATCTGTCTTGGATGACGCGTAACCTCTGAGCTATGGTCTTCTTGTCCTTGATCATCTCGCGAGCCGAGCCCGCGCTATCCGTTAAGATGGCCACAACGACAGCAACCGCCACAAACAGCGCTAGATCACGTGGCCGCAGAGTCCTAGGTCGCAACCGCATGTCTCGACCCCATACGTCGGAGTATCGTGCCAAACGAGCGAGGCCGTACTAGGGCTTGCTCATCACCAACGAAGGCTCTCGCGGCCACGCTCTCCCCGGCACTCCCGCGCTGAGCCATCTGTGTTCGGTGCTTCAATGGCGGAGCACCATGACCTCCGAGTGCACCTCCTGCGCACGGACGAGGCGTCAGCCGCAGCAGGGCCGGCCACGCCCTCCGACGTGGGGGGTGGAAAACTCGTCCGCCGTCACCTACACTCTTCGTCTACCGACCGAGGATGATTTGGAGACGGGGACTCGAGCAACGGCAGATTACGGCACTCAGGAGGGTTCGAGATGATGCGTCGAGCAAACATCGTGAACGTGGCGGGGCGAGGACGAATCTGGCGGCTGCTCGCGATGGCGGTCCTGGTTCTGGCGGCCGCGCTCGTGCTGAGCGGTGACGATTCTCGCGCGCAAGAGCCGCCTGCGGACAACATCACCGCCACCGACACCAGTATCTCCTTCAGCTGGACCGAGCACGGTTCCGTTGTCTTCTACTGGCACCAGTATCCCAATGGCCGGGTGAAGCTCTTTAACGATCAAGCCGTGCAGTTCAACGGCAAATCATTCACCATCTCTGGATTAACTCCGGCAACGACGTACCGGCTGTACTTCTATCAGACGTTCTACGGAGAGCTGAT
>JAJEBU010000052.1 GCA_022822375.1 Dehalococcoidia bacterium
CGGCAATACGGCGGCAACTACACGCTGAACATCGTGCCCAACTGGGACGGCTTCGACCCTCACCGCGCCAACCTGGCGACGCCGTTCCAGGTGTTCAACGACACGTTGATGCGTCTCAACCAGATCTACGACAACAGCGGCCCGGTGTACGCAGCGTCGATCGCCTCGCTTCCGGAGATTCCAGACGACGAAACCTACATCTTCCGCTTCGACCAAGGAGCGAAGTTCTGGGATCGGTATCCGACCGAGGGCGGCCGAATGTTCACAGCCGAAGATGCGGCGGCCAGCATTCAGCGCCAGATCGACTCGGTGGACGCCAGCGGACAGCCGGACGCTCGATTCTGGCGTGCGGCGCTGTATCAGGACACGGAATCGATCGACGTCCCGGATGAGACCACGTTGATCTGCAAGACCGACGGGCCCAACGCGACCTATCTCGAGACGACGCACATGGGCTATTCGTTCATGACCTCGATCGAAGCGATCGAATTGTGGGATCAACAGTGGGTCGACGAACAGACCAACGTTGAGCTGGTCTCGGGCGTGGGTCCGTTCATCCCGACGGAGTTCTCGCCTGAGAGTCATGTACACATGGTCCGCAACCCGGACTTCTGGCAGACGTTGGATGGCCAGCAGTTGCCATTCCTGGACAGCTTGACCTGGCGCTTCCTCGGCGACCCGACGGCTCAGGAGACTGCGTATCGCACTGGCGCCCTGGACGACTTCTCGGGCAACGCGGTGGCGATTGAAGGAGTGGAGTCGGACTTTCCCGATCACATTCGCTACGACCGCGGCGTGGTATTGCCGCTGGCGATGCGATTCAACTACAACCAGGAGTGGGACGAGAATCCCTGGCTCGACCGGCGCGTGCCTTACGCGTTCCATCTGGTGATGGACCGCGACACGATCATCGACGCCGTCTACCTGGGCAAGGGCAAGCCTTCGACCCAGCAACACATCAACTGGTATCACGGCTGGTCGATCTCGCAGGAGGAGATGCGCACGCTGCCCGGCTATCGGCCGACCAAGGATGAGGACATCGCCGAGGCTCGCAAGCTGATGGACGCCGCCGGCGTGGAGCCGGGAACCAACTACCCGATGATCGTGGCAGACATCTTCGAAGGGCTGTACCCGGGTTCTTCCGAGCTCTACAAGAACATGTACGAGAACGCCCTCGACATCACCACCGACATCGAACTGGTCCCCTACGACGGCATCACACAGCGATTGGTCGAGGGTAGGTTCCCAGGCTCCTATCCGATCTGGGTTGGGGCGGGAACCGGAGACCCCACGGGTGAGTGGAACTCGCGGCTGGTCTTTGGCGCGTCGGGCAACCTGACGCACTACAACTTCAAGCCGGTCGAGGACATCGTGAAGACGATGAAGGTCACGCTGGACGCCGAGGCCCGCCGGGAGATGGCGACCGAGGTGACGTACATCCTGCTGGGAGAGGATGAGCGCTACGGGATCGACGGCTTTGCCGATTTCTCGATCATGGGCAACGGCATCGACACGGGAATCTACTGGCCGTACGTGAACGTTCCTGAGCGGAGCCTCCTGGTCTGGGAGCGCGAGGGCTGGCACTGGCGCAAAGAGGTGTGGATGGACACATCGCACCCCGACTTCCCGGGCGACCGCGCCTGATAGTCCCTGCCGGCCCGGGCGTCCCTGTAGGCCCCGTGTCGGAGCGCGGGGACTGGGCTGGCGTGTGAACGTAAACTGCGCGATGGATACCGCACGTGCGTAGCACCTTGCGCCCTATCCTGTTGCGAATACCGACACCTGCGCTCGTGCGGGATTTCACACACGCATGCACAGTTCGAGAGGCTCGTCCCCATGGCTGATCCAGCGACCGACGCCCACCAGCAGATTTCTGTCCGCTATCCGCGTTCGGCGTCGCTGCGGGACGGCCACCGCATCACCCTTCGGCTGATGCAGCCCGGCGACGAGGAGACCATCCTGGAGTTTGCCCGCTCGCTGCCCCCCGACGACCTGCTCTTCCTCCGTCGCGACATCACCCAACGCCCCTCCGTCGACGAGTGGATGACGGAGATTTCGGACGGTCGCACGTTCACCGTGCTCGGCTTCGACGGTGACGAGCTGCTCGGCGAGGGCGACTTGCACTACTCGTCGGCCGACTGGACGCGGCATCTGGGCGAGATTCGCCTGCTGCTCTCGCCAGCCGCGCGTGGACGCGGACTCGGTCGTGTCCTCGCTGAGGAGATCTACGCGATCGCGCAGCTGCTCGAGCTGCAGTTGTTGACCGCGCGGATGGTGCTCGATCAGGCGGCGGCGCAGTCCGTCTTCCGCCGACTCGGCTTCCAGCGCGAAGCAGTCCTGTGGGATTACGTGATCGACGCCGACGGCAAGACGCACGATTTGCTGATCGCGACGCGTCGCATGAAGTCGCCGCGCTCAGGCGCCTAGCTCATGCGCTCAGTCGCTCAGACCGTGCAGACGGTTGAAGGCTCTGAACCTGTCCGGGTCCAGCTCGCGGCCTGAGAGGCCAGGGTGGTCGGCGTCGTAGCGCCAGGCACGGAAGACCCAGTTGCAGATGTCGCCGCGCTGCTTGACCTGGAACGGCGACACCCACTCCCAGACCACGGCGCCCTTCGCATCGATCTCGAACAGCCGCCCGGCCGCGCCCTCGGTGATCAGGTAGTTTCCGTTCTGCAGTCTCGAGACGCCGGAGATGTGGGCCGAGAAGAACTGTTCGCGCGGCTCGCCCTGGTAGACGACCTCGAACGCGTCCGTCTCAGGATCAACCAGCAGAATCCGCGAGTAGCACAGGTCTTGCAGCCGGTGCATGCCGTTGTCATAGACCAGCACGCGGCCGTCAGCCTGGATCGTGGCGTGGTGTTGATGCGATATCTCCGGCTCGCCGAAGCGCCAGCGGAGCGTGCCGGGACTCCCCGATCCTGGTTTGGGCGGGTCGACGATGCCGATCGTGCTCACGTTGCGAGCCGAGAACAGCAGTCCGCCGTCGGGAGTCTGCTCCAGGCTGTTGCAGTGCGTCCACTCCCAACGGTTCTCGAGCGGGCAGATCACAGCGTCCTCGGGCTGCAGCACTCGCCAGAGATTGATCCGCGAGACCACCCGCCCGTCGGCGTCGATTTCGATGATGTCGTCGCCCAACATGTTGGGCGGCATCGGCTGACCGCTCTGGTGGCCGCCGCCCAACACAGTCTGTTCGACGTCTTTGGTCGTCGGCACCCATTCGAGGATGAGCGTGTGCCCGTTGTCGAGCCGCTGAAAGTCGTGGTGGATGCCGATGTTGTCGTACTGCCAGACGACGTTGCCGTCCCAGTCGAGCTCACGCAGGCTGCTGCCGCGTCCGCCGAGGAAGTCGAAGACCTGCGGCGGCCCGCCCGGGTCGAGATTGAATCGGGTGAGTTGTTCCCCCGTTCGCGGCGGGGGCGGATCAAGCGGCGAGAGCATCGCCAATAGGCGGCCGTTGGGCAGCAGTTCGACGTTGAAGAATCGCCCGTCGTCGACGTGCCAGCGTTGGACGACGCGGCCTTGCATGTCGAGCAGCACGGCGTCCTGCGCGCCCGTGCCGCAGATCAGCGTGTACCCCTTGGACGAGCGGGCCGGGTCGTGGTGCGTCAGTCCGGTCGGTCGATGGATGGGCCAGCCCATGGCGCTCCTCTTCAGACCCGGCGCAGCTTCAAACTCGGCGCAGCGCGTCGGCGGGTACGGCAGGTACGGCGCGTACGCGAGGCAGCACATCGCGGGCGATCCGCTCCGCTTCTTCAGATGCGGATAGGCCGAGAGGATGAACTCGTCGAATCCCATCCGCCAGTAGGCCGACAGTTCGTCGGCTGCTTGCTCGGGCGTGCCGACGATCGCCGTACCGAGATTGACGCGAACGCGCGAGATACCGTTCCAAAGCCGCTGACCGAGCCGGTCATGCTCAGCACGCCGCGCCTGCGCCGCGGCGCCGACCATCGCGGTCGATGCGACGGCCGCCGCGCGCTGCGCCAGCACGTCGGGATGAGCGTCCGAGAGCAGCTCCGCGGCTGCGTCCCAGGCCTCGGCCTCGGTATCGCGCACGACCAGGTGGGTGCGCAATCCGAAGCGTGGCGCGCGACCGCCACGACCTGCTCGGTCGCAGGCATCGCGCGCGCGATCGAGCAATGCCTGCATCGCCTCGCGAGGTTGGATCCAGCAGAGCAGCACGTCCGCGCGCGACGCCGCCAGACGCAGCGCTGCGTCGGAGGCGCCGCCCAGGTACCACTCCGGTTGCGGCGCACTCGGAGTCGGAGCGACCAACGCGCCGTTGAGATGTACCGCGCTTCCGCGGTAGTCGATCGGGCCGCCGTCATTCCAGAGCTGCGTGCAGGCGTCGATGTACTCGTCGGCCAACGCATAGCGATCAGCGTGCGAGCCGGAGATGCCGAGTCGTTCGTTGTCGCCCTGAATGCCCCCAGGCACGATGTTGATGTCGATTCTGCCGCCTGAAATCTCGTGCAACGTCGCGGCTTGCTGGGCGAACAGTCCGACCGGCGTGACGCCCGGACGGACGGCGATGAGCAGACGAATCCGTTCGCTGATCGCACAGAGCGCGGTCGCGGTGGTCCAGGTCTCCGCCAGTGGGGCCGAGTGCTCGAACGATCCGTTCGCAAATCGGGTGGGAATCAGCAGCGAGTGGAAGCCGAGCCGTTCGGCGTTGAGCACGACATCGCGCAGATACTCGAACGTCGGCGGCCGCTGCGCGCGCAGCGAGCCGATGCGGTCGCCGTCACCGTCGATCGGCACGAACCAGCTGTATGTGGGCGCGGGACGGTCGAGCATGACGCGATTCTACGGGGGTCAGCGGTTCAGGAAGTTATTGACGTGACCGAGAAAACTGTCCAGCTGGTCGTGGTGGACCCAGTGGCCGGCATTGTCGACTCCGACGGTGCTGGCGTTGGGGAACGATCTGGTGCGCTCGTCCTGGCTTGGGTCGCCGGCCGACTCCATCCCGCTGATCAGCAGCGTCGGCATGTTCACGCGGCCCCAGATTTCGGACGCGTCGTCCTCGTTGAAGGGATACGGCGAGTTGCCGCGCGCGTAGTTGTCGAACTTCCAGACGAAGCTGCCGTCCTCGCTCTGATGCACGGCGTGGGTGGTCAGATGCTGCGCCTGGTCGGCCGAAAGGCGCGGATTGGCCTCGCGCATCCGCTCGACCGCGTCGTCGAGCGTGGGATAGCGGCGCGGCAGACGCCCAGCGAATCGGTGACGCTCAGAAATCCACTCCGACATCCGCTGGTGTGCCGGTACTGACGAATGCTCATCGGTCGCCGAGCGCGAGGGTCCCAGTCCTTCGATGGCGATCAGCTTGGCGACACGGTCTGGGTAGACGCCGGCGTACTCGAGGCAGATGCGGCCGCCCAGCGAATGTCCGAGCAGGGTGACCGGTGCGAGGTGCTGCTGTCGGATCAGCTGGGCGAGGTCATAGACATAATCGATCATCGCGTAGCCCGAGCCGTTGACCCATTCTGAGTCTCCGTGCCCGCGCAGGTCGGGCGCGATCACGTGATAGCGATCCTTAAGCGCCAATGCCACCCAGTCCCACGAACGGCAGTGGTCGCGTCCGCCGTGGACGAGCAACAACGGTGGTGCCGACGGGTTCCCCCAGTCCACATAATGCAGTCGCAGCCGCTGCGAGAAGAAGATCTTCGAGGCGGGATAGTCGGCCAGCGGATTGAGATGGGTCATCGGTCGGAATCCTCGTCAGGTTGTGCGTCTGGTTGGGGCAGCAGCGCCAGATTGTTGCGGTGGACCACTGCCGATCCGTAGTTGTAGCCGAGCGCGGCGAGGATGTCGGACGAGCGTTTGCCGCGAATCCGCGCCGTTTCGTCGGCCGAATAGTTGCTGATACCGACGGCGACAGCGACGCCGGCTGGATCGTAGAGCTGGATCACGTCGCCGCGCTCGAAGCTGCCGCGCACGCCCGAGATGCCGGCCGGCAGCAGGCTCTTGCCCTGCTGCGTCAGTGCGTGGACGGCGCCCGCGTCGAGGTCGACGCCCGCGCCGTCGTGCAGACCAGCCAGCAACCAACGCTCGCGGCTGTCGCGGACGGTCGCGTCGGCCGGGATCAGCGTGCCGATCCGTTCGCCGCCGGCGATGCGGCTGATCACGTTGGGCTCGTGTCCCGATGCGATCACCACATCTGCGCCGCCTGCGGCGGCCCGCTGCGCCGCCTGGAGCTTGGCTCGCATGCCCCCGCGCGAACGCTCGCCCACGGCGCCCGCCGCGTCGAGCATCGACGCGGGATTGCGCAGCACCGAGACCAGCGACGCATCGTCGTGCACCCGCGGGTCGGACGTATAGACGCCCTCAACATCGGAGAGCAGGATCAACAGGTCCGCGTCGATCAGATTTGCGACCAACGCTGACAGCGAGTCATTCTCGCCGAACGCGCCGCCGCGCAGTTCCTCGTCGGCGACGACATCGTTCTCGTTGATGATTGGCACCACGCGGAACTGCAGCAAACGCAGCAGGGTGTTGCGGACGTTGAGGTAGCCGCGGCGTTGGGTCACGTCGCCGCGCGTGATCAGCGCTTGCGCAGCCGTCAGTCCGTAGCGTTGCAGGAGCGAGTCGTAGCGCTGAACCAGCTGGGCCTGTCCGATGGCGGCCAAGGCCTGGCGCGCGCCGACCGACGAGCGCACACCGCGCGCGCCGACGCGGGCGCGTCCCGCGGTGACGGCGCCGGACGTCACGATCGCCACCTGGTCGCCCGCTTCCAGCAGCGCCGCGACTTGCTGCACGACTGCTTCCATGACGCTCGGTTCGAGATGGTCGCCGCCGGCCGTCAGCAGGTTGGTGCCCAGCTTGCAGATGATGCGGCGAGGCGTGGGATCGGTCACGTCACACCTCCCGCAGCGGGCCGACGGCGGATAATGGCAGCATGCGACTGCGACGGCCAAGTCACGTCTCGTTCAATCTGGAGCGCCGCTGGCGCTGGTTGACGCTGCATCTGCGCTGGTGGCGCACCGATCTGTGGCTGCTCGCGAAGCGTTCGGTCGCCGAGTTTCTGGACGATCACTCCGCGCAGCTCGCTGCGTCGGTGTCGTACTACATCTTCTTTTCGCTGTTTCCGCTGGCGATCCTCGTGGTTTCCGTGGTCGGTCTGCTGTTGACCGACGATTCGCTGCGCGAGCAGGTGGTGGACGCCCTCTTCGATCTGTTGCCGGCCGGCGCGGGTCGCGAGGAGCTGGAGGACTTGATCGATCCGATCGCCCGAGGACGATCGGCTGCTGGTGTGATCTCGGTGCTGGGCCTGATCTGGGCGGCGACGGGCATGATGTCGGCGCTGCGATTCAGCCTGGACACCGTTTGGGACCTCGAGATTCGGCGACCGTTTGTGCGCGGCAAGCTGGTCGATCTGGGGCTGGTGTTGGGAGTTGGCGCGTTGTTGGCGCTCTCGATCAGCGCGACCGCTGTCCTGCAGGTTGGTCGCGCGGTGTCCGCGGATCTGGCCGATAGTCTCGGCCCCTTCGGCGCAGAGGCGACGGGATTCTTCAGCGCGCTGGCGGTGGTCATGCCGGTGCTGCTGACCTGGCTGACCTTCACGATCATCTACACCGTCCTGCCGAGCGTGACCGTGCGCGTGCGGGATGTAATCGCCGGCGCGTTGGTCGGCGCGGTCTTGTTTGAGTTGCTCAAGTTTGGCTTCTCGGTGTACTTGCGCAACTTCTCGAACTACGACGCGATCTACGGATCGCTGGGCGCGGCGATTGCGCTGCTCTTCTTCGTCTATCTGGGAGCGTGCGTGCTGCTGTTTGGCGCCGAGATTGCGTCGGAGTGGCCGCGCGTGATGCACGGTCACTATGACGAGGACGACGAGTCCAATGACGACGAGTCCGACCGCGGCGGCACGAGCTGGCGTGAGCGGATCGTGCAGCTGGCGCACGGGCAGCTGCGGGTGAACATGCCGGAGCCGTCCGAAATCCTGCCGCAAGAGACGCGCGATGCGCGTCGCAGCCGCCGCAGCGAAGAGCGCCGCCAACAGCTCGGCGGCGAGTAGCCCGCGAACGCCCTTAGCCCCGCGTGAGAGACAGGACAACTGCCGCGCCATCGATCTCTGCTTCGCTGGAGTGGTTCAGGACGGGCGCCGCGCCGTCGATCGCAATGACCGAGGCCAGCGTTTCCGCCGCGATCAGACCCTCGAACTGCGTGAGCGCCGATTGCAGGCGGTCCGTCCGTGGAGCGAGGCGCAGCTCGATGCGATCGTCAGGATCGAGGCCGGCATCGCGGCGCAGGCGTTGAACTCGGCTGATCACTTCACGCGCCTGACCCTCCGCAATCAGGTCGCCATTGAGCTGCGTGTCAAGGCGAACGGCGCAGCGTTCATCCTCCGCCGCTGCGGCGTCGGACGCGGCGTCGGTGTCAACCTCGATCAGCAGATCACTCGGCTGCAGGTTGATGCCCTCGATCTCGATCGACTGCCCGGCTTCAGCGGCCTGCGCGATGTGCGCGGCGAGCTCGGGCGAGAGGTCACTGATCGCGTTGCGCAGCGCGGGCAGCTGCTTGCCCAGACGTGGACCGAGCGTGCGCAGGTTCGGCTTGATCTTGTAGCGCGGGCCATCGGCACCGTTGCCGTCGGCGAGGCTGACGGCCTTGACGTTGAGCTCTTCAGCAATCGTCGCCTGATGGCGCTCGACGGCTGCCGCATCCTGCGCCGAGCGGACCGCCACGCTGACCGCCGCCAACGGTTGGCGCACCTTGATTCCTGCGGCGCTGCGGGCGGATCGTCCCAGCGACGCCACCCGCTGCACCAGCGACATTTCGTCGTTCAACGCAGGATCGATCAGCGAGTCGTCGACGGTCGGCCAGTCGGCCAGGTGGACAGACTCTGCGGCGTCGGCGTCCAGTTCCGCCGCGAGGTTGCGCCAGATGTCCTCGGCCAGGTACGGCGTCATCGGCGCGAGCAGCCGCGCGATGGTGGTCAGCACTTCATAGAGCGTGCGGTACGCGCTGTGCTTCGCCTCCAGGTCCGCCTCCGCGCCAAGCCGCGCCGACGACCAGAAGCGGCGACGGCTGCGGCGCACGTACCAATTGGAGAGCGAGTCGACGAACTGGTCGATCTCCCGCGCGGCGGTGGTCGGGTCATAGGCGTCGAGCGCAGTTGTAACGCGCTCGACAAGAGCGTGCAGCTCGCTCAGGATCCAGCGGTCGATCTCGACCGTCGGCGGCGCGGGATTCGGCGTCGGCCGCCAGCCGTCGATGTTGGCGTAGGTCACGAAGAATGAGTACGTGTTCCAGAGCGTGTGCAGAAAGCGGCGCTGCGCCTCGGCGACGAGCCGCAGGGAGAATCGTCGCGGATTGCCGGCCGGCGATGCGACGTAGCAGTACCAGCGAAGCGCGTCTGCGCCTGATGCGTCGAGCACCGACCACGGGTCGACCACGTTGCCCTTCGACTTGGACATCTTTTCGCCCGCCTCATCGAGGATGTGGCCCAGCGAGATGACGTTGCGGAAGGAGATCGGCTCGGGCACGGCCTCGGCCTGATGCAGCATGGCCGCCTCGGCGTGCAGCGAG
Source organism: Dehalococcoidia bacterium (assembly GCA_022822375.1). Classification (GTDB taxonomy): domain Bacteria; phylum Chloroflexota; class Dehalococcoidia; order Bin125; family Bin125; genus Bin125. The sequence continues at coordinate 9,526 of JAJEBU010000052.1, forward strand.
TAGAACCAGCCGCGCGTCTGGTCGACGGCCTCGCAGATGAAGTCGGCTGGGAATCGCTCGGCAAAGCGATCCTCATTCTCGAACGGATAGTGCCACTGCGCATAGGGCATCGCGCCGGAGTCGAACCACGCGTCTGCGACCTCCGGCACCCGCCGCGCGGCGCCTCCACACGATGAGCAGGCGATCTCGATCTGATCGACGACGGGACGGTGCGGGTCTGACAGGTCTGGCTTGCTGCCGCTGAATGCTTCCGCGCGCTGGCTCAGTTCCTCGAAGGATCCGATGCACTCCACGTCGGGGCACTCGGAGCAGCGCCAGAAGGGCAGCGGCGTGCCCCAGTAACGCTCGCGGCTGACCGCCCAGTCGACGTTGTTGGACAGCCAATCGCCGTAGCGTCCTGAGCCGGTATGCGCGGGATACCAGTGCATCAGCTCGGCGTTGGATCGAACCAGCGAGTCTTTGGCTTCGGAGGTGGCGATGTACCAGCTGGGTTTGGCGTAGTAGAGCAGCGGCGTATCGCAACGCCAGCAATACGGGTAGGTGTGCTCATACAGCTCGCGCTTGAGCAGCATGCCGCGCGCGTCGAGGTCATCGATGATCAACGGGTCGGCATCCTTGACCCACTTGCCGACGAACGCCGGCGCCGACGCAGCGGCGGGATCGCCCACGATCCGCCCGCCCAGATCAACGGGCTGGCGGAAGAGCAGCCCCGTCTCGCGGCCGAGCTGGTAGTCATCCTCGCCGAAGGCGGGCGCGATGTGGACAATGCCCGTCCCGCTCGCCATCTCGACGAACGGTCCCGCGGCGACCCGCCGCGCGGGCGGCGGACCAGCGTCCGCATCGCGCTCAACCAGGCGAGCGCCGTCAAACTCGTAGATGGGCACGCCCCAGTCGTCGGGTTCGTAGAGTCCGTCGTAGCTCACGCCAACGAGTTCAGCGCCGTCAACAACCGCGACGACCGTCGGCGACTCGACGACGCCGCCCAAGGCGGCGTCGAGCAGCTGCCGCGCCAGAATCACACGGTGCGCCTCGTCGAGCTGCACGACGGCGTACGACTCATCGGCGTTGAGGGCCAGGCCGGAGTTGGCGGGCAGCGTCCAGGGCGTCGTCGTCCAGGCGAGGAAGTCGGTATGGCCCGACCACTGCAGCGACGGCGGCAGCGATTCGTTGTGGGCTCGGAAGCGGACCGTGACGGCCTGATCGCGGACGCCATCCCGCATGCCGAGCGAGAGCTCGTGGCTGGACAGGGACGACTCGCAGCGGGGACAGTGCGGCGTGGTGCGGCGCGCCTCGTAGACGAGGTTTGCATCCCACAGCGTCTTGAAAATCCACCAGCACGACTCGATGTACTCAGGCGAGTACGTGCGGTAAGCGTCGGACATGTCGATCCAGAACGCGACCCGCTCGGTCATGTCTTCCCACTGCTCGACGTACTGCATGACCGACTCGCGGCAGTGACGATTGAACTCGGCGATGCCGTACTGCTCGATGGCGGGCTTGCTATCGAGGCCGAGCGCTTTCTCGACCTCGATTTCGACGGGCAGGCCGTGGGTATCCCAGCCGCCCTTGCGCGGGACGCGTTTGCCGCGCATGGTCTGGTAGCGGGGGAACAGATCCTTGAACACGCGCGACAGCACATGGTGGACGCCGGGCGTACCGTTCGCCGTGGGCGGGCCTTCGTAGAAGGAGAACACATCGTCTGCCGGCCGCTCCTCGACCGATCGGCGAAAGATGTCGCGCTCGCGCCAGAACTCGCGCACGCGCGCTTCCAACTCCTGGTGCGGCATGAGCGATCCGACGGGTCGGAAGACCGCGCCGTCGTTGGGAGCATCTGCGGGCGTGTCGAGATGAACGGGAGAATCAGCCATTGGTGGATGCATCCTCAGGGAATCGAGCGGTGATCAACGGCTCGGCGAGCTCGCTGATCCGTTCGCGGACATCGGTGTCGAGCAGGTCTGCAGCTGCATCGAGCTGCTCGCGAATCCAGCCGCGCGCTTCTCGCGCCGAAGCGGCTTGCCCCTGTCGGCGGGACTGATCGGCCAGTGCCTGCGCCGCTCGCTCGGGATAGCGCGAGACGGTCGCGGCCAGCTCGACGCCGCCCGGCGGACGCGCGGTCGGCCGTCCCTGTGCACCCATCAGGCGCATCCAACGCGGCGCCGTTGCCTCTGCCATGCTCACCCGGGGTTACTCAGCGGTCACTCAGGCTGTTGGCTCAGGAGCGGCTGCGCTCGTAGGTCGGCAGCTCGACGCCCGGTTTGGGCTCGATCTCGCCGCGCCGCAGCTGCTGGTTGATGCCCTCGACCTGGCACGGGTGCACACCCCAGCGCTGTTGAATCTCGTCCATCGGATAGCCCAGCGTCATGATTCGCTTCACGGTCGTGCAGAAGACGGGCCGATCGCCGCGCGGCATGAATGGCACTTCGATCATGTCGCTGCACATCGCGCAAGCGGCCGGGTGCATCTGACGCGGCGTGCGTCCGCCGAACGAGGCGGCCCCGTTGTAACGAACGTAGCCGGCCTCGGCCTCGGCGGTGCGGCTCGACGCCTTGCGCACCGAGCGGCAGTCCTGACAGCGAACCGGGTCGTTCTCCAGCCCCTTGGACTGGTAGAACTCCTGCTCGCCGACAGAGAAGATGAAATCGCTGCCGCAGTCGCGGCAAACGATCGTTCGATCCTGCAAAGCCATGGTCTCTCGCTCGTGCTCTGGAACGGGGGTGCGTTGCGTCAACTGTATCAGAGCGATCTCGGCCGATCGGGCCGGCTGCTCGCGTTCTGTTAGCGCCGCAGCGCCCGCGCGAGGGTCTGTTCCACGCGCAGGATCAGCAGCTCCGCCTCCTCCTGACGCATCAGAAGGCTGAGCGCCATGTAGACGGCGACCCCGCCGACGACGCAGACTGTCAGCGTCAACCACGAGTCGCGGGCGATATCAAGCGCGCCCAACACTTCGAGTCCGATCCAGACGAGCTGACCCAGGATCACAGCCGCGGCCACCGTCTTCAGCGTCGACCACATCAATCTGCGCGACAGCAGTGTCCGCCCCAGCCGCCCGTCCAACAGCAAGAGCAGCAGCACGAACTCGACGATGGCCGAGATTGACAGCGCCAGCGCCAGCCCCTCCAGCTCCATCGGCCCGACCAACAGCGCCGACAGGATCACGTTCAGCAGCATCGACGCGACCGCCAGCGCGACCGGCGTGCGCGTGTCGCCGAGCACGTAGAAGCCGCGCGAGACAATCTCGATCGCCGCATGCGCGAAGAGTCCAATCGCGTAGAAGAACAGCGCGTCGGAGACCAGATCGGCGGCAGCCGCGTCAAACGCGCCGTGTTCGAGCAGCGTGGACACGATCGATTCGCGCAAGAGCAGCATGCCGACGGACGCGGGAACAGCCAGGAACAGCGTGAAGCGCAGCGTCTGTGAGACCATCTGTTGGACGGCTGCCGGTCCGCCGCTGGCCGCTCGCTCGGCGAGGCTGGGGAAGACGGCCGTGGCCAGCGAGATGCCGAACACGCCGACCGGGAACATCAGCAGCAGCCAGGCGAAGTTGAGGGCGGAGATCGAGCGATCGCCGACGAGCGATCCGAAGAAGGTGAGCACGATCAGATTGATCTGCGCGGCGGCCAGGCCGAGCGCACGCGGACCCATCAGCCGCAGCACCTCGCGCGCGTCGCGATCACGGATGTTGAAGTGCAGTCCCAGTCCGCCGCCAGACGCGGCCAACGCTGCAGAGATCGCTGGCAACTGAATCATCAGGTGCAGCCCGGCGCCGGCGACCACGCCGATCACCAGCGCCTCGACGCCGAGCTCGTGCGGCAGCAGCAGCGCAGCGAGGATGATCGCCAGGTTGTAGAGCATCGGTGAGATCGCCGGCAGCAAGAAATGCCGACGCGCGTGCAGCATGCCGGTCAGCATGCCGCTGACGGCAAACAGGATCGGCGACAGCAGCAGCACCCTGGTGAGGAAGATCGCGTCGTCGACGATGGCGTCCTGGATGCCCGAGTCTTCGCCCAAGCCGGGCGCCAACGCGGGCACGATCCATTCGGCGGCAAGGAAGATCATGGCGGCCAGCGCGACGGTGCCGAGCATGACCCAGTTAAGAACGATCGAGGCCAACCGCCAGGCCTCGCGGTCGCCGTCGTTCTGCAGCACCCTGGCGTAGACGGGGATAAAGGCAGCGGCGAGCGTTGCGCCGGCCAGTAGCTGAAAGACGAGCTCTGGCAGTCGCATCGCGACCCAGAAGGCGTCCAGCTCCACGGATGTGCCGTATAGATCGGCGATCACCACCGCGCGCGCGGCGCCCAGCAAGCGCGAACCGAGGAACGAGATGCCGATCAGCAAGACCGCGCCAAGCACGCCGCTGCGGCTGGCCGCCAGCCTGCCGCCCACGCGGCCTACGCTTCCCGATGAACTGCCCGGTGATGGCGGCCTCAGACTCACCGCCTCACTGTCGCAAACTGCGGCCGAACATGCACGCCGCAGGTTCGGCCACTGGCGGGGCGCTAGACACTGTCCAATCGGCTGATACGATGAGATCGATTGAGCAAGGGAGACCTCCGTGGCGAACAAGTCAGCCGCAATCAAGTATCTGCGCCAGAGCCAGAAGCGTCGGATGCGCAACAAGCCAATCCGCACGTATGCACGCGGCACGGTGCGCGCGGCGCTCGACGCCATCGACGATGCCGTCGACACGCAGGAATGGTCGGACGCCGATGCGGCGCTGCAAACGGCCGTCAGCGCGCTCGACCGAGCGGCGCAGCGGGGTGTGATGCACGCCAACACCGCCGCACGGCGCAAGTCGCGCCTGCTGCGTCAGTACCACAGCTCCCGCAACCCAGACGCGTCGCCCCGTCCGCGCACGCGTCCACCCGAGCCGGCGGCGACGCCGTCCTAGCGGGTTCGGTGCGCCTGGTTCAGTGCGCCTGGTTCGGTGCGCCTGGTTCGGTGCGCCGGGCGCCTCTAGCTCGCGATAGGTTGACACCATGCGAGCACTGATCTTCGACCGACCCGGCGAGATTCGGGTCGCCGACCTGCCGTCGCCCAAGCCGGGGCCGGGCGAAGCCGTCGTCGATGTCCGCGCAGCCTCCGTCTGCGCGTCCGACCTACGTGTCTACCGAGGCGAGAAGTACGCGCTGCCGGGCGTCGTGCCGGGCCATGAGTTTGCCGGGCAGGTCAGCGCGCTCGGCGAGGGCGTGGACGATCTCGCGCTGGGCGACTGCGTGGCCGTCTACCCAATCATCGCGTGCGGCGGCTGCGGATTCTGCCGTCGTGGATTGCGTAACCGCTGCACCTCGCGTCGCACGCTCGGTTACGACGCCAACGGCGGACTCGCCGAGCGTGTGCTGTTGCCCGCGACGCTCGTCGCGCAGGGCCACGCGGTCAAGCTGGCCGACATGCCCTCCGACGCGGCCTGGGGACGCGCCGCGCTGACCGAACCGACCGCCTGCGTGCTCAACTCGCTGGAATCCTGCCGCTTCCGCGCCGGCGCCTCCGTTGCGGTGCTGGGCGCGGGGCCCATGGGGCTGCTCCACGTCGCGCTCGCTCGAGCGATGGGCGCGGGTCCGATCGTCGTGGCGGAGCCGGTGGCGTCGCGCCGCGCCATGGCCGCGGAGCTGGGCGCGACGGCCGTCTGCAGCGGAGAGCCGGACGAGCTCCGCGCGGTCGTCGACGACGCCACGGGCGGCGACGGCTGCGACATCGTGATCGTCTCCGTCGGACTCGACGGGCTGACGGAAACTGCGCTTCAAGTCGCCGCCAAGCAAAGCTCAGTCAACCTCTTCGCCGGATTCCCTCCCGAGTCCTCGGCGACCATCGACGTCAATGACTTGCACTACCGCGAGGTCTCGCTGACCGGCACCCAGAACGCGACGCCTGACCAGTTCCGCCGCACGGCTGCGCTGCTGCCTGCGCTCTCGGACGTCGATCGGATCGTCTCGCACCGCTTCCCGCTCTCGCAGGCGGACCAGTCCTACACGTCGCGCTCAGACCCTGCGGTGCTCAAGACGGCGGTCTATCCGGATGGCTAGGCGGCGCTGATGGCGAACGGCGAGCCCAGCGGGATCGGCGAAGAGCTGCGTCTGGCGCGCGTCCGCCGCGGTCGTTCGATCGCGCAAGCGCATCAGGCCACCCGCATCGCTCGGCACTATCTGGAGGCGATGGAGGAGGAAGACTGGTCCAAGATGCCGGCCGCGCCCTTTGCACGCGGATTCCTCAGCTCCTACGCGCAGTATCTCGGGCTCGACGACGGCCCGCTGCTGGAGCGGTTTCCGTTCGCGCCATCCGCGCCTGGCGACGGGTTGGGCATGGCCGATCAGTACTCCGAGTCGTTTGAAGCCGCCGAGCGGGCCAGCGGACGTTCGCGCGAGGATCTGCAGCCGTCGCGGGTGCAGCTGGGGCCGTGGCTGGCCGCGGCGCTGGTGGTCCTGGTGATCATCGCCGGTGTGGTGGCGGTCGTGAGCCTGCGGGAAGAGGTCCAACCCGTCGCCGAGACGCGCGAAGTGCCCGGCATCGACACCACGATCGAGACGCTCGAGCAGCTGTCCGCGGCCGAGTCGACGAGCCTCGATGTCCCCGTCTTGCCCGACCTGGCTCAGTTCTCCTCGCGTGAAGCGATCAACTACGTGAAGCTGCTCAACGCGCCGTTTGTCATCGTTGAGGTCTACGATGACTCGCCTGAGGGCACCCTGATTGAGCAGTCGCCCGCGCCCGGCGCGGAGCCTGAGGATGACGCCGTGATCACCCTCGTGATCAGCAGCGGACCGCGTCCCGGCGCCACCCCTGAGCCGGCGGACACAGACGGCGCCGGCAGCGCCGACTCTGCAGCAGGAGGCGGATGATGCGGTATCAGATCGTCACGTTGGGCTGTCCCAAGAACACGACAGACTCGGACCGCATCGCGCGGGCACTCGAGGCCGCGGGGCATCAGGCGGCCGCCGACCGAACGACCGCTGACCTCGTCATCCTCAACACGTGCGGATTCATCGACGACGCCCGCGCTGAGTCTCGGCAGGCGGCTGAGCTGCTGGCGGCCGACCGTGCGCCGGACCAACAGGTCATCGTGACTGGCTGCTGGTCGCAGATCAAGCATGAACAAGTCATCGCCATCGACGGCATCGACGCGGCCTTTGGCATCGAGGCGTGGCGCGACATCGCAGCGTTCAGCGACGCGCAGTCGGTGCTGCCGATCGAGGCCGAGCGCGATATCCCCGAGACGTCTCTCGCGCTTGGTCCGTCCGCGTATCTCAAGATCTCCGACGGATGCGCGCGGCCGTGCACGTTCTGCAACATCCCCGCAATCAAAGGACGACAGTTTCGCAGTGCGCCGCCTGATGAGTTGGTGCGCGAGGCGCAGTCACTGGTCTCGCGCGGCGCTCGCGAGATCGTGTTGGTCGCACAGGACAGCACCGCCTACGGCGCAGAATGGGGTGACGTCAACGGGCTCGCGCGGTTGCTCGAGCGGCTGGCCGCGGAGTCGGGCGCAGACTGGCTGCGGCTGATGTACGCCTACCCCGGCTTCGTGACGCCCAGCCTGATCGAGGTGATGGCCAACACGCCGCAGATCTGCCGCTACCTCGATATTCCGCTCCAGCACGGTGCGGCATCCGTGCTGCGCCGGATGAAGCGGCCCCACAACACCGAGATGGTGCGATCCACGCTCGAGCGTCTACGCATGGCGATGCCCGACATCGCAATCCGCACCACCTTCATCGTCGGCTTCCCCGCTGAGACGGACGCGGAGTTCGAGCAGCTGCTCGACTTCGTGGAGGAATCGCAGTTCGATCGGGCTGGGGCCTTCAGCTACTCGCCCCAAGCGGGCACGCCGGCGGCAGCAATGTCCGAGCAGGTTGACGACGCGGTCAAGCAGCAGCGCATGGACGAGCTGATGGCGACGCTGGCCGACATCTCAGCCGCCAAGAATGAGGCCCAGGTCGGGCGCCGATTGCCGATGCTGGTGGAATCGGAACCAGGCCAGACCACCGACGACGGCGAGCCGATCATCGCCGGCCGCACCTACCGCGAAGCGGCTGAGGTCGACGGCCTCGTGTTCGCGTTCGGGGAGGCGAGCCCCGGCGATCTGCGCGATGTGGAAATCGTCCAGGCGCTCGGCCATGATCTCTGGGCCGAGACGGTTGACTAGAGCGCGATCGATTCCGTCGCCACCTCGCCGACCTGACAGTCGAGCCGGAGTTCCTCGATGAACGCCAGGACCTGTTGGGCCGTGGCGTGCGATACTTGCGCGTCCGACGACACGGTGGCGAAGGCCAACGCCGCGCGGCTCGGGTCGTTCTGGTCGCCCACTTCGGCCGCCGCGACGGGGAATTTGTTCCGCGTCCGAGACATCACCTGGCGGATCACCGACCGCTTCTCCTTCAGCGAGGCCGACTCGAAGATCAGCAGCTCGACCGTCAGCACGGTCAGATGAGTCATGCGAGCACGCGCCCGACCAACGCGCCGTCCGCGACCGACTCGATGGCGACGCTACGCAGTTGGTTGGTCAGGTCTCGCGAGTCGTCCACGCGGCAGGGCAGATACGTATCGGTCAGGCCGCTGTCCGTGCCCTCGAAGAGGACGGAATGCAACTCGCCGACCTGCGCCGCCAGGGCGTCCGCGCGATACCGCCGGCCAAGTGTTCGCAGCTCGGCGGCGCGCTCCCGCTTGACGGCGGGCGGCACGTTGTCATCGAGCAGCGACGCCGAAGTATGCGGCCGTTGGGAGTACGGGAAGACGTGGACGTCGGTGAAGCGAACTGCGTCCATGACCGCCAGCGTCGCGCGGTGATCGTCAGCCGTCTCGCCGGGAAAGCCGGCGATGATGTCCGTCGTGATCGACGCGCCGGATACAGCGGCGCGGATATCCGAGACGGCCTGAACGAACCGCTCAGCGCGGTAACGCCGCCGCATCCGATCCAGCACGACGTCCGAGCCGCTCTGCAACGCCAAATGGAAGTGTCTGCAGAGGCGCGCGTCGTCCCAGCAGGCGAGCAGCTCGGGCGTGATGTCCTGCGGCTGGATTGACGAGTAGCGGATGCGCGGCGCATCGGTCTGCGCGAGGAGCGCGTTGATCAGCGCCGCGGCCGACGTACCGTCCGCTCGGTCGCGGCCGTATGCCCCGGGTTGTGTGCCGGTCAGGACGATCTCCTGTACGCCCGCTGCCACTCGCTCGCGTGCCATCGAGACGATCTCCGCGATCGGTACCGCCCGCTCGCGGCCGCGCACATAGGGCACGATGCAGAAGGCGCAGACATCGTCGCATCCTTCCTGAATCTTGAGGAAGGCGCGGGTGCGGCCGGTCTGCGTCGGACGCGGGCGCGCTCCAACATTCGGAGCGTGATCGAGCGCCTCAAGCAGCGCCGAGGCGGCCTCGCCCTTGCGTAGATTTCCCACGATCTGCACATTGCCCAGCTCGTTGCCCAGCCGCGTGAGCGCCGCGCCGTCGCGCTCCGCGTAGCAGCCCGTGACGATGACTGGGGCGTCGGGCGACAGTTTGCGCGCCAGGCGTATCAACCGCCGCGCCTTGCGATCGGCCACGTGCGTGATCGTGCAGGTGTTGATCAGATAGGCGTCCGCTGGCGCCGGGCGGTCCGTCGTGACGCAGCCCTGCCGCTGCAGCTGACGCGCGGCCGACTGCGTTTCGGCCTGGTTCAGCTTGCAGCCCAGCGTCAACGCGGCGACGACGGGACGGTTCGAGTCGTGCATGGGACACTACGATACTGACAGCAGCCGAAGGAGGCTCGCATGGTGGAGATTGGCCTGGCAATTCTGTTCGTCAGCATTCTGATCGGCGCTGACCGTGGGCGCTACGACACGATCAACGAGAAGATGCGCGATTTCGTGGACTGGCTCGACCGTCCCGAGGAGTAACCGCGCCGCCGCGCGGCTGAAATCGCAGTGAACAGCTTCGTCCTCGTCATCCTCGTGCTCGGCGTGTTCACGCTCTTCTGGATGAAGGGCTGGATCAACGTGGGCGGGGTCATGTCGCTGTACCGCAAGATTCGGCTCGCCGCGCTGCTCTGGGCAGCGGTCATCTTGACCATCGGCATCCTGCGCATCCTCGGCGTCGGCGGCGAGGGATTCTGACCGCATGCGTCCGCGTCGGGTGGTCATTGCTCCGCAGGAGTTCAAGGGCAGCCTCGATGCGGTGACCGCCGCGAGCGCGATCGAGCGCGGCGTGCGGCGCGTCTTGCCCAACGTCCGCTGCGACCAGGCGCCCGTCGCCGACGGCGGACCCGGCACCGTCGACACCATCGTCCTCGCTGCACACGGCCGGACGTCGCTGGCTCGGGTCGACGGGCCGCTCGGCGCTCCCGTCGACGCCCGCTGGGGCAGGATCGACGACGGCCGAACCGCCGTGATCGAGATGGCCGCCGCTGCGGGTTTGACCCTGCTGGACTCCTCAGAGCTCGACCCTCGCCGAGCCTCGACGTTCGGTGTCGGGCAACTGATCACGCACGCCCTCGATGCGGGCGTGGAGCGGATCTTGATCGGGGTCGGCGGATCGGCCACCAACGACGGCGGCGCCGGCATGGCTGAGGCGCTGGGTGCGCTGTTCCTGGATGACGATGGTCAGCGGCTGCCGCCGGGCGGCGCGGCGCTCGCCACGCTGGCCCGCATCGACGTATCAGCGCTTGATCCCAGACTGCGCCGCGTTTCCCAGCGCGTCCTGTGCGACGTGCAGAATCCGCTGCTCGGCGCTGAAGGCGCGAGCGCGATCTATGGGCCCCAAAAGGGCGCAGACGCGCAGACGGTGGCAGAGCTCGACCGAGCGCTGGCCAACTTCGCCGCCATCGTCGAGCGGCACCTCGACGTCCGCGTCGCCGACGTACCAGGCGGCGGAGCCGCGGGTGGACTGGCCGCCGGTCTGATCGCATTCTGCGGCGCAGAGCTGCAGTCGGGCTTCGACGCCGTGTCGGACGCCGTCCAGCTGCGGGAGCGCATTGCTGCGGCTGACCTCGTGATTACAGGCGAGGGCCGACTCGATCGTCAGTCGTCCTATGGCAAGACGACGGCTGGCGTTGCATCGTTGGCGTCTGATGCAGGCGTGCCGTGCGTCGCGATTGCCGGACTGGTGGATGACCGCGCTGATGCGATGCAGAGCCTCGGGTTGGCGGATGTCGAGCAGTCGGCGCCGACCGACATGGCATTGGCGCAGGCGATGACGCAGGCCGAGCCGCTGCTCTGCGATGCGGCGGCGCGAGTCGTGCAGCGTGGGCTCTCGTAGCGCGTGATCAGCCCAGATACTGCTGGCGATGCTCGCGTTGGCGGATGGCGCCACGCACGACATTCTGACGCCTCGGCGGAGCGATCCCGATCTCGTCCAGACGGTCGTCGGAGATGCCGAAGTGGTGGGCGACCTCGTGCAGCACCGTCTCGCGCACTTGCTCGACGACCTCGTCCTCGCTTCGGCAGATGCTCTCGATGGGCTCCTGGTAGATCATGATGCGATCAGGCAGCGTCTCGCCGTACCAGGCACGATTCGTCAACGGCTGCCCGACGTAGAGACCGAGCAGCGTCTGGCGCGGCCCGAGTCCGAGCGATTCCCGTTCTTCCTCCGTCGGCTGGTTGCGCAGCAGGACGACGACGTTGTCCATGCGCGCGGCCAACTCGTCGGGGATTTCGTCCAGTGCGCGCTGGACCAGTCGGCGGAAGCGGGAGCGTCGCATGCGCTCAGGGTACCCAGCCGTTGAGAATGGCGCCTTCGAGCACGCGGCGGACGATGGGGCCGGCGTCGTCCGATCCTGAGCGGCCGTCGTCGAGCACGACCGTCACGACCAGCTGCGGCTCCTCGAAGTTGGCCCACGCGGAGAACCAGGCGTGAGTGCCGATTGGCTGGTCGTCCTCCGCGTCCGTCTCATCTGCTTGCGCATCCTCTGCCTGGGCCTCCGATTGCTGCTGATCATCTTCGTCCTCCGCGTCCTGCTCGTCTTGCTCGGCAACTTGTTCCAAGCTCTGTGGGTCGTTGACGAGGTCCTCGGTGGTGCCGGACTTGCCGGCGATGCGCAGCGGGCTGCCCTGGAACACGTAGTAGCCCGTGCCGTAGGGCTGCGAGACCGTCGTGCGCAGAGACGCCTGCAGCTGTTCCAGGGTCTCTCGCGAGACCGGCAGCACGGAGATCGAGCGACGCTCGAGCAGTTGTGGCGGGCTGCTGGAAGCTTCGATCGACTGCACGATCATCGGTGTGCCGACCACGCCGTTGGTGGCCAGCGCGGCGTAGGCGTTGGCGACTTGCAGCACGGTCACGGCGACGTAGCCCTGTCCGATGCTCATGTTCAGCGTGTCGCCGGTGTACCAGGCGTCGTCCAGCTGGTCGCGCTTCCACTCGGGACTGGGAATGAGGCCGGGCTGCTCGTCCAACCCGATGATTCCGGTCAACTGACCGAAGCCAAAGCCGGACGCCGCCGACGGCAAGATCGTGTCGTCCTGGCGGTCCAGTTCCAGGCCCAACTCGAAGAAGACCGTGTTGCAAGATTCGGCCAGCGCCTGGGCCAGCGTGATGCGGCCTTGGTCCACCTCTTTCCAGTTGCGTAGCGGCGTATCGCCGATCTTCGTCCAGAGCGCCGGACACGACACGCGGTCGGTGATTTCGAAGCCGCCGCCCTCCAGCGCCGCCGCCAGGGTGATCGCTTTGAACGTCGACGCCGGCGGATAGAGCTGCTCGATCGCACGATTGATGAACGGTTGCCGGTCGTCGAAGAAATACGTCTCGTACTCTTCCTCCGTGACGCCGTCGACGATCGTGTTGGGGTCGATGCGCGGATACGAGGCCATGGCCAGGATGTGTCCTGAGCGGGGGTCGATGGCGACCGTCGCGCCTGGTTGGTCGCCCAGCGCCGACTCGGCCAACTGCTGGACGCGGATGTCCAGCGTGAGGCGGATGTCCGCGCCGTCCACGGCGGGTCGATTGATGATCTCCCGCACGGGACGGCCGATCTGGTCGATGACCAGCAGGCTGCCGCCGCGCTTGCCCGCCAGCACGCGCTCAAAGGACTGCTCAACCCCCGAGTTGCCGACCCAATCACCGGCGCGGTAGCCCTCGACGTACCAGGCATCGAGCTCCTCCGGGTTGATCTCGCGCAGATAGCCCACGACGTGCGTCGCGGAGTCGGCGAAGGGATAGAAGCGCTGCGTCCGGCGTGAGAGCAGGATTCCTTGCGCGGATAACTGTTCGAACTCCGCAATCACCTCGGGCGCGGTATCGAAGGGCAGCTTGGCGACCTCGATGTACGGAGACGCCACGTCCTGATAAATCAATGCGCGAACATCCGCCTCTTCGATCTGCAAGCGGTTGACGAAGAAGTCAATCACCCAGGCCTCATCGGTGATGGCGTCCCAATCGACACCGACCGTGACGATCTCCGCTTCGCCCGCAAGCACTGCGCCGTTGCGGTCGAGAATCTGCCCGCGTTGCGGCGACTGCACATGCACCGAGATCAGCGTGCCGGGCGTGCCGAGCCCGGAGAAGATCAGCTCCGGCGTCCAATAGACGACCCAGTGCGGCTGGCGCAGGACGGGCGCCTGCACGATCTCTTCGATCTCGCCGAAGAACGTGGTCTGATAGCGCAAGATGACCTCGTGAGACGAGGCGTTTTCATTCTCCTGCGGAATCAGCTCCCAGCTGAAGCCGTTGATCGTGGCCTCGGCCCAGATGTCGCGGTAGCGCTGCTGGAATCCATCGATGTCGATCAGCTCGCGCGTCTCTCGCGCGGTGCGCTCGTAGGCGTCGGACAGATTTCCGCTGGCGACGAGATGGAAGAAGCTCTGCACCGCAAAGCGGGAGCTTGGCGGTGCGACTTCGAGATCTTCGAGGCGCTCTGGCGGTGGCGTGTAGACGAGCGGCGCCTCGGACGATGCGCCGCTGTTGGCCGCGTCGTCGGGCTGCTCGTCCTCAGCGTCCGCCTGTGGCGGCGGCGGGAAGTACTCCGAGAGGTCGCGATCCGACTCACCGCCAAAGACGCAGCCGCAGCAGATTGCGGCCCAGGTGAGCAGCAGCACCAGTGTCGCAATGGCTCGACGTTCTCGACGTTCCAGCACGTGTGGCATGCCCTGCATGTCCGGCCCGTCGCTCACCCCGCTGCTTGACAGCTTATCAGGAAACGTGATTGGGGACGCTTCCACCGCGCCAGATGACGCCTGCGACGCACGCGTTAGACTGATTGGAAATCGTGCACCATACTCGGCGTTTCGCAGAGGGGATTGAGCAGATGGACTACCGCGAGGACCAGACGATTGTCGACTTCCGAGAGGAAGTCAAGACCTTTATCGACGACAACCTGCCCGATGACTGGGGCACGCGTCCGCAGGGCGAGGGCTATGACCCGAAGATCATGGAGGTCACTCGCGCCTTCCAGTCCGAGATGGCCAAGCGCCGCTGGCTGACCATGGCCTGGCCCCGGGAGCACGGCGGTCTCGACGCGCCACACCAGCAGCAGATGATCATGGCCGAAGAGATGGCCTACAACCGGGCGCCCGGCGCCGGTGGCAATATGGGCGTCCAGTGGGTCGGCCCTTCGCTGATGCTCTACGGAACCGACGACCAAAAGGCCGAGCACCTCTCGGGCATCGCCGATGCCGAAACCTGGTGGTGCACGCTCTACTCGGAGCCGGGCTCCGGTTCCGACCTCGCCTCGCTGCAGACGCGCGCCGTCAAGGACGGCGACGACTACGTGATCAACGGCCAGAAGATCTGGACCTCCGGCGCCCACGTCTCCGACTGGGGCTGGCTCGCGGCCCGCACCGACCCTGACGCCCCCAAGCACAAGGGCATCACGATGTTCATGCTGCGCATGGACACTCCCGGCGTCACCGTCCGACCGCTGATCAACATGGCCGAGGGCCACGGCTTCAACGAGGTCTTCTTCGAGGACGTGCGCGTCCCGCAGACCAACGTCGTGGGCGAGGTCAACCGCGGCTGGTATCACCTGGCCGTCGCGCTGGACTTCGAGCGCTCCGGCATCGGCGCATTCGCCGGCGGCCGACGCACCGTCGAAGAGATCACCGACTTCGCGCGCGACAACTCGCACCTGCTCGACGCCCGCCCCAACGCGCGCTACGAGCTCGCCGACCGCCACATCGAAGTCGAGATCGGCACGATGATGGCCTACCGCATCGCCTACATGCAGGAGAGCGGCGTGGTCGCCAACCACGAGGCATCGATGTCGAAGCTGTTCGGCTCCGAGCTGGGCCAACGCATCTCGCGCACCGGCATGGAGCTGATCGGTCTCAACGGCAATATTTGGTCCGAGGGTCCCTACGCGGCGCTCGGCGGCCGGCTGAGCCGCAGCTACGTCAGTAGCGTGAGCGGCACGATCGCCGCCGGCACCAGCGAAATCCAGCGCAACATCATCGCCACCCGCGGACTCGGCCTGCCTCGCGGCTAGCGAATCCTCGTCTGCGCCGACTCACCCCACGACCAACCCGCAACCCCCGTGAGCGGATTCCTCCTCTCACGCGGTCGCGTCGGTATCGCACGCGTTGCTAAACCGACTCTGTCATCGATGGGCGCGGAACCTGAGCCGTGCTGTGCGCGTCTTGTCTGTAGAACCCAATAGATTGACCCATACAAGCTGGGGGAATCTGCCATGACCCGTTCTCGACTCTGGTTGCTCGCCGCCGTTCCGATCATCGCCGCGCTGATCATCGCCACCGATCACTTCGTTGGCGCGCATCCGCACCATTCCATAGACCTGCGCAGCTTCGACACCTGCGACGATTTGCATCAGCACTACCTGGATGTCACGGAACTCTTGCAAGACGCCCCCCCGTTCGAATCAGTCAGTGATGAGGCAGTGCAAGCAGAAGAGGCGGAGTTTGCGGCTGACGAGGACTTCATGCTCGATGACTCAGCCGCAGTCGAGAGCGCTGAAGCCGAGGAAGCCATCGCCGACGAGGGCGAGGTGTCAGAGACCGGCACCAACGTCCAGGAACGCGGCGTCGACGAATCGGACATCATCAAGACCGACGGCGAGTACATCTACGTCCTGCGGCCACAGTCGCTCTTGATCGCCGAGATTGGCGAAGATGGTCCGCTGGTCGAGGTCGGGCGCCTGTCGTTCAAGCAGCAAGGGCTGCGTCAGGAGCTGCTGATCGGCGACGGCAAGGCGATCGTCATCCAGACTCTCGAGTCGACGTCTGGCGCGGTCAAGTTCGACCCATTCTCGGATCGAGTGCCGCTCGATCCGTTCGAGTACACCCGGGAGCAGAGCGTGATCCTCGAGATCGACGTGAGCGATCCGACCGCCCCAACGCTGGCCCGTGAGCTGCATCTCGACGGCGGCTTCCTGACCGCTCGACTCGTCGGCGACGATCTGCGGGTGGTCTTCCAGCACCACTCGCCGGCCGCTGTTCAATCGCCTTGGGAATACTCCCTCTATCACTGGTCCGATGGCACGATCTCAGGCTCCGACGAGTACCACCAGGCGGTGCGCGAGTCGCTCAAGCTGAGCAACTGGTTCCCGCTCTTTGGCCTGCAGGATCACGAGCGCGGCACGTTCGACGACGGCTACGCCCTGGAATGCACGCAGCTTTACGCGCCTCGCGCTGATATCCCGTTCCGCTGGGGCGACCAGCCGTCGACCTCCTATCTGCTTTCCTTCGACCTCTCGGCCGGGATTGACGAGTGGGGCAGCGTCGGACTGCTCGGCACCGCGATCGAGCCGACCGTCTACGCATCGATCGACGCCCTGTACTTCGCCTTCGCTGCCAATGTTTGGTGGCAGAACACGGAGATCCACCGGTTCAACATTGCCGACACGCTCAACCCCAGCTACTTCGGCGGGGCGGTCGTCGAGGGGCAAATCCTCTCGCAGTGGGCGCTCTCCGAGCACGACGGCTACCTGCGTGTCGCCACGACCGAGCATCAGCGCTGGCCGACCGTCAGCAGTGTGACGGTCCTGGAGCCGGTCGAGCAGGATGGGTCGGACGCGAATGCGCCCCATGGCAGCCTCGAAGAGGTTGGCAAGGTCACGGGACTCGGCCGCACCGAGAGCATCTTTGCCGTGCGCTTCGCGGGCGACGTCGGTTACGTGGTGACGTTCCGACAGGTCGACCCGCTGTACGTGCTCGACCTCTCTGACCCCAGCGACCCGCGCGAAGTGGGTGAGCTGAAGATCCCAGGCTTCTCGCGCTATCTGCATCCGCTCAGCGGCGGGCTGCTCTTCGGTGTCGGCCGCGACGCCGATCCGCAGACCGGCTGGGAACGCGGACTGCAAGCGACCCTGTTTGACGTGTCCGATCCAACCAATCCGACCCAGCTGTCGGTGCTGCCACTCGGCGACGACGCGTTCAGCCCGGTGGAGTTCGACCATCGCGCCTTCCGCTACCAGGACGGCGTCGCGTGGATTCCCGTGGGGCCGAACGACTGGCACTATCGCGGCGGCCACGACGGCGCGTTCCTCGGCGTGCGAGTGTCAACCGAGGGCCTGGACCACGAGTCCACGTTGAGAGTGCACGGAGAAGCGAGGCGGGCGATCCCAATCGAAGACCAGATTCACCTGCTCAGCGACGAAGAGATTCGCACCTACCGCCTGTCGGACCAGGAGGAACTGGGAGCACTCAGCTTCGCATCAGAATGGGACAACCGCTGGCTGCCACAGATGCCGGAGTCGGAGTAGCCGGGGCAATACGTTGTGTCGACCGATGTGTACTTAGCATTGGACGCCTTCTTATTGGTGTGCTGATGTAAGTGGACACCAACAGCACGTATCGAAGTGGCGTCGACAGCGGTACCCAGAAGACTAGATGAGTCAGGCAGGCTGCAGAATGCCAAGAGCAATAACGATGTACGAACTGAATCGAGCCTACGAGCAGTACGCTAAGGATTCTGATCAGAAGCAAGATACGAGAGACTTGATCGCAAGGGCGATGCAGGGTGCGATCAGATCGCTGTCAGTCGACGTTGCGGCACATCTGAATCCGGTCCGATACCGGTTAACGAATCAGGGAGCACCGGCGATCAGGCGTGTCAATCAAGCCCGCATGTTCACCAGCTGCTACTTCGCATCCGCCTCGGAGATTGGAACCGACTTCACGCTATTGGCCGAGCTTGCCGCCGAAGCCATCTGCCACGACTTCTGTGCCATTCTGGGATCTTACGCCAAAGATGCTTATGAGGCAGGGTTGTTTGATAGGATCAATCATCAAACGTGATAATCCTGCATTGGCACGATGTGACGTTGAACATTAGCCTCGTACGCGATCTTCAGCTACAGGGTGAGCCGGCACCGCACTATCTGGTGTTTGTGACGTGTCACTACGTTCTTTCAGGTGACCTGCCCAAAGTTCTGGGCGAGTGGCCGACGGGAGAACCTCCTGACCAAGAGGAGATTATGAACATGATCCCGAAGCGATATCTCCATGCAGGGTTCTGGGACTAGGGGTTATCCGGCTCGGATCTCTGCCTCTGTTGTTGCGGCGATCAGAGGTGTAATAGCGCCGATGTCTGTGGTTTGGCGAGCGATGTCGAGGTCATGCATGCGCTGGAGGTTGAGCCAGTACTCTGGCGTCATGTCAAAGGCGCGGCCCAGACGAAGCGCGGTGTCTGCAGTGATCGACCGTCGCCCGTGGATAATCTCGCTCACCCGAACCTGATGGACACCGATTGTCTTCGCGAGTCGGTAGGGAGTCACGTTCAGCTCTTCGAGGAACTCTGCCAGGTGTTCTCCCGGATGGATGGTGTTTGGATGAGTCATATCAGTCTCCTCAGTGGTAGTCGACGATTTCAATCTCGATTGCTCCGTCAGCGCTCCAAGCAAAGCAAACGCGCCACTGGTCGTTGATTCGAATGCTGTGTTGTCCAGCGCGGTTTCCGCTCAGTGACTCGAGGCGGTGCGAAGGCGGCAAACGAAGGTCGCTGAGGGCACTGGCAGCAATGACGCGTTGAAGCCTCATGCGGGCACGCCTCTGAATCTGGGGTGGGAAGCGTCGGACTGGTATCCCTTCGTGGAGCCTCTGGGTGTCACGGTCTCGAAATCGACCCATGCCCTACATGATAGCGCGACGCGTTACTAGCAATCAAGGATGAGAGTGAGTGTGTCCGCCGCAGGCCGCAAGAAACGCCGCCATATACTCGCCTCCAGACGCCTCTTTGGAGAATCTCCCCATGACGCAAGTACTCACCGACACACGCATCCTTGACCTGTCCACCGGCTCTGTCGGTGGGATTGCGACCATGATCCTCGCCGACTTTGGCGCTGATGTGGTCAAGGTCGAGCCGCCTGGTGGCGATCCCGCGCGCTCGCTGGCTGCAGCGCCGATGTGGCTGCGCGGCAAGCGCTCTGTCGAGCTCGATATCGCCACTGAGCGCGAGCGCCTGAACGCTCTGATCCGCGAGGCCGATGTCGTCGTCTCCACCGACTCCCCCGCGCAGGCGCGTTCGCGCGGACTGACCTACGACGATGTCCGAGCGCTCAACGAGTCGGTCATCTTCTGCGCCATCACGGGGTTCGGCCCGAACGGCCCGTACGCCGAGTATCCCGCCTACGAGGGTGTCGTCTCGGCCAAGTCGGGCCGCATGATGGCCTTTGCCGGACAGCGCCTGCGCGAGGGTCCGGGCTTTGCAGCCGTGCCCGTCGGCTCGCACGGAGCGTCACAGGGCGCGGTGCAAGGCATCCTTGCGGCGCTGCTCGAACGCGAACGCTGCGGACGCGGGCAGATCGTCGAAACCTCGCTCCTGCAAGGGCTGATGCCATTCGATCTGCTGCAACTGCTGCTGACCCAGCTGTCGGAGCGCGACCCCGAGACGTATCCGCAGCTGTTCAACATCGGCGGCGGCATGCCGACGCTCAACTACCACCCCGTGATGACGCGCGACGGACGCTGGATTCAGCTCGGCAACCTGCTCGAGCACCTCTTCTACGCCTTCATGGACGCCGCTGACCTCACACTGCTGTTCGCCGAGGAGCAGTGGCAAGGCAGCCAGGCCGAGTGGACGCCGGAGGCCGTGGAAGAAATGCGCGACCGCATCCTCGAGCGGATGCAGGAAAAGACCAGCGACGAGTGGATGGAGATCTTCCGCGCACAGGGCAACGTCGCGGCGGAGCCGTTCACGCCCACCCACGACGCGGTTGACAATCTTGACATGGCCGCCAACGGCGACACTGTCACGCTCGACGACCCGTCCCTCGGTCCAGTGAAGCAGCTCGGCCCAATCGCGCACCTGCGCGAGACGCCAGCTGAGATTTCGCGCCCTGCGCCAGCGGTCGGCGAGGCGAACGGCTTCTCGTGGACGTCGCGAGACGTCGCGCCAATGTCCACGAGTCCGAACGGCGCGGTTCCCTCGGGCAAGCCGCTCGACGGCGTGACGATCCTGGAGTTCGCCACGATCATCGCCACGCCGATCGGCGTCTCGATGCTCGCCGATCTCGGCGCGCGCGTCATCAAGGTCGAGCCGATCGGCGGCGACCCGTTCCGCGAGATGGGCGGAGGACCGCTGCGTGGCCTGCTCGCATCCAAGACCAACGCGGCCAAAGAGTCGATCTGCATCGACCTCAAGTCGGAAGCAGGCCAGGCGATCGTCGCGGAGCTCATCACGCAGGCCGATGCGATCGTGCACAACTACCGCCCGGGCGTCCCCGACCGACTCGGCATTGGCTACGAGACCGCGTCGGCGCTGCGGCCGGGCATCGTGTGGGTCTCTGCGAACGGGTACGGCCCCGACTCGCCGGGCGCGCGACGACCGTCGGCGCATCCGATTCCGGGCGCCGTGATGGGCGGTGCGCTCTATCAGGCGGGATCGGCGATGCCGCCGCAGGGCTGCGAAACGATCGAGGAGATTCGCGAGGCGTCGCGCCAGCTGATGCGCGCCAACGAGGCCAATCCCGATCCAAACACGGGCGTGCTCGTCGCCTCGGCGACGCTGCTGGGCCTCGTCGCACAGCGCCGCTACGGCGTCGGGCAGGAAATCTACGTCAACATGCTGACGGCCAACGCGTACGCCAACAGCGACGACTTCCTGCACTACGACGGCAAGCCAGAGCGACGCCAGGTCGACGGCGAGCTGCACGGCACCGCGCCCTGGTATCGGCTGTACGAGGCGTCCGAGGGCTGGGTCTTCTTCGCCGCGCTCACCGATGACGAGTGGACCGCCTTCTGTTCCGAAGCCGCACCAGAGTTGTCCGCAGCCCGTGACGGAGACGAAGCGGCCCTCACCAGGCAACTGGCGGACGTCTTTGCTCAGTCGCCAGCCTCCGAGTGGGAGCGGCGCCTCACCACGGTCGGAGTGGGCTGCGTCCAGGCCGACGCTGCGGGCAGCGGAGAATTCTTCGCCCACGATCCGCACGTGCTGCAGAATGGATTCAGCCCAATCGCCAACCACCGCCGACTAGGCGCGATTCGCCGCTGGGGGCCGTTGACCAAGCTCTCCGGCGGCCGCAACGACTACGGCCCCGGCGTTCTGGCCGGCCAGGAAACGGACGAGATTCTGGCCGAGATCGGCCGAGCGCAAGAAGAGATCGAACAGCTGCGGTCAGAGGGCATCGTCTGGTCGGAGCCGGTCGAGCTGGCGTGAACGACCGCGAGTTTCTGAGGCGCGCGAGGAGATACGCTCGGAGGAAGCGGCTCTCCTACGAGGTTGATACAGAACGTGGCAAAGGAAGCCATTGGCAATTCGTGCTTGGCCCATACAAGGCGACGATCCCGAGCGGCGAGATTCGTACCGGAACCCTGATCGGTATTCTGAAGAAGCTGAGGATCGACCGTGAGGAGTTCTGACTCGTGCGCTATTCCTACCCTTGCCTGATTGAGCGCGACGTTGACGAGTTCCGGGCCTCCGGTCGAGAGGCATACGTAGCGACCTTCCGCGATGTCGAACCAGCAATCACTGGAGGGTGGTCTTGGATGGAAACGGTCAACATGGCCAGTGACTGCCTCGGTGTGGCTTTGGGATTCTATGTCAGCGATGGCAAAGACCTACCCACTCCTACTCCAATGAAGAGTGGCGAGGTGTTGATTTCGGTGCCGCCGCTCGTCGCCTCCAAGCTGGCGGTGTACTGCGCCATGCGGGAACAACGCATGACTCGTTCAGATCTCGCCGAGCGATTGAATCTGGACGACGAGCAGGTGCGGCGGCTGCTCGATCCGCGATATCGCACGCACATGACCACCGTGCAGCGGGCGCTGTCCGCGCTCGGCCGCTCCCTGGTCGTCGAGGATCACGCCTTGGCATCGCCTCCGGAGACTGTTGCCATCGACTGAGCCTCTCCTGCGTCGGCGAGTGGGACAGCGTCGCCAGACAGAGGGTTGCGATGCACGTTGCCCTGCTCCCCGCGCTCGTCGGCCTGTTTGTCATCGTTGCCGCATATGGAGCGGGCGCGATCGAGCCCACCCTGGTCGTACGAGTCCGACATGATGTGCAAGCCAATGCGGGACCTCATCACGACTGGGCCAAGCGCTTCGCGCTGTATCGAGACGATGAGGTGCGTGTCTTCGAGCGAACGCAGATCTACGAAGATGACGACTTCCGACGCATCGACACCTGGCTGCGCGTATCGCGTGGAGAAGCGGACGGCTGGATTACTGCGCACGCCGTCTACATCGACGACGAACAGCTGCGTCGCCTGCCGCAAGCGCAGATACCGCCGTTCACCGTCTCTGCCCGCGTCGGGATCGCGCTGACGGCCAGGTCAGCACCCAATCCTGACTCTCGAACCTTGTTCTCCGTGCCCCCAAGGCTGCCGTTGTACGTGGTCGGACGCAGCGACGACCGTCAATGGATCGCTGTGCTGAGTCCACTTGCCTCCACAACGCCAGCTGATCGCATCGGATGGCTGAAGAGCGGGCTGCTCACGTCGAGCCCCGCTCGACTCGACGAACTTCCTCCCGTTCTGCCCAGCGGCTTGGCGGTGGCATCGGTCATCGGCGATCCTGTCTCGCTGCGGGTGCAGGAACATGCACGCTGGGACACATGGGCGTGGAATCCAGAGTCGCCGTCCCTCTGGTTTCACCGCCTGGACAGTGCTTTCGCCGAGGCGTGGTGGGAAGCGCCGGCCCAGCTCAGCGGGCTCAGACTGTGGAACGGTGATTCACTCAGGACATACGAGACGGAACACGAGCTGTCGGGCAAGATCTTGCCAGCCCCAGTCGGAGGGTCGCTGCTCGTCCGAGAGCACGGCTCTGGAGAGCATCCTGAGCAACCGGTATTCATCCTGGAACCTGACGGTCGATCCTATGAGATCACCGATCAAGCAGCGCCATACCAGACTGATGGCCGCCTGCCGCTGTCGCTCGATGCGCTGTGGTCCCCCGATGGACGTTACGTGTTGTTGTACTTCAGTCAGTCGAGCGGTCGTTCGATGATCCTCTACGACCGCAACGGGCGGGTCGCGCACCTTGGCTTCGGCAGTCGTGCCTTGTTCCATCCTGACTCGAAATCGATCTACTACGTCAAGGAGGACTTGATTCATCGCATCGACCTGGAGGGACGGCCGTTCTCGAACTTTCGACCGATCCCGACTGCCTGGAATCAGGGCGTTCAACTGTCCGCCGATGGACGGTACGTCATTTCGTTTGGCGATACGCATGAACTCGTTGCGACGCTCACGACGGCGGACGGCACGTTCATCCGTTCCTGGCCGGTCGATACCGAGCCTCAGTTGTCGCACGCTGGCGATCGAGCCATGTATGCGCTTGGTGGTGTGCTGTGGGTGCAAGATCTGGGCGATGGCGACTTGCACAAGATTGGTCAGATTGCCGTCGACAGACCGTTCTTCGCGTGGTCGCCGGACGATGCGTTCGTGGCCTTCGAGTCGGCAGAGGGTTTACGGATCGCTTCGACGATCGGGCGCTCGGACTCCGGCGAATTGATCGTGCGCGGCCAGAGTCATCGGTCGTTCACATGGTCGCCCAACAGCCGTTGGTTGGCAGTTGAGACACCAAACCAGCGCTGGCCCCAGGAACAGTTGGCGAACGCGCCTCAGCTATCGGAAGATGGCTTGGCCTGGACATGGAGCAGCAAGCAGATTCGGGTCTACGCCCGCGACGGTCGCTTGCACCGCATCTGGCGAGTCAATGGAGGCTGCGAAGATCTCGCATGGTCGCCCGACAGCGAGTGGCTCGCCTACGGTGGACCGTCGGGCTGCGCCTAAACTGATCTCGAAACGAGCGGAGGTACGCATGGGACTCAGAGGCGAAGCAGCGATCGTCGGGATCGCCGAGTGGACTCCGGAGCGGCGGCCTTCTCGTCCTCCGATCTTCACGCTGGAGCAGTGGGCGCAGCTGGCTCGCGAGGCGCTGGATGATGCAGGCATCGACCCCTCAGAGGTCGACGGCATCTGCGCGACCAACATTCGCGAGTCGGACTCGTTCGTCCCATCGACGATCACCGAGTATCTCGGTCTGCATGTCAACTTCGCCGAGGTCGTCGACCTGGGCGGGGCGTCCTGCGCGGCGATGGTCTGGCGCGCCGCGGCGGCGATTGAGCTCGGACTCTGCAACGTCGTCGTGATCGCCGCGCCGTCCTGGCCCTCGCCCAGACCGCCCAATCCACCCTCGGGGCCGAGCAGCTGGCGCTACGGCGCGTCGTCGGCCAACTATGGATCGCCGCAGGCGGAGTTCGACATCCCCTACGGCAACGTCGCCCAGAACTGCGGCTACGCCCAGATTGCGATGAAGTACGGCGCCGAGTACGGCTACGACCCTGAAGCGCTGGCCAAGATCGCTGTCGATCAACGTGTCTCGGCCAATCACAATCCGTCCGCCGTCTTCCACAACGTGCCGATCACGGTTGAGGACGTGCTCAACTCGCCGATGATCTCCGACCCGATTCACATGCTGGAGATCGTGATGCCCTGCTTCGGCGGCGCGGCCATCGTGGTCGCGGGCAAGGATGTGGCGCGGCGCTCGACGCATCGTCCGGCCTGGATCTCTGGCTTCGGCGAGCGAGTCCTGCACAAGACACCGACATACGCCGACGACCTGCTCTCGACCGCGCTGATTCCCGCTGCGGAGCAGGCATTCGCCATGTCGGGACGCACGCGCGACGAGGTCGACCTGATCTCCGTCTACGACTGCTACACCATCACGGTCTTGATGACGATTGAGGACGCGGGCTTCTGTCCCCGCGGAGAGGGTCAGGCGTTTGTCCGCGAACACGACCTCTCGTTCCGCGGCGACTTCCCCTGCAACACGCACGGGGGACAGCTCGGTTTCGGACAGGCGGGCTTGGCCGGTGGGATGTCGCACATCACCGAGGGCGCACGTCAGCTCATGCGTCGTGCCGACACCCATCAAGTGCCCGACGCCGACGTCGCATTCATCACCGGCAACGGCGGCCTGATGTCCGAGCAGGTCGCGCTGATTCTGGAGGGCGACTAATGGCGGACGAACTGCAGCCTCCTCTGCCCACGCCGATCGATCGGACGCAGCCATTCTGGGACGGTCTGCGCGAGGGCCGTGTGCGCATCCAATACTCGCCGTCGAGCGATCAGTGGGTCTTCTATCCACGCTCGCATGCGCCGTTGACGCTGGCCGACGACCTCGAGTGGCGCGACATCTCGGGCGAGGGAACGATTTACACGTACACGATCGCGCGTCGCCCAACGGCGCCCGACTTCGCTGGCCAAGAGCCGCAGATCATCGCCGTGGTCGAGCTCGATGAGGGCCCGCGGCTGACGTCGACGCTGGTCAATGTCGATGAAGATCAGATCGCGGTCGGCATGCGCGTGCGACCCGTCTTTGACCACCTCGCGGACGCCGACACAACACTCCTGCGTTATGCGCCGGTCGATTAAGGCAGTCCTCGCGGTACTGATCGTGTCGCTTGCCTTGGCCGCCTGTGGCGCCGGCGAGCCGTCAACGGCTGAGCCAGGTACCGATGCTGAGCAGACGACTCAATCAACGCTGCAGACGGAACAGCAGGCCGCCCAGCCTGACGAGGCCGCCGAATCTGCACAACAAGCCGCCGCAGAACCGTCGGACGACGCGGAGCCGGCCTCGAAGCCGGATACTGAGCAGCAGGAAGCGCTTCAGCCGCAGTCTGAGACGTCCGGGCAGGAGTCGCCTCCCGCCGACGGTGACGGCAACGTCGAACTCACATGGGCGCCAGCATTGAATGGTGTCGTTTTCGAGCAGCCCACTGAGATGGCGGTGCTCGCCGATGGATCGGTGCTGATCGCCGAGCAGCGCGGATCGATCAGCCGATTCCGGATCTCCGGCGACGAGACGCAGCAGTTTGGCGTTCTCGATCTGACCGATCAGGTGACGTTCAGCGGGGAGCGCGGGTTGCTCAGTGTCGCGCTGCATCCCGACCTGGATGCGCAGCCGTTCATCTTCGTCTACTACTCGCCGTCCGACGCCGCGCTGACGCGTCTGTCGCGCTTCCGCCTCACCGCTGACCATGCTGCTGCCGATCCAGGCTCGGAGCTGGTGATGCTCGAGATTCCCCAGCCGTACGCCAATCACAACGGCGGCGCGGTCCGATTTGGACCCGACGGGATGCTGTATCTCGGCATCGGCGACGGCGGCGCGGCAAACGATCCGCAGGGTCACGGACAGAACCGCGAGACGCTGCTGGGCACGATCATTCGCATCGACGTCAGCCGCAGCAGCGCGTCGGAGCCCTATCGGATCCCGACCGACAACCCATTCCTCGGCGTGAGCGGCGTGCGGCCGGAGATCTGGGCGTATGGCCTGAGAAACCCCTGGCGGATGGCGTTCGACTCGGTGACCGGCGACCTGTACGTCGCTGACGTCGGGCAGGACCGCTGGGAAGAGGTCGCCGTCGTCCGCGCCGGTGAGAATCACGGTTGGAACGTCTACGAGGGGAACGAGTGCTTCCGCTCGCAGGACGCCTGCGACCAACTGACGGATCACACGCGGCCGATCGCCGTGATCCCGCATCCCGATGGTTGCTCGATTACGGGCGGCATGGTCTATCGGGGCACGGAGATTCCCGAGTTGGTGGGACACTACGTCTTCGCCGACTACTGCTCGTTCCGTCTCTGGACGATCGATCCAGCCGGGCAGTTGACAGAGCGCATACCGGTCGACGTGTCGATCATTGCCTTCGCCACAGATCAGGCGGGCGAAATCTACGCGCTGACGCCGCGCGGGCCGATCTTGCAGCTGATCGCCGCACGCTAGCCTGTGGACAAGATGCAGCGGACAGGCAGGAGCCGCCGATGACGACCTCACGCGCCTTTGGCCAGACGCCAGCGCCCGACGTGCCGGCTGGCATGACCTGGCTCAATGCGGGCCGCGAACTGTCGCTCGACGACTTCCGCGGCCGACTGCTGATCCTCCACTTCTGGACCTACGCTTGAATCAACTGTCTGCATGTCCTTCCGCAGTTGCGGAAGCTCGAACGACGCTACGCCGACACCCTGCAAGTGGTCTCGGTTCACTCTCCGAAGTTCCCGACGGAGCGCGAGACTGAGAATCTGCGGCAAGCGATCCTGCGCTTGCGGATTGAGCACCCCGTGCTCAATGACGCCGATTTCAAGTACTGGCAGACGTTCGGCGCGCGGGCCTGGCCGACGCTGTACTTCATCGACCCGCGCGGCAACGTGATCGGCATCCACGAGGGCGAACTGACGGAAGAGCAGGCCGCGCCGCTGATCGACGGATGGCTCGCCGAGTACGACGCGGAACAGGTGCTGACCCGCCGCGACCTCGGACTGGAACGGGAAACCGGGCGCGACAGCGCGCTCTCGTTCCCCGGTAAGGTCGCCTGGGACGACGCGTCGGGCCGATTGGTGATCTCCGACAGCAACAATGACCGCATCATCGTGTCCGACATCAATGGCAACGTGTCGCGGGTGATCGGCGGCTCGCAGGCCGGCTTCACGGACGGCTCGGCTGAGGCGGCGACGTTCAACCAACCGCAGGGCGTGACCATCCATGGTGACCACGTCTTCGTCGCCGACAACGAGAACCACGCGGTGCGCAGGATCGATCTGTCCGACGGCAGCGTCACGACGATCGCCGGGAACGGTCAACAGGCTCGAATGATGCCTCAAGGCGAGCCGGCGAGACAGACGGCGCTCAGCTCGCCGTGGGATGTCGCGGTGCACGACGGAGACTTGTACATCGCGATGGCTGGCATCCACCAAATCTGGCGGCTGCCATTGGGCGACCACGCCGGCGACGGCTCTTACGTCGGACCGTGGGGCGGCTCAGGACGCGAGGGCATCGTCGACGGCCCGCGCATGCAGGCCGAGTTGGCGCAAGTCTCAGGACTCGCGCCCGGTCCGAGCGGACTCGCCTTCGCCGACTCCGAATCGTCGGGCGTCCGCGAGGTCAGCTGGGACCCGAACGGCGCAGTGCGCACGTTCATCGGCAAGACTGGCAATGGCGGTCTCTTCCACTTCGGCGACGAGGACGGCGGCCGCAGC
>JAJEBU010000151.1 GCA_022822375.1 Dehalococcoidia bacterium
GCGGGGGACGTCGCCTCTCGTCAGGATGTTGGTGATCTTCAGCCGATCAGCGAACAGAGCCATCGCAACCTCCTGGCTCATTCTAGCCGCTGGCTGCGGCGGTTAGAATGGCGCAGAGCGGACAAGCGAATAGGAGCCCTCATGCACCTGATGTATTTCACCGAGCAGCCGATGTCGGCCTACGACGAGCACGCCGCGGAGGAGGGCGTCACCGCGCTGCTCTTCTCCAACTCCAACTTCGACCCGGTCGCGGGATCGCAGCTCTACAACGACCGCCTGACCGAGTACAAGTTGGCCGAAGAGGTTGGCGTGGACGGGATCATGCTGAACGAGCACCACAACGCGCCGTTCTGCATGCAGGCGAAGTGCAACATTTGGGCGTCGGTCCTGGCCGGGGCGACGGAGCGCGTGAAGATCGTCCTGCTGGGTAATCCGCTGCCGCTGGCCGACAACCCGATTCGGCTGGCCGAAGAGCTGGCCATGATCGACATGATCTCAGGCGGACGATTGGTGTCTGGATTCGTCCGCGGCGGCGGCACCGAGCAGCTAGCGACCGGTGTCAACCCGGCCTACAACCGCGAGCGGTTTGAGGAAGCGCACGACCTGATCGTGGAGGCGTGGACGCGTCCTGGTCCGTTCCGCTGGGAGGGGCGCCACTACCAGCACCGCGTGGTGAATCCGTGGGCGCTGCCGATGCAGCAGCCGCATCCGCGCATCTGGATTCCCGGCGTGCTGTCCCGCGAGACCGTAGTCTGGGCGGCGAAGCATCGCTATCCGTACATCGCGCTGAACACGACAATCGAGGCGACCAAGCGCATCTGGCAGACCTACGACGATGCCGCGCATGAGGTCGGATACGATCCGGGCCCGGAGAATCGCGGGTACCTGTTGCGCGTGCATGTCGCGGACACCACCGAGAAGGCGCTGGAGAACGCGTCGCAGTTCATGTGGATGCAGGGTGAGTTCACCGGCCTGGCACACCCGGTCTGGTCGAACCCAGCGGGGTACGCATCGCCGCGTAATCGCGAGGCGCTGGTCGAGGTGATGAACGGACGTCGACCGCCGCCGCGCGCGCAGTCGTTCGACAACCAGATTGAGAACATGCAGATCATCGCTGGTACGCCAGATGAGGTGATTCGCAAGCTGCGGACGATCCTGGAGGAGACGCGGCCGGGGATTCTCGCCTTGTGGGGCAATGACGGACGGGTGACGCATGAGGACTCGATGCGTTGCATCGAGCTGCTCGGCACGGAGGTGATGCCGGCGCTCCGAGACATGGGCGCGGAGCTGGATCTCGACGGGCCGTTTGATTCCAATCCGCCGGTCAGTATCACGTACGACGAAGCCGCGCAGGCGCGGGTTGCAGCATCGGCCGCTGCGTCTGGGGGCTGATCGAGCGAACACCCCTGTCTGTCGTCGCGTGACACCTCCTCAAGACAGGGGAGGTCGATGAGATCCGAAGGACTCCTAGAAATGGCAACTGTAGACATCCTCCTGCCGGGCTACTCGTTCGGCACTGACTCGGGCACTCCGGCGTTCTGCGCCGTGATCCTGGTTGAATCTGACGGTCGACGCATCCTCGTCGACACTGCGCACGTTGGCCGGCGCGTGCAGTTGCAGGAGCAGCTTGCCAAACGCGGCCTGAGTGTCACGGACATCGACATGATCCTGATGACGCATGCGCATTGGGATCACGTGCAGAACTTCGATGCGTTTCCGGGTGTGCCGATGGCGATTCATCCGCATGAGCGAGCGTATGCGTCGGCGCCGCATGTCAACGATTGGGCCACGCCTCAGTGGACCGGCGCGGCGATCGAGACGCATCCGATGACGGAGGTCGATGAGGGGGACGAGTTAGCAAAAGGGGTCCGAGTGATCCACTTGCCGGGACACTCGCCGGGCAGCATTGGTCTGCTGGTCGAAACGGAAGCCGGTCAATGCGGTATCACGGGCGACGCGATGCACACGGCAGCGGTCGGTAAGGCAGGCCGCAGTCCGCTGGTCTTCTACAGCGAGTCGCAGGCCAATGAGTCGATTGCACGGGTGATGAGTATGTCGGACATTCTCTATCCCGGCCACGACCGACCGTTCCGCATGGTTGACGGCGAGCCCGAGTACGTGGCGGAGTACCAGCTGACGCTGAGCGGCGTACAACCCGGCATGGCAGGTCTGACCTTCGCCGATCCGCCGACCGAGCTCGTCACCTGGGTGATGCCGGGCATTGAGGATCAGCCGACATTCGAATCGCCCTGATCAACGGTTGGCGTGTTGCGTACGAAGAGATTGGCGATCCAGGCGGAGCGCCGGTCCTGGTCGTCCACGGCGCGTATGGTGGGCCGTCGTCGACCTTGTGGCACGGGCCGCGGCTGCGTTGGACGGCTGCGACTGATGGTCTGCGGCTGATCTGGTACGACCGGCGCGGCGCTGGACTGTCGGAGTATGACACGTCGGCGTACACGCTGGATGATCTCGCGCAGGACGCATTGGGGGTGCTTGACCATCTCGGAGTCGGGCAGGCTGCAGTGCTGGCGACTTCTGCTGGCGGACCGATTGGGTTGCGATTGGCGTTGGATGCGCCCGAGCGGGTGAGTTCGCTGGTACTGCTCAACACTGGCGCGGCGCTGATGTCGCTGGCGCCATCGGGAGTTGTTCTCGATGATCCGTTTGTGCTGAGTCGGTTGGCGACGGTGCGGCGTCGGTTGGAGACGCTGCTGCTCGCTGCTGTTCAAGGCGCGGAAGCGGCGGTCCGAGCGACGGAGGACGAGTGGCGGACTCCGCCGATGCCGTCGATCGCGCCGGAATCGGAGCCGCTGTTGGATGCACAACGTCGGAATCGCTCGTCCGCGCTGGAACGGTTGCCGATGGATGAGCTGGTGCGTCTGGCGTCGGGAACGTTGAGCAACATGAGGGTGCTTCAAGAGATTGACCTCACGGCTGAAGT
>JAJEBU010000108.1 GCA_022822375.1 Dehalococcoidia bacterium
CTCAGCGGATGAATCCGTCGCGGCGCTGCATCGCCTCGTAGTCGGCTTGACTGAGCCGACAGTCAATCAGGTCGTCGAACTGTCGGCGGTTGAGGTGCAGCTGCCGCGCCATCATTCCGAGGAGATGGTCATCGATATCGCGGTCAGCACCGTGAGACATCAGGGTGTTGATGCCTCCCTCTTGACCATCCAATTTGAAGTATTCGTATTTCCGGTGGCGGGCATCCGTCTCGCGAAACCCTTTACGCCGCAGTCCGCGTCGAACCTCCCGCGCCCTACGAGGCATCCGTCACCTGGGCGAATCGCCGCTTCAGCTCCGCTCCCAACTCAAGCGCAACACCATCCACGTTTGTTGGATCACCTTCGACAAAGTGTCGCCACATCCACTCAAAGTGGTCCAGCAGCACGTCGTAGGCGATATCGCGGGTCTCACCCCAGAGGATCGTGTGGTACTCGCCCTCGATCAGGTACATCTCGCTCTCTTCCATGTAGCTGACCTCGAAGACAAGCGGCTCATCGGTGCGGAATCGCCGGTCGCCCAGGACGAACTCCGTGAAGATCATCGGGCTGACGTCGATATCAGACGCGGGTGTGGTCATGTGATCCTCCGCTTTCGGTGTCCCAGGATATCTCTGACAAATGAGACTCGGCCGGTTCAGCGGATGAATCCGTCGCGGCGCAGCATCGCCTCGTAGTCCGCTTGGCTGAGCCGACAGTCGATCAGGTCGTCGAACTGCCGTCGGCTGAGGTGCAGCTGCCGCGCCATCTGCCCGAGCAGGTGGTTATTGATGTCTCGATCTGAGCCGTGTGATGTGACAGTGAACACGTTCGTGCGCTCGCCGCTTAGCCTGAAGTAGCGATAGCGCCTATGGCTCGACTCAGTTGTGCGAAACCCCTTCCGCAACAGGGCACGATGAACCACCCGTGCTTTACGCGGCATCGGCCACCGGCTTGAAGCGCGTCCGCAGCTCCGCACCAAATTCGATAGCGACACCATCCATCCCTTGCGGATCACCTACTGCAAACTCACGCCACATCCATGACAGCGAGTCGTCGATCATGTCCCATGCTTCCTCTCGCGAGTACGCGCCGGAGATGATGTTGTACTCGCCCTCGAAGAGGTACAGCCCAACTCCGTCTTCCTCCACGTACTCAAACGTGAAGACCAGCGGTCGATCCGTGCGGTAGCGTCGACCCTCGGAGACGAACTCCGTGAAGATCATCGGGCTGACGTCGATCTCAGATGCGGGTGTGGTCATGTGATCCTCCGCTCTCGGAGTTCCAGAATATCTGCCCGCGAGCGTCAGCATGGGCTGCGCGTAAGATGATCGCTGAGACTGACAGAATCAGAGCAGGAGAGAGCGACATGGCCGGACGCACCGTTGCACAGAAGATCTGGGACGAGCATCTGATTCGCCAAGCGGATGGCGAACCCGATCTGCTCTACATCGACCTGCACCTGGTCCACGAGGTGACGTCGCCGCAGGCGTTCGAGGGTCTGCGTCTGACAGGCCGCTCGGTCCGCCGGCCGGACCTCACCCTGGCGACGCAGGACCACAATGTCCCCACGGACACGCGCGTCGAGCCTTTCGCTGATCCTTTGTCGCAGCAGCAGGTCGAAGCGCTGCGGGCCAACTGCGAGGAATTTGGCGTGCCGCTGTATGACACGCTCGACCCCCGACAGGGCATTGTCCACATCATTGGCCCCGAGCAGGGGCTGACCCAACCCGGACTGACCATCGTCTGCGGCGACAGCCATACGTCGACTCATGGCGCACTTGGTGCGCTCGCGTTCGGGATTGGCACTTCCGAGGTCGAGCATGTGCTCGCCACGCAGACCTTGCCGCAAGCGCCGCTCAAGCAGATGTCGGTCGAGGTCAACGGCGAGCTACCGTCTGGTTGCTCGGCTAAAGACGTCATCCTCACGATCCTCAACACGATCGGTACCGGCGGCGGCGTGGGTCATGTGATCGAGTACCGCGGCGAGGTGATCCGCAACCTCTCGATGGACGGTCGGATGACGGTCTGCAACATGACGATCGAGGGCGGCGCCCGCGCCGGCCTCGTCGCGCCTGACGAGACCACCATCGCCTACGTGAAGGGTCGACCGCACGCGCCTGCGGACGCCGACTGGGACGCCGCCGTCGAGCGTTGGCGCGAGCTCGTCAGCGATGACGATGCGGTCTTCGACACAGAGGTCGTGATCGACGGCGGCGACATCGCGCCGTTCGTCACCTGGGGGACCAACCCGGCGCAAAGTGCGCCCGTGACCGGCTCCATCCCCGATCCAGCGAGTCTGGACACCGCGTCGGCGCAGGAATCGGCAGAGCGGGCGCTCGCCTACCAGGGCCTGACCGCCGGCACGCCGATCTCGGACATCGCCATCGACCGCGTCTTCATCGGCTCCTGCACGAACGGTCGGATCGAGGATCTACGCGCGGCCGCCGACGCGATTGGCGGCGGACGAGTGGCGGACGGGGTCAATGCGATGGTCGTGCCTGGGTCGGGTCTCGTGAAGCTGCAGGCGGAGCAGGAAGGTCTGGCCGACCGCTTCCGCGACGCGGGCTTCGAGTGGCGCGACGCGGGCTGCTCGATGTGCCTGGGTATGAACCCAGACACGCTCAGTCCGCAGGAGCGCTGCGCCTCAACCTCGAATCGGAACTTCGAGGGTCGGCAGGGTCCAGGCGGCCGCACCCACCTGGTGAGCCCCGCAATGGCCGCCGCCGCCGCAATCGCCGGCCACTTCGTGGACGTGCGGGAGTTCTGATCACACCATGTCAAGTCCTACAACCGAGTTATCGCTTGAAGATCTCTCCGTGATTCACCCTGGTGTTACCGAGGCAATCGCGGCTTCCTTAGCAGAAGCAGCAAGAGTCTGCCTAGACAGGCACCACGTTCCCCCGATTATGCTTTCCGTCGCGGAAGACGGAAACGGCGACAATGTCTCGCTAAACTGGGAACTGACTGTCGCACGCGCAAGAGCAGGATGGGGCGACCAAAATGACACCATCGAAGATGCAGCTGTGGCCCTCGCACTTGCTTTCCTCGGAACAGCACGTGATTTGGTTGCCGTGGGTCGAGCGAGGCGCTTGAGCGGCGCAGATTGGTATGTCGCAGAAAAGGGGGCGAGCATTGAAGATCTTGAGGGTGCCATTCGCCTCGAGATATCAGGCACTGAGCACGGAGACACCAGCGTTATCCGGCGGCGACTCACTGAAAAGCTGGGCCAATTGCATCGCGGAACAGAATACACACCTGGAATCGCGATCGTAGTTGGGATTGTCGCAAGAGCTCTCCACATCGCGACACTGGACTCATCATGAGCTGGCTCGACCATCACAGCAATAGTGAACGACTTGCAGCTGAAGGCGACCTGTTGGCCCTTCAAGGCAAATCTGACCTCGCTCGAGAAGCATATCGCAGTGCTGCGACCAATGAAGAACTAGCCCTAGACGAGCTTGCCAGCGGAAAGTTCAAGACGTGGAGTATCACCGCGGTGAGCGCAGTTTCTCTACATTACATGGGAAAGGACTTCGAGAATGCCGAGCGTCTTGCACACGCCTATCTTACTGACGAGCGGCTTCTACCGTTCGGTCAGGCCGATCTCAGGGATATCCTACAGACGATTTGGGACGAACAAGCGAAGGTGAGAGAGGCAACTTCGCTGGTACCAGACACCATTCAAGTCACCCTCAAGGGAAGCCGCATTTTTCGCGGAGCTGCGCCACTTGCCATTATCGATGGAGCAACGAAACGAATAACCGCCCTCCTTCTTCGGACAGCAGAGCATGACTTAGGAAGGAAGTACAGGACAAGTGGTGGCGCACCGAAGGACATTATCGATGACTATCAGCCTTGGCTGCTACAGTCCCCACCTGGCAGCTTTCGTTTCGGCGTGACCCTCCGGGGCTCTGCCCAGATGAAGATGCAGTTTGGCGACGATCATCCACCAACGCCTGGTCACATCGTCAAGCGTGTGCTTGAGATTGTTGATGCTAGCGTAAATTCACCTGAGGGCGAGCTCCGCGAGCTGATCGAAAGCCCGGAGTATCGCCGCGGCTTTTTGACCCTTGCCAGGGATCTTTCTCCAAGTGGCGCCTATCATCAGCTCGTTGAACTACACGAGCCAGAGTCGGATCAGAGAGTACCATTGAGCGTTTCAACGCGACACTCATTGACCGAATCCATTCGCCAGCTTAACGCGGTAGCAAGTGGCTCACACGGAGAACAAGTCACAATTGAGGGTGTTCTGCGTGGCGTCGACCTCAACAACGACTGGTTGAGGGTGGACACTGATGACGGCGTCAAGACGATATCCCAGGTCAGGGAAACCGTTGATGACATTATCGGTCCAATGGTCAATAGACCTGTGATCATCACCAGCTATGTCCAGCGCAACGGCACCTACGCATTCGTAGACATTGAACCGGCTGAGTAAGTCTCAATGGCCCGGCCATCTACTCCAACAGATCTTCTGACCAGATTTCCCGCTCGGCCTCTCGATCCTCTCGGATGGTCTTGACGTCGGGGCCGAGCACCATGGTGTAGCGCTGATCTGACCGATACTGCGGCCAGCCGGGCAATGCGTTGGTGCTGGGGTTACCGTCTCGCGCGAAGCTGATCCAGGCGTCCATCACAAACCCAGATAGCTGATCGGTCTGTGGATCGTCGCCGATGAACGTCCGCATCGCGTCGCCGGTGCCCCAGACGAATGGAATGTCGATCGCGTGCGGCGCACGCAGGCGACCATCCATCGCTGGTGACTGCTGGTTGAACATGTACGCATAGGTCTGGCCGGTACCGCCTGAGGCGCTGTGCGCATCCAGCAGCCGATCGGACGGAATGCGGAACACGTAGTCGGTCATCACTGAGTCGAACACGGTCAGCGGATCGGCGCCCGCGCC
The DNA here is from genome assembly GCA_022822375.1 of Dehalococcoidia bacterium. Taxonomy (GTDB): domain Bacteria; phylum Chloroflexota; class Dehalococcoidia; order Bin125; family Bin125; genus Bin125. Next base: position 4,905 of record JAJEBU010000108.1, read on the forward strand.
GCGGGCAGCGCGTGCGTCGCGGTAGTGGTCGTAGAGCCGATTTGCAACGTCCGCATCGCCCGAAGTGACGGCGAGCGCCCCGCGTGCGGTCGTTTCGTCCATCTCGTTGACACCCTGGATCGCGGCGAGCAGTGTCCACTCGTCCTCAATCGTGCCGCAGAGCAGGTCGACGTCTTTGCTGCGCCCGCTGCGCACGGCTTCGATTGGCAGGGTCTCGAGGAAGCCGTGTTCGACGACGGGGGAGAATGGCATCAGATAGCGACCGGTCAGCGCCGCCGATTCTGGGTCCCCTTGCAGCGCGAGCTGGGCGTCGAGCATGTCCTGCGCGGGAATGCTGCGCAGCGCGACGGCGTCCTCAGGGCTCACCTCGAGGACCGCGCAATATCGCCGGCAGACCTCTTCCGCCACATCCTGTGGCAGCGCGTGATGGCCAGCGCCTGACTGCGGGATGGCTCGCTGGAAGAGTCCCTCTGCCTCGGCCGCGCCGAGCAATACGCCGACACTCATCCCGCCGGCTGACTCGCCGAAAATCGTCACGTTGTTGGGGTCGCCGCCGAACTCACCGATGTGGTCGCGGACCCATTTGAGCGCGGCGATCTGGTCGCGCATCCCGTAGTTGCCGCTGTTGGCATCATCGGAGTCGATGAATGCCTCGTTGTACAAGAATCCCAGCGCGCCGAGTCGGTAGTTGATCGTCACGACGACGACGTCGCCGCGACGCGCGAGGTGCTGGCCGTCGTAGATCGGCGTCGCTCCGGAACCGCCCGCGAAGCCGCCGCCGTGAATCCAGAACAGCACGGGCCGCTTGGCGTCGTCCAGGCCCGGCGTCCAGATATTCAAGGTCAGGCAATCCTCGTCGACCGGCATCTCCCACGCGCCGAGCAGCTCGAGACCAGGCATGAAGGTCTGCATCGAGCCATGCCCGACCTCGTTCGCCTCGCGGATGCCGTCCCACTGCTCCGGCGGACGCGGCGCGCGGAAACGCAGATCGCCCACCGGCGGCGCCGCGAATGGGATGCCTCGGAAGACATGCAAATCATCCTCGGTCTGCCCTTGGAGTCGTCCGTACCTGGTATTCACGATGGGAGGCACTTGTTGTTCCTTTCGAGTCGGCGCCGATCAGCAGCTAGCCTGCATCGGCAATCTTGGGAATCATGATAAGGCGGCTCGCAATGACGATTGGACAGATAGGACTGGGGCTCGACTTCTCGCTGGGGATGACGTTCGAGGACCAGCGCACGCTCGCTCGCGAGGCGGCGGAGCTGGGCTACACGTCGCTCTGGACGCCAGAAGGCGCGGGACTGGACTCGTTTCAGCTCTGCGCAATTCGCACTCAGGCCAGCGGCCTGGCAACGGGCATCGGCGTGTGCCCCATCGCCTACCGCTCGCCGGTCGCATTCGCGATGTCGGCCGCGACGTTGTCCGCACAGAGCGACGGCAAGTTCAGCCTCGGCATCGGATCGGGAGGCATCTACCGCGCCGACACCCGCCGTCAGCTCGGAATCCCGCGGCGTTCCACGCTGGGAGTGATGCGCGAGTACACCGCCGCGATCAAGGGACTGCTCAGCGGCGAGACGGTCAGCATCGATGGCGACGCCGTCCAGTACGACGGCGTCCAGCTTGGTGTCCGCCCGCCATCGACGCCGGTGTTGGTCGGCGCCTTGGGACCGCAGATGATCCAGCTCGGCGGCGAGGTGGGCGACGGTGTGGTGCTCAACTGGTGCGACCCAGAGCGCGTCGCATGGAGCCGAGACCGCCTCAACGAGGGCGCGGCCAAAGCGGGCAAGCGACCTGAAGACGTCCAGCTGGTCGAGTACATCCGCATCTGCGTCGACGAGGACGTTGAGACTGCTCGGATGTCGTACGCCAAGTCGATGCTCGGCTACGCTCTCGGCCAGCAGGTGCCGTCGGACCGACTGCGCAAGTTTGCCTATCGAGCCCACTTCGAGCGGATGGGATTCACGGACGAGTTGGCATCGCTCGACGACATGCGGCGACGCGGCGCCAGCGCCGACGAGGTCGCTGGCGCGGCATCGGAGGAGTTGCTCACCCGGGTCGGTTACTACGGCAACGCCGCCGGCGCGAAGGCGGCGTTTGAGTCGCTCGCCGATGGTCTCGATACGGCGATCGTGAGGGTGGTGTCGGCGAGGCCAGGACTCGATTCGGTGAGAGCCGTGATGCGCGCGTGCGCACCGAACGGGTAACGAGACAGCCTAGGCGCAGGCCTCGTCGTTGAGCGACCAGCGGTTGTACTCCGGATCGGGCTGATCGGCGAGTGCGGCACGGGCGTCGAGCCACATCTGCCGCCAGGCCGACGCGTCCGAGAGTACGGCGTCAGGGTCGCGACGGCTGCGGGCGATGAAGCCGGGGAACGCGTCGCGGCCGGTCGGCTGTCCAGGCGGGTGGTAGCGCAGATCGAAGCTCCAGCGAATCCGATCGCTCAGGTTGGGCAGCGCGGCGTGGACGGTCTTGCGATGCAGGAACAGGCATCCGCCAGCCCGCAGCGGCACAGCCCGCGCGCTGTCCTCGCCGGGCAGAATCGTCGACGGAATCGTCAAACCCTGCACGCTGCTGCAATGGGTCAGCACCTCACCTCGGTGTGAACCGGGAATGACCTGCAGGCAGCCGTTCGCGGCGTCGGTGTCCATGAGCGGGAACCAGACGGTGAGCATGTCGGTGTCGTCGGCCGATGCGTTGATCACACCCGAGTCCTGATGCCACGGCGTCGCGCCGTAGATCACGTTGCCCTCGGCGTCGCGCGGCGCGATCGACTCAGGCACCTTGACGCGCACGTGCTGGACTGGATTGGAGTAGATCTCCGCGCCGATGAAGCTCTCGACGGTGTCGAGCAGGCTGGGGTTGGTCAGGGCGTTGAACACCGCTGGTCCGGCCCAGAACGGCGTGTCGGCGGTGATCCCCTTCTGCGGCAGCGAGAAATCGAAGTACTGCGCGTGGACTTTCTGCGACTCCGCATAGACCTGGCAGACGCGCTCGGCGAACGGCAGATCGGCGTGCCGATCGGTGATCGCGCCGCGCTCGAACAGCTCGTTGGCGAGCGTATCGAGGACGCCGGCATACTCGTCCATCACGGGATCGATCACCTCCGCGGGGTCAAAGACATCCTCCACGGCGAGGAAGCCAAAGGTCTCAAAATATTCAAGCTGCGCAGAAGAGAGGGTCGGCATGGTCGCTTCTTTGGATGCTCGTGGACCACTCGTCGGTCCGGGCTCATCGTGGTTGCATTGTGTAGGTTAGTTGCAACGGACCAGGACTTGCCGCCTTCCCACCCTGGAGACCTGCATCGGGAACCGCCACCCGATGGGGAGCTGTCGCATTGCGACTGTGGGGGATCGCCTCAGCGTCTCGCACAGATCGGCAGGTGAGAACGCTACGACGGATAGTCGGGATGGGTCGAGTCGAGCCAGCTTTCGTCGTAGCGATGGGACGAGTGAGCGAACTGGTAGACGTCAGTCGAGTTGTGGACGTACGGCCACTCGAGCGCCGGCGAAATCCCATTCATCACGGAGGGTTGGCCGGTCATGCCCTCCACTCCATGATCAGGATGCACGCCAAGGAAGATCTGCAACAGTTCAGTCGCGGTCTCCTTGCGCTTCTCGACATCCAACTCGGTGCGCATACCCTTGATCATCTCCTCGGCGGGCGGGTAGTTGTACTGCGAGAAGTTTGAACTCCCGCCGACGACGTGGGTGATGTTCCACTCACCGGTCGGATCGAGGTCTTGCGGCGGATTGGTCCAGGCCGGCGTCTGGCCGGGATGGGTGCCCTCAAGCAACCGCTGCAGGATGACGGTGTAGGGCTGAATGTCCATCGACAACGAGACGCCCAACGCTTGCTCGTACATCGTGCGGACCGTTTCGGTGATGCCAGGGTAGGTCTGCTCCCAAACATCAGGGGTGATCCAGAAGAAGGTACGTTCGTCGCGGTCGATCCCAGCGGCATCGATCAGATCGTTCGCCATCTTCAAGTCTTCGTCGCGGTTGGCCCGATATCCGGGCCATGTCGCGAGCTCGTCAGATGGCACGGTCCAGGCTTGATTGAACCACGGAGCCTGGGCAATCGCCGAGATCTTGGCCGCGCCCAGATAGACCGCATCGATCAACAGGTACCGATCCGTGGCGACGTGGAAGGCGTACGCCAAGCGCCGATCAGCCCAAGGATTGCCGAGGCCATCCTCGCCAGGCCAGTCTGGGTTGAAGTTGTAGCGAATCTGGATCGTGAAACCGAACGGGACATCGAACGACCGATGCTCCGGGAAGTCGCTCAGGATGCCCTCAGCCTGCAGGCTGGAGAGCGGAAATCCACCGACGTCAATCCCGTTGCCGCGATACGCGGCCTCGACTGCCGTTGCATCAACCAGGTTCGTCAAGACGACTCGGTCCATGTACGGCAACATGCCGCCGTCCGTGCCTGCCTTCCAATAGTTGGGATTGGCGTCGAGGTCGATGCCGAGATCAGGGTCATACGTTTGCGGAATGTACGGCCCGGTGCCGGACGACAGCCCCACATTCGTCTGTTCATCTCGCCAACGATTGCCGAAGTCGACGATGGCTTCTGGCGAGGTGATCCAAGAAAATGGGCCCGTGTGCGCTCCGAGATAGGTGGAGTCAGGTGCGGCGGTCGTGAACGTGATCGTCTGGTCGTCCACCACCTCGATGGCGTCCGTCTGGCGGTACTTCGATGCCGAGAGGAACGAGGTGTCCTCAACCCCGTCGGCATCAACCGAATCGATCTGCCGCTGCGCATTGAACCGAATGTCCTCCGACGTGACCATCCGCCCGCCCTCAGTGGGATACCGATCCCAGAAGCGCGCACCCTGGTCAACGCTGAAAATATAGGTCGTGTCGTCTGGAATCTCGGGTAGGGAAGCGATGTCCGACTCGAGGATGCCTTGTTCCTTGTTCCGCCAGCGAACGAGGTAGTTCATGTACATCCCCATCCAGAATTGGGTGGGACCAAAGACGCCTCGATGTGGGTCAAAGTAGTCATGCGTTGCAGCTGGCGTTGAGAATCGGAGCACGCCGCCGCGCGTGATGGCCGACACCGCAGCCTGCTCCTGCTGCTGTCCGTCTTGCTGCTCGGTCGGCGCGGCAGCCTGCTCTTGCTGCTGAACTTGGTCCGCCTGATCGTCGGCGGCCTGTTCCTGCATGGTCTGCTGTTGAGCTTGGCCCTGTGCCGCCTGCTGCTGAGCCTGTTGTAGGGCGACGGCCGGCTGGCTGTCGTCATCATCGTCGTCGCCGCAGCCGACCAGCGCGAGACCAGCTGCGCCCACGCCAGCCCGAGACGATGCGCGCAAGAGGGTTCGCCTGCTCAGCCTCCGAGCCTGCATTCGTTGCCAGTAGTTGCGTGTCGTGATCATGCGAGTCTCCCAATCTCCGGTGGCAAGAATGCTAGCGATTTCGGTTAGCACACGTCGCCGATACCTGCAAGATCACGGAAGGGCACAGCCGACGGTTGGCGTCACACCGCTACCAGCTGTCGATGTAGGGGCGGCGGCCGCGCCGGATTGGCTCGGAGTTGGGCGCGGCGTCGAGCAGGCGCAGCAGGTATTGGCGCGTCTCGGCTGGGTCGATGACGTCGTCCGACTCCAACACGGTGGCCGCGTTGATCGCGTTGCCGCGCTCGTAGGCGTCGGCGACGAGCTGCTCGTAGACGCGGCTGCGCTCGGCGAGGTCTGAGATCTGTTCCAGCTGGCGGCGCGCGCCGAGCTTGACGCCGGCCTCGAGGTTCATCCCGCCGTACTCGGCGGTCGGCCAAGCGAGATTGACCAGGCCGGCCTCCGTGCTGCCGGCGATCATGGCCAGACCGCCGAGTCCGTAGCACTTGCGCAGGGTCAGCGTCAGGCGCGGCGTGGTGAGATTGGCCAGCGAGACGAAGACGCGGTGGCAATGGCGCACAAGCGCCGTCTTCTCGACTTCGGGTCCGACCATCATGCCGGGTGTATCGACCAACGTGAGGATGGGAACGTTCCAGCTGTCGCAGATCTGCGCGAAGCGGGCTAGCTTGTCCGAGCCGGGACTGTCAACAGCGCCGCCGAGATGCTTGTTGTTGTTGGCGATCACGCCGATCGGCCGTCCCTCGATGCGAATCAACGCGGTCACCATGCCGACGCCAAACTCGGGCCGCAGCTCGAGCACGGAGCCATCGTCGGCGAGCAGGTTGATCACGTCCCGCACCTCGTAGGTGCGCAGGCGGTTCTCGGGAATCACATGGCGCAGCTGACGCTGATCGGCGCAGCTCCAGTCTCTGACGCGGCCCTGGAAGTAGGACAGATACTGCTTGGCGGCGGCCATCGCCTCGTGCTCGTCCTTGACGAAGATGTCGACGACGCCGTTGGGCACTTGCTGGGACATGGGTCCGAGCTCTTCGGGCAGGAAGAGTCCGAGTCCGCCGCCTTCAATCACGGCGGGGCCGCCCATGGCGATGTTGGAGCCCTCAGTGGCGATGATGATGTCGCACATGCCGAGCATCGAGGCGTTGCCGGCGAAGCAGCGGCCAGCGGTGATCGAGATCATCGGCACTTTGCCTGAGAGCTCGGCGAGACGCTCGAAGGTGCGCACATCGCGCGCGGCGACGCGGGTGAAGGCGCCGTCCGTGTCGCCCGAGCGTCCGCCAGCGCCTTCGGCGATGAAGATCAGCGGCGTCAGCAGCCGGTGGGCGGTCTCGATCATGCGGTCGGTCTTCTGATGGCCGCGCATGCCCTGAGTCCCGGCCCAGACGGTCTCGTCGTAGGAGATGATGGCCGTCGACGCCGTCTCGGCATCGAACAGGTCGGCGTTGACGGCGCCGAGCCCGCAGATGAGACCGTCGGCGGGCGAGACCTGGCGCAACTCGTCCCATGTTCTGACCCGCCGCTGGGCAGCCACGCCGAGCGGCATGTACTCGGTCCAGCTGCCGCCTTCGACGAGCTGGGCGATGTTCTCGCGCGCCGATCGCTTGCCTTTCGCGTGCCGCTTGGCAATCGCCTGCGGACGATTCTCGTCCAACAGCGCCTCGTGCAGGTCGATCACGGCGCGCAGGTCGGGGCGGATGTAGTCGAGATCGTGGCCACCGACGCTGCGGTCAACGGCAGGGCCAACGTCGGCGGGATCGATGAACGCGAGCGGATGCCCTTCCCAGATGATGTCGCCGACGGAGACGGTGATCTCGGCCACGATGCCGCCCAACTCGGCGGTCAGGACGTGCTCCATCTTCATCGCATTCATGATGATCACGTCCTGGCCCTCGACGACAGAGTCGCCTTCGGCCACGAGGATTGCGATGATCGTTCCCTGGATCGGGGCGCGCAGCGGCTCGGCGCCGGGCGGACCGATGATCTCTGGCGCGAGCGTGCCCGCGCGGTCGTCCTCCAAGCCGCGGTTGACGTTCAGCGAGGCTGCGCCCGCGCCCTGGCGGAAGAAGTCGAGCGCGGCCAGCGGATCGGTGACCTGGTTCTTGACCCTGGCACCGGCCCGCGCGCCCGGATCCGCGCCGTCGGCCGCTGCATCGGGCGACGCGGCGAGCTCCGCAATCTGCTCGTCGACCCAGCGAGTGTGCACATCGCCCGAGACCAGGTCAGGGTGCCGCAGCACGTTGGCCAGGACGCCGAGATTGGAGTCCACGCCGTCGAGCTCGAACTCTTCGACCGCGCGCAAGGTGCGGCGGACGGCATCGCGGAAGTCGCCGCTGGGATGGCGAGCCACCACTTTGGCGATCAACGAGTCGAACTGAGGATTGGCGGCGTATCCGGCATAGCCGTAGGTGTCGACGCGTACGCCGGGACCCGCGGGCGGACGGAAGCTGCGCAGCACGCCGGCCGCTGGGCGGACCTCACCGTCGGGACGCATGCGCTCGAGATTGACGCGAGCCTGAATCGCGTACCCGCGCGGCGGCGGCGACTCCGCCAGGCCCAGCTCAGACAGCTCCGCTCCCTCGGCAATCCGCAACTGGCACGCGACCAGGTCGAGGCCGGTCACCTCTTCCGTCACGGTGTGCTCGACCTGCAAGCGGGCATTGGCCTCGATGAACGCAACGTCGCTTCCCGCATCGGCCTCGACGAGGAACTCGAAGGTGCCGAGGTTGGAGTATCCGCCGACGCTGGCCAGCTCGACAGCGGCCGCGTGGATACGTTCCCGTAGTGCGTCGCTCAGGGTCGGCGACGGCGCGATCTCGATGAGCTTCTGGTAGCGGCGTTGCACGGAGCACTCACGCTCGCCGATGTGCGTGACGTTGCCATGCTGATCCGCCGCGATCTGCACCTCGATATGACGAGCGCGCGGGATGAAGCGTTCGACGAAGAGATCGCCGTTGCCGAAGGCAGCCTGAGCCTCTCGCGAGCAGCGCTCGAACGCGTCGGCCAGATCGTCAGCGGCGTGGACGGCCCGCATCCCACGACCGCCTCCGCCGGCGACCGCCTTGACCAGCATCGGGCGCCCACCGAGCGTGTCGAAGAATGCGCGGGCTTCGTCGAGGTCGACAGCGCGGTTGATGCCGCCCAAAATCGGAACGCCCGTCTCCGCCGCGAGCGCTCGTGCGCGCACCTTGTCGCCGAACAGCGACAGCGCCTCGGGCGTCGGTCCGACGAACGTGATCTCGGCGTCGGCGCAGGCGCGTGCGAAATCTGCGTTCTCGGCGAGGAAGCCGTAGCCCGGATGGATCGCGTCGACGTCGTGCTCAAGCGCCTGCTCGATAATCTGCGCCATGTCCAGGTATCCCGCGGGCCCGATGCCCTCGAGCGGAATCACCGTCTCAGCATGGCGGATGTGGTCGGACGCGGCATCGTCGCTGGTGTGAATGGCGGCGGTGTCGAGTCCGAGTTCAGCAGCGGTGCGCAGAATGCGCACGGCAATCTCTCCGCGGTTCGCAACAAGCAGACGTCGAATAGGCATGGATGGAGTCTAG
>JAJEBU010000006.1 GCA_022822375.1 Dehalococcoidia bacterium
CCGCTGTCCGCTCGGCTGGTCGAGTCGTTTGGATTTGAGGCGGCGTACCTCTCGGGCGGCGGATTCGGATTTCAGCTGGCCGTGTCGGAGGCCAATCTGACGATCACTGAGGTGGCCGGCTTGGCGCGGCAGATCACGGCACGAGCCGACATCCCCCTGATCGTTGACGGCGGCGTGGGCTTTGGCGATGCGCTGCAGACGGCTCGCGCCGTGCGTGAGATCGAGGCGGCCGGCGCGGCGGCGATTGAGATTGAGGATCAGGTCGCGCCCAAGCGGGCGCACCACCACAAGGGCGTCGAGCATTTGGAGCCGCTGGAGAAGATGGTCGACAAGGTGCGCGAGGCGGTCAATGCGCGGCGCGACGACGATTTCATCGTGATCGCGCGAACTGGTGCGGTGCGCAATGAGTCGTTCGAGCGGGCGCTTGAGCGCTGCGCCGCCTATCGCGAGGCGGGCGCCGACGTGCTCATGCTCTTCACCAACGACCCCGCGCAAATCGCCGAAGCAGGACGAGTGCTCGGCGGACCGCTCTCGATGATGGCGCCGGCTGATCGGCTTGATCGCGACATGCTGACCGAGCATGGATTCAACCTGCTCATCGATCCGTTCACGGGACAGGTCGCCGCATACGGCGCGATGCGCGACGCCTATCGCGGCATCGCCGCGAACGGCGCGTCGGGCCGCGACGTGGATGAGCTGATGTCGCTCTACCGCGAGATTCAGGACATGGCGGGGATGGATGATTGGTACGCGCTCGAGGAGCGGACGACGGAGCGCCCGTCGGCCTGACGCCTAGACCACGCCCCAGTGGCGGAGAATGGCCTGGGTCTCTTCGACGTGGTCCGACTCATCGCGGATGAAATCCTCGAGCGTGACCTTGAGCGCGATATCCCCGAACGCCTCAGCGTCCTGAATTCGCTGCGTGTACCGCGCGACGGCTTCGCGCTCCATGTCCAGGACGGCCTGCATCATCGCCTGGTTGCCCATCGGCATCGGTACGGCCGACGGGATGGTGGTCGGCTCGCCGCCGAGGGCGACGATCTTGTTGGCCAGATAGGTCGCGTGCACTTGCTCGCCCGAGACTTCGGCGGTCAGGAATGCCGATAGCTGCGGGCGCTGCGGTCCGTCGACCCGCGCCGCGTAGGTCAGGTATGTGATGATGGCGCCCAGTTCCGCCGCCAGATCCTCGTTCAGTTTCGCGATCATCTCTTCGCGCATCATGGCTGACTCGCTTTCGTGTCGCAGCACCGCTTCCACTTCTGACACTATCAGCGCCGTGGTCATGGGAATGTGTCGCACGGCGAGTAGACAAGTCGGCGCTTCTGCGACACAGTGTCGCTATGACCAACGCACGACCCGCACGGACTGCACGAATCACGCGCGAGACGGCCGAAACTGCGATCACCGTCGACCTGAACCTCGACGGCGCGGGCGCGGCCGACATCTCGACCGGCATCGGGATGCTCGATCACATGCTGCACCAGTTGGCGCGGCACGGCGGCTTCGACCTCAGCGTGCAGGCTGACGGCGATCTGCATGTCGACGCGCACCACACGACTGAAGACGTGGCGATCACGCTCGGCCAAGCGCTCAACGAGGCGTTGGGGGATCGCGCGGGCATCGCGCGCTTCGCCGACCGGACGGTGCCGCTGGACGAGTCACTGATCCAGGTCGCGATCGATCTGAGCGGCCGCCCGTACTCGCAGATCGCGCTGGACTTCCCGGCGCCGATGATCGGTGAGCTGCCGTCTTCGATGGCCAAGCACATGCTGGAAACCATCGCGCACGAGGGCCGCATCGCGCTACACGTGCGGCAGCTCGCGGGCGAGAACGAGCATCACATTCTCGAGGCGACGTTCAAGGCGCTGGCGCGCTGTCTCAGGGACGCGGTGCGGATCGTGGACCAGTCCGGCGCGCCCAGCACCAAGGGCACGCTGACCTGAGCCTCCGCCTCGCTCGTGGTAGCTTCGAGTCATGTTAAGCAGGAACGGCGCCCGGCGAACGGTCATGTGCGCGTTCATGCTGTCGCTCGTTGCGCTCACCTGCTCCGTCGTGGTTCGGGCGGACGAGCCGCAACTGGCCGCCGTCGGCGATGCGCAGTTGGAGTGGCTGCTGAGTCCAGAGGCGGACGATTGAGGGCTGCAACGCCAACGAGCTGACTATCGGTGACATTCACTACAGCTCCGAGCACACGAACGAGCAGAACCGAGCCTTCACCGAGGCGTACAAGCATTCGAATCGTAGAGAAGTGTAGAGATGATCTGGCGCGATGCTTCGCTAAACTACATGGAACGATTCTGGGTTGTTATGCAGAATATTTTGACATTTGGTCAGATGGAGCTCGAGTTCAATGAGATAGTTCGGTTTAAGCTGAATGATACTGTCGCGTGGTACATCGCAGACCCAAACAGCATATACAACAGAGAGTTCCATGAAGCCTTCCAGTCAAGCCCGAAAGAGTTATCAGCAGAACTCTGTGCACTCTACTTTCTTCGTGAAGTAGCACCAGATGTAGAGTTCTCGCGATACAGCAAGCCTCCGTCCATCACCGCCGAGATTGAGGCCTGGATTGAGAAGTACATCGTCCTGCCGGAGCCGCAGGTTCAGATTGATGGCTGATGGTGCGCCGCCGAACCCTCACCCCGGCCCTCTCCCTCTGGGAGAGGGCGCTTCTGCAATCGCGACGCGGAAATCGTCGATCACCGGATTCGCCAGCAGCTGGTCGGACATCTCGTCTGCCAGTCGTCTTGCCTCTTCCGGCGTCTCGGCTTCCAGCCAGACCTCGATGTACTTGCC
>JAJEBU010000036.1 GCA_022822375.1 Dehalococcoidia bacterium
AGGATTTGACGATGACGATGCCCAATGACTCGTGGGGGCTGACGCTGACCACGTCCGACGAGGCGGCGGAAGCCTATCGCGACGGGGTTGACCGGATGCTGTCCTATCGGCTCGGCGTCGAGGAAGCGCTGGGGCGCGCGATCGAGCTCGATCCGCAGTTCGCCCTGGCGCACGCGCAGCTGGGCCTGTTTCACCTTTTCCGCGGAGAAGGTCCGCGTGCGGCCGAGCTCGCCAATCGCGCGCATGATCTGGCGGAGAACGCCACACCGCGCGAGCAGCGCCATGCCGCCATCCTCGGAGCCGCCGCGCGAGGCAAGGCGTCGGAAGCGCCGGCCCTGATCGACGAGCACCTGCGCGAGACGCCTCGCGATGCGCCGATCGTGCTGCAGTGGTTGGGCGGCAACTTCTATGGCGGCGGCGTCGAGAAGCGCGAGCGGATGCTGGAACAGTTCGACGCGCTCGCGCCGTCCTTCGGCGACGACTGGTGGTTCCTCAGCTGGCACGCCTTCGCCAATCACGAGATGGACGAGCTGGAGACGGCGCGGCAGCTGGTCGAGCGCTCGTTGAATCTGCGCCGCCAGAACGGACAGGCGGCGCATGCGATGTCGCACGTCTTCTTCGAGAGCCACGACCTCGAAGGCGGCGCAGACTTCATCGGTGAATGGCTGACGGAGTTTCCCGAGCGGGCAGGATTCCACCGCCACTTGACCTGGCATCAGGCGCTGTTCCTGTTGGCCACCGGTCGACGATCTGCGGCGCTCGAGTTGCACGACGACGCAATCCGTCCGGGCGCCGACGTGCAGGGCGACGCGCTCGGCGCCGTCGCCGACGCCGCGTCGCTGCTCTGGCGCTGTCGGCTGCACGACACGGTCGGCGGCGGGGACTCGAACGGTGCCTTGGCCTTGCAGTCGGCATGGCAGCCGGTCGCTGAGTTGGCTGAGCAGGCCTTCCCGCGTGCCGGTACCGCGTGGGTGGATGTCCACCGCGCGATGGCGCTCGCGGCGCTCGGCGACCAGGTCGGCATTGGCAACATGCTGGACGGCCTGCACGTGGCCGCCGAGCGCGGCCATCCGACCGCAGGCGATGTGGTCGCGCCCGTCGTGGAGGCCTTGGCGGCCTTCGGACAGGGCGACTACGAGTCGGCGGCGAACGGCCTCGCTGATGTTCGCGAGCTGCTCGTGACGCTGGGCGGCTCCAACGCGCAGCGCGACGTGTTTGAGGAGACGCTGGTCGAAGCGCACCTGCGCGCCGGACACACGGAGGCCGCGTTGGAGCTGCTGCGCGAGCGGCTCGATCGCGGCGCGACGGCTCGCGATCTCTTCCGTTGGGGCCGGGCTCGAACGGCGCAGGGCGACCTGCAGGAAGCGCGGATCGCGATGCAGCGTGCAGTGGAACTCTGGCAGGACAGTGATTCGGCATCGCCTGAGCGCCGCGCACTCGAAGCGATGCTGGAGGCAGCCGCATGAGTTCGCAGCCGGCGCTGCCGCGGCCCGATGTGATGGTCGAGGAAGATGTCGACGCCGAACGCGGCTCCGAGCTGTCGAAGCGGTTCCACCTCTTCCTGCACGACTCCGACGACCATACCTACGAGTACGTGATCGACCTGCTCGGCGCGGTGTTCGGCTACTCGAAGGAGAAGGCGTTCGCGATTGCCTCGATGATTGACGGCAACGGCCGCGGCATCGTCGAGACGGCGGACTATGAAACGGTTCGCGGACACCAGGATCAGATTCACGGTTGGGGCCCAGACCCGCGCATTCCGCACTGCGTGGGGCCGCTCTCGGCGACCATCGAGGAAGCGCCCTAGCCGATCAATCGTCGGAGGAAGTGAGGCAACGCATGGTACGTCTGGACGATCTGCATGAGGAAGAGGCGCATCACATGCGCAACATGGCGCGGCGCTTTGGGCAGCTGGAACTGCCGCCCGACGCTTGGGTCACGCCGCCTCCGTTGCGTGAGGCGACGGTCGCGCTGGTCACATCGGCTGGCCTGCACCGACGCGACGATCCGCCCTTCCGTTGGGGCGACTACGCGTACCGCCTGATCCCACGCGATGTTGACCCGGCAGAGCTGGTTCAGGCGCATGTGAGCGTCAACTTCGACCGCACGCACTACCAGCGCGACGTCAATGTCGTGCTGCCGATCGACCGCATCCGCGAGCTGGCCGACGCGGGCGAGATCGGCGGTGTGTCGGCCTGGCACTTCTCGGTGATGGGCGCGAATCCGACGCCGACACGGCTCGCGCCGGCTGCGTCCGACATGGCGCAGCGCATGCGCGATGTGGGAGTTGACGTCGCGATGCTCGCGCCCGTTTGACCGGCCTGCACGGGCACCGTCGGTGTCCTCGCGCGCTTGCTCGAAGCACAGGGAATCGCCACGACGAGCATCAGCATCATCCGCGAGCACTCGGAGGTCGTGCGTCCGCCGCGCGCACTCTGGGTGCCCTTCCCGCTCGGCCGCCCGCTCGGAGCGGCTGACCATCCCGAATTCCAGACCGACGTGTTGCGGTCAGCGCTGCGGCTGCTGGAGACGGCTGAAGCGCCGACGATTGCGGAGTATCCGCACGATGCGCCCGACCTCGTTGATGGCAGCAGCTGGGCCTGCGCGCTGGAGCTGCCCGAGCCGGACGTGAGCGATCTCGAGGCGGCGCTGCGTGCAGAGGTCGACCTGCTGCGCCCCTGGTACGAGGAGTCGCGCCGTCGGCGAGGCCGCACGACCGTCGGCATCAGCGGGGCGCGTCCCGATCAGATCGACGCCGTGACCAGCTTTGTGCTCGCCTGCGCCGAAGGGGCCGGGTTCACTGAGCCGCCCCCTGCTGCGTCGGGTCCGCAGTGGAATCATCCCATGCCGATCCTCCTGCGCCACGTCGTCGAGGACTTGCGAGCCTTCTACCAGGAGGCGGTCGCGGCCAGACCGGGCCAGCGTCCGCCGACGCAGCACGAGATGCACTCGTGGATCTTCAACGACACAGCGCTCGGTCAGGCGCTGATTGAGATCGGCCGCCGCATTGCGGACGTCGGCGACCGACCGTTGCAGTTGATGCGGGGCTTCATCATCCCAGAGGGGTTCTGGCACGACGGTCCCACCTGGGGCAGCGCCACCAGGCAAGTAGAGCCGCAGCAACGCCCGCAGGACTTCTTCGACTACGCGGCCGGCTATCTGGCAGGCGAGACGACCGGCGCCGACTGAGCGCCGACCGCGTTAGCCTCGTGGAGCAATCTGGACTATCGACGGTGTGAGGTATGGCGGTGCGTGACGGCGAAGATCTGCTGAACGACCTGGAGCGCTGGTTTGGCTACGATTCGTTCCGCCCGCAGCAACACGAGGTGATTGAGCGGATCGAATCGGGCGGCGACGCGCTCGTGTTGATGCCCACGGGTGGCGGCAAGTCGCTCTGCTATCAGCTCCCGGCCGTTCGATCTGAGGGGCTGACCGTTGTCGTCTCTCCGCTCATCGCCCTGATGGAAGATCAGGTCAATGCGCTCCAAGATCGGGGCATTGCCGCGGCGTACCTGAACAGTTCACTGTCGTTGCGTGATCAGCGAGTGGTCGCGCAGCAGGTGCTCAGCGGACAGGTCCAGCTGGTCTATGTCGCTCCCGAGCGGGTCAACACCGACAGCTTCCGCGATCTGCTGAATCAGCGCCCTCCGAGCCTGATCGCCATCGACGAGGCGCATTGCATTTCCCAGTGGGGGCATGAGTTTCGTCCCGATTACCTGATTCTGCGGCGTCTGACCGAGCACTTCGTGGACGTGCCGACGATCGCCTGCACGGCGACGGCCACGCCGCGCGTCCAACAGGACATCATCGACCAGCTCGACCGACCGCGGATGCAGACGTTTGCCACGGGATTCATGCGTGACAATCTGAAGATTCGGATTGTGCGCAAGAATAAGGCGGTCGACCAACTGGCGGTGCGATTGCACGAGCAGCCCGCAGAGTCGGCAATCGTCTATTCCACGTCGCGCAAGAGCACCGAAGAGACTGCTGCGCGACTGCGCGCTGCCGGCATCAACGCCGAGTTCTACCACGCCGGTCTTGATGCTGACCAGCGGCGCGCGATCCAACACCGCTTCCAGCGCGGCGACACCCCCGTGATCTGCGCCACGATTGCCTTCGGGATGGGCATCGACAAGCCGGACATTCGGCTCGTCGCGCACCTCGACATGCCAAGCTCGATCGAGGATTACTACCAACAGATTGGCCGCGCGGGGCGCGACGGCGAACCGTCGGAGTGCCTGATGTTCTTCTCGAAGGGCGTCTGGCATACGCAGATGCACTTCATCGCGCAGATCGAAGATGACGAGCAGCGCGAGCAGCGAACATCACGGCTGCGCACGATGATGAACTTCAGCGACCAATCAGGCTGCCGCTGGGCGACCATCCTGAAGTATTTCGGCAACGAACCCGACGCATCGACGTGCGGCAGCTGCGACAACTGCCTGGGCGATTCAGACGCGGCGCCCATCTCGCGCCGAGAGTCGCGGACGACCGTCGATCCTGATGATCCGCCCGATCCGCCGGGCGTCGATGGGCCGCGTCCGTTGACGAACGACGAAGAGGGGCTGTACGAGGAGTTGCGGCAGCTGCGGGCGGCGCTCGCCTCGCGGCATGCGACGGCGCCCTATGTGATCGCGAGTAACCGCGACCTGGCCCAGCTCTCGCGGCAGCGGCCGCAGACGTTGGATGAGCTGACACAAGTCAAAGGCTTCGGCCCAAAGCGGGTGAGCGCTTACGGCAACGCGCTGCTGGAGGTGATCCGCAACTTCAAGCAACAATCGCAGGCTGACTCCCAGCCGGAGCAGCTGGAACTGGAGCCGGCCGTGACGACCAATGACAACGCGCCGCCCCAAGATTGGCAGCAGCGATTCAACGCTCTCGCAGAGTGGCGGGCAATGGTCTCGGAGCGTGAATCGTGCGACACGTCCGACCTGCTGAGCTATGCAGCCATGCGCCAGTTGGCGGAGCATCCACCGGAGTCGATCGCGGCGTTGGCGGTGGTCGACGGTGTGGGCGCGCTGGTCGCGGAGCGCTACGCGGACGACGTGGCTGCCATCATCGGCATCGGCGTGATCGCGGAGCCTCCTGCAGCGCCGGTGCCGGAGACGGCGCCAGCAGTCACACCAGCCCCCTCAGGCGGCGGACCGCAGAGTTGGCAGGTGACGGTCGACCTGTACGAGGACGGCCACACCGTTCTGGCCATCGCGGAGCGGCGGATGTTGTCTCCGAGCACCGTCGTGAGCCATCTGGTCACGGGTCTGCGTCACGGCGTGCGGTTGGACCTGGAACGCTCGCTGCCGCCGGCCGAGCACGTGTCGGCGATCCAACGTGAGCTCATGAGAGATCCCGACGCCAGCAACGCAGCAATCCACGAGCAGCTGGAGCAGCGCGTCTCCAGGCCGGAGGTCACACTCACCATCGCTCATCTCCGTCCACCAGAAAGAGAGCAAAAGTCGCTGGGCTAGCATGGCGTCGGAGGCGCAAGATGACGCTGCTAGACGTGATCGAGGAAGTCAGGCAAGAGATCGCTGTAGCTGGGAGCGGCGTGAGCGAAGCGGATGCCAAAGCCGCGTTTATCACACCGATCTTGGCGGAACTGGGTTGGCGCGGCCTGACCAGGATTCGTTCGGAGTATTCGGTTGATCAAGGCCGGATGCGCTTCGACTATGCACTGCTCGGTTCGGCAGGAAAGCCAGTGGCTCTGATTGAAGCTAAGGCACCTAAAGAAGGTCTGGATACTCACGTTGCGCAGGTCATGAACAGTGCCTTCCACGAAGGTGTCGATATCTGCGTCTTGACAACCGGAGTAAAGTGGTGGCTTTATCTGCCGCGTGAGAAGGGCAATCCAGAAGATCGCCGATTCGTAGAACTTGAGATTGACCAGGACCATACAGAGGCGACGGCAGAGATTCTCTCATCATGTCTCAGGCATGAGGCGCTTATCGGAGGCGAGGGCGAACGTCTTGCCAAGAGGATGTTGGCTTCCAGACAGATGGAAATCCGACATCGCAAGGAGATTCGAGCAGCGTGGAGCCGGCTGCTATCGGGACCGAACGACATCCTGATCGAGCTCCTGCAAGAGGAAGTTCAGGATGCTCTCGGTGTGCGACCGAGCGAATCGCTGACCAGGAGCGAATTGCAGGAGATTGCCACCGGCCAAACATCGATTGCAGATGTGTCGCAGAGTACTCAGCCTGCCAGCAGCCAAACGGATGCTTCACGTCGCCAGACCACTACGACCGGCACTGTACGAGTGGCAAAACGAGCAGCGACCAACGTTCGAGAGATTCACCTGTGGGGAGAAGTGCACCCGATTGGTCCCGCATACGAAGTATTGACGACTGTCGCGGAGATGGTCTACGCCAGGCATCAGTCAGACTTCCACAGAGTGTTGCAACTCGCGAAGTACCACACCACGCCGTCCGAGTGTCGTGCGCCTCATCGTGTTGGTGACTCTGAGATCTACCTCGAACGACACGCGGGCTATCGAGACTCAAGGAGAAGTGCAAGACAGTTGCTAGAGTTCTTCGGCTACGAAGCACATGAACTCAACATTGTTCTCAACGAGTAGTTGTTAATCCGCGGCCGCGGCGGCAGCTGAGACTGGCGTCTCCTCCGACGGTACGCCGTCGACCAGCGTTAGTGTGGCGCCGAGCCTGGAAGGCACCTTTTGGCCCGGCAGCAGGATGCCGACCAGGTTGCATGGGTCGCTGGCGGCGATGGTGACGATTTGGCCGTCGGGGGCGGCTCTCCGCACCGCTCGGAGCTGGTCGATGGCCTCCGGGAGGGCGAACTGTTCGCCGATCAAGCCCTGGATGAATCGACCGCCGCGAATCTCGCCGCGCGCTTCCAACCGCCGCAGCGCGCGCAGAATCTCGCGCCACTGGATGGTCAGACTCTCGCGCCCCTCGCGGACGGCGAGTTCGCGCGAGATGACGCCGTATCG
The DNA here is from genome assembly GCA_022822375.1 of Dehalococcoidia bacterium. GTDB lineage: Bacteria > Chloroflexota > Dehalococcoidia > Bin125 > Bin125 > Bin125. The sequence continues at coordinate 6,947 of JAJEBU010000036.1, forward strand.
ACGGAGCAGGATGACGGCGATGCGCTCCGCCAGTTCGTCGGCCTCGAGCGGGTCGTCGGGCGGACTGACCGTTGGCGGCAGGGCCACCCAGCGGCCGGCCGGACCCTCGCCGATGAAGACGCCGCCTCCGCCGTAGCGGGGCCGGAGGGGGCGACGAGCACTGCCGCGATTGGCGCTGTGGTTGGCGCGGATCAGCTGGCGCAAACCCTGGAAGCCGTCGGCGTGGGCGAGGCCGCTGGCGACGAGTTCGCGCAGTCCGCCTTCGACATCGGTCGCGATGCGGCGGGTGCCATCGACGATCTCGTCGAAGAAGAGCGCGCCGCGCTCCTCGAGCAGCCGCAGAATCTGGCTCGCCGCGCCTCCGTCGGCGTGGAGTTGGTCAGCGGCGTCGGGTTCTGGCTCAGGCGTGGAGCGTCCGCGCGAGGGCGGCAGCGGCGCGGGGCGTCGGACGGCGGCGAGCAGCGATCGGAAGTCGGGCCGCAGCGCCAAGGCGATTGGTGTGGTCTTGGTCGGTGCGCGCCGCGCCGCGCGAGCGGTCAATCTGGCCCAGGCGACATCGCCGGCCAGGCACAGCTCGTCCAGCCAGGCCTCGCGGTAGTCGGCGACGCGCGGTGCGATCAGGTTGCGCTCCCATGCCGCGGCGGGCGCTTCGAAGCCTTGCAGCTGCTCGATCACCGCGCGCACGCCAGCCTTGCCGCTCAGCTGCGTGTCAGGCGTCAGATGCTGCCAGCGCAGGAGGAAGCGTAGGTAGTGCTGGACCGTGACGGGTTCGATCTCCGCCCGCAGCCGCGCGATCGTGTACCGGTGCACCCGAGCGAGCAGGCGGCGGTCGCAGAATTCTTCAGGAGCATCGGCTGCCAGGGTCGGAGTGAAGCGGCCGCGCATCACCTCGCCGTATGCCTCGAGTTGCGCCAGTCCGTAGCTGCAGTCGGACGCTGCGAGGCCGCAACGCCGCGCGAGCTGATCGGGGGTGATCGGCCCGGAGATTTCCAGATGGCCGCGGACCAGCTTGAGGCGGGCGTCCTCACGGTCAGCGGGCAGGATCAGGGCCGTCTCGGGCACCGTGAAGCCGGGCTCCACCGCGTGGTCGGGGAAGAGATGGCGGATCGATTCGAGCTGCTCGGCGGCGAACCAGATTGTGCCGTCGGGGCCATCAGCGCGTGCGGCGCGTCCCTGTTCGCGCAGCTCCGCGAAGTGCGCCGACATGGCGTCGTCCGAACGCAGTGCGACCAGCGAGAGCAGCAGCTCGTGCAGCTCCTCGGCGTCACGGACGGGCGGCATCGCCTCCTCTTGAACGCGACGGATGGCGTCCAGGTCGAGCCGGCCCAGGTCGCGCTGGTCGTTGGGCAGTGTTCGTCGCGACATGACCGCTCGCGTGCGTCGTTCCTCCAGCGGTGCATCGTCGAGGAAGCCGTAGGGTCCCACGTTGATGATGCTCTGCGCCATGGGAGAGGGGGTCACGGTGTCGCGCGCATGCAGGCGCACCTCGCCGCGCTCGACCCGTTCCAGCACCTCGATCAGCGCGTCGGTATCGACCGCCTCGTGCAGGCAATCGTCCATCGTCTGGGCGATCAGGGGATGGTCGGGCACTTCCAACGGACCCGCCAGGTTTTCCTGGCAGCCGACCTGCGCGGGGAAGACGGCCGCAAGCAAGTCGTCGGCGATCATCCGTTGCAGATACGGCGGCACTTCGCGTCCCCCGCGGCGTCTGGGGACGGCGAGGGCTCTCGTCGCCGCCCAGCGCCAGCGCGTGTTCCAGAACGGCGCGTAGAGTACCGCCTGGCGCAGCGATTGTTCGGCGTTGGACGCCTTCAGATACTCGAATGCCTCCTCGAGCGGGAACGACTGGGTCGGTCCCAAGGACAGCAGGATGCCTTCTTCGTTCGCCGCTGCCTGCAACTCAAAGTCGAAGCGGACGCAGAAGCGCTTGCGCAGCGCCAGTCCCCAGGCGCGATTGACGCCCGAGCCGAACGGTGCATGCACGACGAGCTGCTGGCCGCCGCCTTCGTCGAAGAAGCGCTCAAAGACGACGTCGGTGTCGGACGGCATCACCTGAAGCGCCGCCTGCGCCTCAGTCAGATACTCGACGATCTGCTCGGCAGCTGACGCGGCCATGTGGCAGTCGCGCTGGAGCATCATCGCGGCTCGCTCTCGGTCGTCTGACATCGCGCCAATCTCGCGGCGCAACAGTCCCACCTCTGCGGACAGCTCGACGCTCCGACCGGGCGCCTCACCGAGCCAGAAGGGGATCGTCGGCGGCGCGCCGTGCGCGTCCTCGACGCGGACGATGCCTTTGTTCTCGACTCGGCGGATGCGCCACGACGTGCTGCCGAGCAGGAAGATGTCGCCGGCTGCGGTTTCGATCGCAAAGTCTTCGTTGACCGTTCCCACGTAAGCGCCTTCGGGCTCCTTGATGACTCGGTAGTCGCCGGTCTCGGGAATCGTGCCGCCGTTGACAATGGCGGTCAGACGAGCGGCGCGGCGCGGGCGCACGACGCCGTTGATGCGGTCGCGGTGGATCAGTGGGTTGGAGCGTCCGCCGCCTTCTCCGACTCCGGTCGCGAGCATGTCGAGTGTCTCATTGAAGGCCGCTCGCTCGAGCTCTCGATAGGGTGCGGCGCGGCGCATGATGTCGAAGAGTTCGTCCTCGAACCACTCTTCTTCCGCTGCCGTCTCTGCGACGATCTGTTGGGCCAGGACTTCGATTGGCGCTGCCGGCTGGCGGATGCGATCGAGGCTGCCGCGCTCGACGGCGCGGACCATCGCCGCGCACTCGACCAGTTCGTCGAGCGACGTGGGGAAGAGCGCGCCATGCGGGACCAATCCCAGCGCATGCCCGGAGCGTCCGACGCGCTGCAGGAAGGTGGCAATGCGGCGCGGCGACCCGATCTGGCAGACGAGGTCGACCGAGCCGATATCGATGCCCAGTTCGAGCGAGGCGGTGGCGACGACGGCCTTGAGGTCGCCGGACTTGAGCCGCTGCTCCATCGCGTGGCGGCGATCCTTGGAGAGGGAGCCGTGATGGCCCGAGACGTGCTCCTTGCCGAGTCGAATGCCCAGCTCGTGCGCCACGCGCTCGGCCAGCGCGCGACGGTTGACGAAGATCAGCGTCGTCCGATGCTGCACGATCAGCTCAGCCAGACGGTCGTACACCGCGCCCCAGTGCTCGTGTGTGGCGAGCGCAGACAGCGGCGCCTCGGTCGTTTCAATCCACAGGGTCAGCTCGCGTCGATGGCCCAGGTCGAGGATGCGGCAGGGCAGCGGACGTCCGACCGGGTCCATGCCGGTCAGGAATGCGGCGATCTCCTCCATCGGCTTCTGGGTGGCCGAGAGGCCGATTCTGGTCGGCCGGCGGTCGGCGACGTGGTCCAGTCGGGCCAGCGATAGGGCCAGGTGGGAGCCGCGCTTGTCTCGAACGACGGCGTGGATCTCGTCGACGATGACGGTCCGCACGGAGCGCAGGATTTCGCGCGACTTCTTCGCGGTCAGCATCAGGTAGAGGGACTCGGGTGTGGTGATCAAAATCTGCGGCGGCCGCTTGACGATCGCCTGCCGCTCGGCCGCTGTGGTGTCTCCGGTGCGCAGTCCCATGCGGATGCGGGGGATGTCAACGCCGCGCTCGTCGGCCAGCTGGCGAATCTCCGCGAGCGGCTCCTCGAGGTTGCGGCGAATGTCGTTGGACAGCGCCTTGAGCGGAGAGATGTAGAGGATGCGAACCTCATCGGCCAGCTCTCCCGCATGGTCTGGCGCCAGTCCCTCGCGGATCAGATCGTCGATGCCGGACAGGAAGGCGGTCAACGTCTTGCCCGATCCGGTCGGCGCGGCGATCAGGCAGTCGTCGCCGGAGCGAATCGCGGGCCAGCCGTCCGCTTGGGCAAAGGTCGGCGCGCCAAATCGCGAGACAAACCAATCCCGCACCAGCGGATGGAAGTGGTCGAGGACAGGGTCAGCTGCAGATATGCTCATATGTTCCGCATGGTAGCGGAAACGCGACTCTCAGGCTGCGACTCGGACACAGTTAACCTGAGTCCTGAGGTTCCGAGCACGCGCAGATGGCGATCGAGGAGATATCCCGATGACGACGAACAGTCCAATCAACTGGCAGCCGGTGTTTGATGAGGCGTTGGAGTACTTTGTCGATTACCTGCAGATTGACACCTCCAACCCTCCGGGCAATGAGAAGCCGGCGGCTCGCTGGCTGGGCGGCATCCTCGCGGATGCGGGCATGGAGGTCGAGTATGTCGAGATTCAGCCCGAGCGCGAGGCGGTCTTCGCCTGGTTGCGCGGCGATGGCTCCAAGCGGCCGATGATGCTGTGCAACCACACCGATGTCGTGCCCGTCGAGGCTGACTACTGGACCAAACCGGCGTTCGAGGGCAACATCGAGGACGGCAAGGTGTACGGCCGGGGCGCGGTCGACATGAAGGGCTGCGGCATCATGCATCTGATGACGATGCTGCTGCTCAAGCGACACGAGGTACCGCTCGCCCGCGACCTCGTGTTCTGCGGCGTCCCCGATGAGGAGGCTGGTTCCGTCTGGGGCATGGAGTGGCTCTGTAAGAACCGTCCGGACCTGGTGGATGTGGAGTTCGAGCTGTCGGAGGGCGGATCGGGTTCGACGCAGCTGCTGGGCGAAGAAGCGAACATCTTCTCAGTCGCGACGAATGAGAAGGACATCTGCTGGCTCAAGCTGACCTCGATCGGGACGCCAGGCCATGGGTCGCGTCCGCACTACGACAACTCAGCGGTGCATCTCGTGAACGCGCTGTCGAAGCTCGCCGCGTGGGAACGCCCGGTCACGATCACACCCTCGACGCAGGTCTGGCTGGACCGCTTGATCGAGGAGGGCCACCTGGCGCCAGTGCAAGATCCCGACGACCTGGCCGCGCAGATCGTTGAGCACCCTGGCACGCACGCGATGTTCATCAACACGCTGAACGTGACGATGATCAACAGCGGCATCAAGGCCAACGTCATCCCGGCCAAGTCGGAGGCGGTGATCGATTGTCGGCTGCTGCCTGGTCAGGATCGCGAGGACTGGCGACAGCAGGTCATCAACGTGATTGATGACGACCGTATCGAGGTCGAGTTCTCCGGCTGGGATCAGGAGCAGCC
>JAJEBU010000131.1 GCA_022822375.1 Dehalococcoidia bacterium
GCACAACCTCGCGGAGAGCGTGATCATCCTGGACGAAGCGCAGGCGTTGCCGTCAGGACTGCTCTCGCCGATCCTCGATGGCTTGAGCCAGCTCACGCGGCACTACGGCGCCAGCGTCGTCCTCTCCACGGCGACCCAACCGGCATTCGAGTTGACAAAAGAGTTCCGCGAGATCGAGGCAGTCGAGATTGTGCCCGACCACCGGCGTCATTTTGAGGCGTTGAAGCGAGTCCGGTACGAGTGGCGAACCGAGGAACGGAACCAGTGGAGCGAGGTCGCAGGATGGATGCGGGCGGATGTCAGCGCCCTGACGATCGTGAACACGAAGCGTCACGCCCTGGAACTCCTGGACGCGTTGGACGACCCCCATGCGCTCCATCTCTCGACTCTCCTCTGCGGCGCGCATCGGAGAGCCGTGCTTGCGGAGATCAGGCGGCGACTCGATGCAGGGGAGCCGTGCCGCGTGGTCAGCACCCAGGTGGTAGAGGCCGGCGTCGATCTCGACTTCGCCACGGTGTACCGAGCGGAAGCGCCGCTCGACGCGATCACCCAGGCCGCCGGGCGGTGCAACCGAGAGGGTCGGCTAGGCGATGCAGGCGGGCGAGTCGTCGTGTTCAAGCCACCGGACGATTCCTCGCCGCCAGGCGTCTACCGCTCGGGCCGAGACATCGCTCGGGTCGTTCAACAGTTGCCGGACTTCGACCCCAACGACCCTAGGACCGTTCGACGGTACTTCGAGTGGCTCTTCGGATCGTCCGTGGATCCTGACTCGAAGAAGATCCAGCAAGCACGCCAATCTCTCGACTTTCCTGCCGTGGCCGAGAGGTTCCGCATGATCGACGAAGACACTTGCGACATTATCGTCAGCTATCCGGAGCACGATGCGCCGAGAATCGCCCGCAAGGTTGATGAGTTGGAACGTCGCCAGCTTCCTGGCCGTGAAATTCTGCGCGAACTACAGCCCTACACGGTCTCACTTGTGAGGAGGGAGTACGAGCGCCTCTCGTCAATGGGCTTTATCGAGCCGGTCGGCTCGTTGTCCAGCGTCGGACGTTGGTTAGGGAGATACGACGAGGTCATGGGCATCGTCGAGGCGGACTCAGTCATGGTCATCTGACTCCAGCCAGGCGCACTGCGGTTGACTAAAGGCGTATTCGCTCATACATTGCGAAAACACGTTCGGAGACGCCAATGTCCACAGAGCCAGGCCCGCTCCAAGTCAAGCTCTGGGGCGACTACGCCTGCTTCACCCGGCCGGAGATGAAGGTCGAGCGAGTGAGCTACCCGCTGATGACGCCGTCCGCCGCCCGAGGCGCGCTGGAGGCGATCTTCTGGAAGCCGCAGGTGCTCTGGCGGATCGAGGAGATCCACGTGCTCAAGCCGATTGCGTATGCGTCCATCTTGCGCAATGAAATCAACAACCGTCAAACCGAGCGGTCGGCACGCAGTTGGGCTAGCGCGGGCGGCGGCTTCGATGCGTCTGCCAATCGCGCCCAGCGCCACACGCTGGCTCTACAGGACGTCGCCTATGTCGTCCACGCGCAACTGGAACTCCAACCCGGTGTGGACGACCACATCGCCAAGTACCGCGACCAGTTTCGCCGTCGCGTCGTACGGGGCCAGTGTTTCTCCACTCCTTACCTCGGCTGTCGCGAGTTCAGCGCATCGTTCGCGGAACCCGGTCCGGACGACATGCCGATCGCGGACCTGAGCGAGAGTCTGGGGCCGATGCTGCTTGACATCGATTATGCGACAGACGGAAGCGGGCGCGGCACGCCGAGATTCTTCGACGCTGTGCTCGAAGGCGGCATCCTGCGCGTCCCCGATCGCTTCGCGGAGGTGTCCTGATGCTGCTCGGCAAGCTGAAAGAGTACGCCGACAAGCGGTTGGATGATCAGCTTCCGCCGCTCTATGCCCAAACGCCCGTCGCGTCGATCGTCGTAATCGCCGAGGACGGTCAGCCGCTGTCCCGGCGTCCAATCTCTCGGACGGACCCGAGCACGACGCGTGGCAAGCGAGGGCTGGACATGGCTGCGCCCGAGGTCCAGCGGTCATCCGGAATCAAGCCGCTGCTGCTCGCCGACAACGGGGAGTACACGTTTGGGCGCGCCCGCGACCCAGCCAAGCAAGCCCGCGTCGACCGCCAGCACGCGGCCTATCGCGAGCTTGTCGAGCGCTGCGCGATTGAGACGGAGGAGCCGGCGGTCCTGGCCGTACGACGATTCTACGAACGTGGCGCGGCGGACCAACTCGACCTCGCTGAAGACTGGGACTATGGGCTGAAAGTCACCTTCGAGGTCAGTTTGGACGATGGCTCCCAGTGCCGTCCGATTGACCTGCCTGCCGTCCAGGACTTCTGGCTCTCGGAGAACACAGCCGACTCCGACGGCAGCGACCAGTGCCTGATCTGCGGCGAGCGATTGCAAGTGCTCAACAGATTGCAGGCGAAGATCAAGGGCATCCGCGGCGGGCAGTCTTCCGGAACGTCGATCATCTCCGCCAACTCAGAGGCATTCGAGTCATACGGCCTCAAGGCCTCTCGGAACGCGCCGACCTGTAGAGACTGTGGGGAAGCGTTCACCCGCGCGCTCAACCACTTGCTCGCGGATCAGCAGCACCACATCAGTGTTGGCGACGCGACGTTCGTGTTCTGGACGCGCGAAGCTCAAGCATTCGACATCTCAGATTTCATACGGCAGCCGGATCCCGAACAAGTTCGGGCACTTCTGGAGTCCCCGCTTCGAGGACAAGTCACAGTTCCCGGAGACGAGTCAGCGTTTTACGCCGCCTCGCTGTCGGCGAGCGGCGGGCGCGCCGTTGTCCGCGACTGGATCGATACCACCGTCGGCAATGCCAAGGGCAATCTCAGACGCTGGTTCGAGCTGCAGCGTGTGAGTGATCCGCGCGATGACGATCCGACCGGCGAGCATCCGCGGCCCCTGAGCCTCTTCCAACTGTCAGCGGCAACGGTCCGCGATGTGCGCAAGGACCTGCCCGTTACCACCCCGCGCGCACTCTTCAGCGCTGCGCTCTCTGGGGCGCCGTTGCCGCTAGGGATCGGCTATCTGGTGGTCAGACGCTGTCGCGCGGAGCGGCGAGTCACCCGTCAACAGGCAGCGCTCATCAAACTCGTCTTGCTGAGCCAAGGCACCGAACAATCGAAGGAGGATTACATGGTCGCTCTCGAACCTGAACATCCATCGCCCGCCTACCACTGCGGTCGCCTGCTCTCTGTGCTTGAAGCGGTTCAGCGCGCCGCCCTGCCCAACGTGAACGCGACGATCGTTGACCGCTACTACGGCGCCGCCTCGACGACGCCTGCGGTCGTGTTTGGACCATTGCTGCGAGGAGCACAGCCGCATCTCTCCAAGCTCGATGGGCCGCGACGCGGCGGACTGCAGAACCGCATCGCCGAAGTCTGCGCTCAGATCGGCGGATTTCCCAAGACCCTTTCGCTGGAACAGCAGGCCCTGTTCTCGTTGGGCTACTACCACCAGAGAGCGTACGACCGAGCGCAGGCGATCAGTCGGCGAGCCGGAGCAACCCGGGCCAAGCAAGAAGCAAACACCGCACGGACTGAGGAAGAGAACTAGCCATGCCTGATTCCATCACGACCGACGTTGCCCGCCGGCACGACTTTGTTCTGCTCTTCGATGTCAGGGACGGCAACCCCAACGGCGATCCCGACGCCGGCAATCTGCCCCGCGTCGATCCCGAAACCATGCAGGGCCTGGTCACTGATGTCGCTATCAAGCGCAAGGTGCGCGACTACATTGACCTGGCTCAAGGAGACGGCCGCTTCAAAATCTACGTCCAGCATGGACAGTTCCTCGGCGAGAGGCGGAAGCGGATTTTCGAGGACCGAACGAAGGGAGACGCAAGCCCCAGTGTGAGCGACGCCCAGGGGTGGATGTGTGCGGAGTTCTACGACGTGCGCATGTTCGGCGCGGTCATGTCGATGAGAGAGCACAACGCCGGACAGGTGCGCGGCCCGATGCAACTCACATTCGCTCGCTCCATCGACGGCATTATCCCGCTCGACTCCAGCATCGTCGGTCCGGCGCAAAACCGGCAGGACGTGAATCGAGAAGACGCGGAGGGCGAGGCGACCAACTACGGCACCATCGGGCGCAAGTCCACCGTGCCCTACGGTCTCTACCGCGCCCACGGCTTCTTCAATCCTCACTTCGCGGAGAAGACAGGCGTGGACGGCGAGGACCTGGCGCTGTTCTGGAACGCGCTGGAAATGATGTGGGATGTCGACCGTTCGGCGGCGCGCGGCGAGATGGCCTGTCGAGGTCTCTATGTCTTCAGCCACGAGAACAAGCTGGGCAACGCCGCCGCGCACCGGCTGTTCGATCTGATCGAGACGCCCAAGAGTGAGGCGGAAGCGCCGCGATCATTTGGGGACTACGCGGTTGCACACCCATCCGACGGGCCGCTTGACGGGTTCAACGGCGTCACTCTGACGACGTTGGTGGACTGAACGCAGCGACTCACTCGCAGGCCGAAGACGTGGACAGCATGGCGCGACGGGCACTCACTCCCTGGGATGACGAAACGCCGCTTGATGTTCCAATCTCAGCCATCGAGCACTTCTCCTACTGCCCCAGACAGTGCGCGCTGATCCATATGGAGCAGACCTTCGAAGAGAACGTCTACACCATTCGCGGCCAGCTCGCTCATCAGCGAGTCGACGGCGGCGACAGTGAAAATCGGCCGGGCGTCAGTGTTCGGCGCGGATTGCCGCTGTGGTCCGAACGACTCGGATTGCGGGGCAGGGCGGACGTGGTTGAGTTCGCCGCGGGCGAGCAACCCTTCCCGGTTGAGTACAAGGTCGGACGCCGGCGACCGCCGCACGCCGACTTGCAGCTCTGCGCTCAGGCGCTGTGCCTTGAGGAGATGTTGGAAACTGTCGTCCCCGCCGGCGCGATCTACTCGCACGCTGAGCGACGCAGACACATCCTGCGCTTCACCGATGAGTTACGCAGCCAGACGATGACGATGATCGGCGAGATCCGGACGCAGCTTCGGCAACAGCTCTTGCCGCCGGCGGTGGACGACGCGCGCTGCCCGCCCTGTTCCCTGGTGCACGACTGCCTGCCCCAGGTGTCGGCGCATCCGGCTCGGCTACGCGGGCTGCAGGGCGCGCTTTTTCGTCCATTGGAAGCGATCGACGACGATGCATGAGTTGCTCAATACGCTCTACGTGACCACCCAGGGCGCAACGCTGCGGCTTGACCACGACACGGTGAGAGTCGTCTCTGAACAGGAGACGCTGGCCCGCCTGCCGCTCGTGCGCTTGCAGGCAATCGTGGCGTTCGGGCGAGTCGCGGTCACCACGCCCCTGATTCATCGTTGCGCCGTGGACGGTCGTGCCGTGGTCTGGCTGACTCGGCATGGCCGCTTTCGCGGGCGCTTGACCGGCGGCACGATCGGCAACGTGACGCTTCGTCGCGCTCAGCACAAGGCGCTCGACGATCCGGGCCGCACGCTGACCGTTGCTCGTCAGTTCGTTGCCGGCAAAGTGCAGAACACGCGGACTTTGTTGTTGCGCAGCGCGCGCGACAGCAGGGGGCAGGGACCGGCCGATGAGCTTCGGGAGGCGGCAGAAGATCTTGGTGGACTGCTCAGCGACATCCGCGAAGCCGAGAGCCTTGATGTCCTGCGCGGTCTTGAAGGCAGCGCGGCCCGACGTTACTTTGGCGCGTTTGGCCAGATGGTGCGCGTAGATCGGGCCGAGTTCACCCCCGCAGGACGAAGCCGACGCCCTCCTCGGGATCGGACAAATGCCCTGCTGTCGTTCTGCTACGCACTGCTTCGGGCGGAGTGTGAGGCCGCGTTGGAAGGAGTTGGGCTCGATCCGCAGGTGGGCTATCTCCACAGCCTGCGACCCGGTCGGCCGGCGCTGGCGCTCGACCTCATGGAGGAACTGCGACCCGCGCTCGCCGACCGGCTCGTGCTTCGAGTCGTCAATCGGCGGCAGATTCGGGCCGGGCATTTCGACGAGAGTCCCGGTGGAGCTGTGACGCTTAGCGAAGACGGCCGTAGAGTGCTGCTGTCTGAGTATCAGAAAACGAAAGAGCATCAGACGCGGCACCGGCTGCTCAAGCAACGCGTTGCCGCCGGCCTGATTCCCCACGTACAAGCGCGTCTGTTGGCCAGGCATCTCAGGGGAGACCTGCGGCACTACGTACCCCATCTCAGCGGCTAGCCCAGCTTGAAAGCTCGTCCACCATGGAGATCCTCGTCGTGTACGACGTTGCGACCGATGACGCGAGGGGTCGGCGACGCCTCAGGCGAGTCGCGCAGGCGTGTCAGGCATACGGGCAGCGAGTGCAGAAATCGGTGTTCGAGTGCGTGCTCAGCGAGGCGGATCAAGAAATGCTCATCGCGCGGTTGCGATCCGAAATGGACGAAACCGCCGACAGCGTGCGCATCTATCGGCTCAGGGAACCATTGAGTGAGCACTTGCTGACGTTCGGCGCCGGTCCGTCATTCGATCAACGGGATCCGCTCGTGTTCTGATTGAGCGGCGGCGCGCGAACCTCAGGCGATCATTCTGAGCCAGAGAGATTCGCGCGTTCAGAGCACGATAGACGGCATCCCTTGGAATCTTCAAACACGCCCGAAACCTCGATCGAGCAAGACTACGATGACATCTGCCAGGCAATTCGCCAGAAACTAGGGTACAACTCCCACTCTGAGGGCGATTGCAGGGATGCGCCCGGCCTTCGGGTCGGGCGAGGATTGAAACGCTCAGATGGGGGACATCGAGTCCGCCTCCTCCGTGATGCGCCCGGCCTTCGGGTCGGGCGAGGATTGAAAC
>JAJEBU010000012.1 GCA_022822375.1 Dehalococcoidia bacterium
CAGCCCGCAGATCACGCACTTGTGGCCGTCTCGTTTGAGAATCGCCGCTCGCTGCGCCGCCGTAAAGTCTTCCAACCGTGGATCAGAGACCAGCTCCGGGTCGTAGCAATAGACGCCCTTGCGAATCTTCTGCAGGCGACCGTCCTGGTGCAGCCGTCGGATCGCGCGATCAGGGTCCCGGAACACCTTCCCCGTTTGCCGAGTCCACTCACTTGTTGCCCAATCAACCACTTCCGCATGCGGGAGCGGCTCATTCGGGCGCTCTCGGTAGTAGCCGAAAATCAAATCCATCTGCGAGACCGGGCGAGTCATCAGAATCTCGGCACTTCCGCGTTGATCCGTCCCAGCGCGAGCTGGCGGTACTCCTCGTCGATCTCCAGACCCCACGCCTCACGGCCGTCCCTGAGCGCCGCGACCAGCGTCGATCCCGAGCCGGCGAATGGATCGAACACGTGATCGCCGGCGTAGGAAAACAGCCGAATGCAGCGGCGCGGCAACTCCAGCGGAAACGGCGCTGGATGCCCGATCCGCTTGGCTGACTCCCCGCCGAAGGTCCACACCTGCGACGCCCATTCGCGCGCGTCATCCGCCGGCAGACCGTCCAGACCAGGACCCCGCGGACGCGTCAGGAGTTCCGCGAACGACTCCTGCAGTTCGGCGGCGCCAACCGGCGCGGAACCATCGAACGACATCGCCCAATCGAGCAGCGTCGACGGCGCAATCAACGGCTCAGCCGCGGCCGACTCCCCGCCGTCTTCGTCAATCTCCGTCGACCAGACTCCCGATGTCCACTCCATGAACTCGTCGCGGCTGATCGTGACCCGATCGTCGCCCAGGTGCTCACGTTTCCAGTCGCCCTTGTAGAGCACCACAATCGTCTCGACGGGCGCGATCACATGCGGCGCAGACGGCCGCATCCAGCTGCCCCACGCCGTGCGGCGCGAGATGTTGCCCTCGTTCCAGATGATCGTGGCGTGATACTGCCAGCCGACGTCCCGCGCGATGTTGGTCAGGTCGGCCGTGACCGCCTGCTTGCCGCCCGAGTTCTTGTCGAGCGGGATGTTCATGCAGAGCCGCCCCGAGGGCGCTGACCAGTGAAAGACGTTGGACAGCCAGGCCCGACTGAACTCGAGATAGTCGGCGTAGCTGCCGGCGTCGTCGACGCCGTCGCCGTAGCTCAGCCCCACGTTGTAGGGCGGCGAGGTGATTGTCAGCTGGAACTGCTCGTCAGCGAAGAGCGCCCGGTCAGCGGCGTCGCCCAGCCGCAGCTGCGTCGGATCGAACCTCGAGCTCACGCCGAGCCCCGCTCGGCCGGGCCGGCGCTGCTTCGATTACAACACCGGACAGATGTGCGGGGGGGGGTAGGGGAACATCCCCCGCGCACGCGGGGGTCTGCTCGGGACGGAGCATCGAGGCGCAACGACAGTCAACGTCGGAGATAGCATCCCGGCCGGTATAGGCCACCGGCACCAACCCGGCAAGCCGGCTGTGTCACAACCGGTTGACAGAGCCAAAACCGGACGGTATCCGGTTTGTATGGCAACTGAGACCCCAGCCCTTGCTCGCGAGAATTCGATCTTGCAGCACTTCCTCGAGTGGAGTGACGGCGACCCGCTGGATCACATTGACGAGATTCTCTTGCAGTTTGAGTCGGAACACGGTGGCAACGAGCAAGCCAAGAAAGCAGTCACGGGCAGCGCACTGCAGAAGCTGGTCAAGGTGTTGGTGGAGGACGGCGTCAACACGCTGAACGAACAGTATGACGTTAACCTTGGCTGCACCTCAGATACCGTTCTGAAGCGCGCCAATCTGCCGTCAAACTTGCAGCTCGTCAAGCGCAACCTCCTCGTCGATTACGGCGAGTACGGCTGCCACCTGCCCGATGCGGATGTTGTCGTTTACCGTCGCGAAAACAATGCGGTCCTGTGCATCGTCTCGTGCAAGAAGTCACTGAGAGATCGGCTCAAGCAAACTGCGTATTGGAAACTGAAGCTGCAACAGAGCCCAATCACCACTCACGTTCGCGTCTGTCTCGTAACCCCGGATCCAGATCGAGAGCTTGTGCAGCCGCACCAGCCCCCGCGCAAGAACTACGCCATCGCCAACGTCGATCTCGATGCTGCCTACCTCCTCCGGAGCGACGTCGCGAGCCATGGCATTGTGAAGCACTTCAGCAGCTTCGAGAATGACCTTCGTATCTGGTCGGGGGGGGGGGGGGGGTAGGTGTCGCAGCACCAATCCAGGCAGGCGCTGCGGATGGCCGAGCAGTATCAGCGGGCGCTCGACGCCCGGCGGATGCTGCGCGCCCATCGACGTGGCGCCACCCTCTTCGGCGACCCCGACAGCACCCTCGCCGATGCCCGAGCCGACATGGCATCCATCCGCCAACGCTTGCGAACGCTCGAACGGCAACTCGACGATGCCTCAGGCGTTGAGCAAAAGCCCGACGTCGAGGCGACCACCCTGTGGGATTTCCCGACGCAGTCCTACGGCAGCACCAAGAAGGGCGACTCCAAGTATCAAGGCGTGACGCCGGCCTTCATCATCTACAACATGCTCCAGCGTTATACCGAGCCAGGCGACCTCGTCCTCGATCCGATGTGCGGCTCCGGCACCACCATCGACGTCTGTAACGATGAAGGCCGCGACGTGATCGGTTACGACATCAATCCCACGCGTCCCGATATCGTCCAGAACGACGCCCGTCAGATCCCGCTCGACGATCATAGCGTCGACATGGTGTTCATCGATTCTCCCTACGGCGACAACGTGAACTACAACGATCAGCCAGGCAACATCGGCCAGTACTCCGCGGAACTGAACCAATTCTACGACGAGCTGCGAAGCGTCGCGGAGGAGCTCTTCCGAGTCCTCAAGCCCGGCAAGGCGCTCGGCTGGCTGATCGGCGACCAGTGGGTGCGCCGTCTGTTCACCCCAGTCGGCATGTACATCTATCAGATGCTGGTGGACGATGTCGGCTTCATCCCGATCGATTGGATCGTGGTCGCGCGTCGCAACCAGTCGTCCAACACCGGACTCTGGGCCTATCGCGCTCGACACCACAACTTCTACCTGCGCGGACACAAGCATCTGCTGTTGGTGCGCAAGCCCGAGCGCCGCGTCGTGCACGTCGCGCCGGAACGCATCGTGCAGGTCGGCCGCGACGCGCAGACCCGCGCCCCCGAGGCGCGCGACTGGAAGAAGTACAAGTAGAGCTCCAGGAGCGATCAGCCAACGCCGACGATGTGCATGCGGCCCGTTTCGCCGCCGAGATCATCGACGTAGTACAGCCGCCGCTCGCCGACCAGCACATAGTTGCGTACGACCATGCGCCGGGAGCGGTTGACCGCAGGGGGCACCTCGAACGACGGCAACTCCGGGTCTTCCCCCAGTCCGTCGCCTTCGTACGCGTGCGGATGGCCGCTCTCGCGGCACCAACCGGCGAAGTCCCCGTGATGCTCGAACCAGTCGCTGTCATTCGCGATGGCAAACTCCTGCATCGCGCCCAGCGCCGACCACAGCGCGGAGACATCGAACGCTGCCTTGTCGAGCGCTGCGACGTCGACGATGTGCCACGCCACTTCAGGCAAGTGTTCCGCGGCGGCGTCCGCAATCTCCGAGGTTGAGATCGGAGCGTTGACCGTCCAGTGCACAATCTCCGGACCGTTGTCCCGCAGCGCGAGCTCGCGCTCGAGCGCAAACGATCGAGCCCGCGCCGCACGGATCGCGTCGACCGTCGGCGGAGGCTCATCGGGCGCCGCCTCGCGGCGTGAACGCTCCGCGGCGAGCTCCGCTTCAAGCGCGGATATTCGCTCCGTCTGTTCAGGGTCCGCGACAGGAACCTCCACGCGCTCGACCGCTGCCGCAGGAGGGCGAGCGGAATCCTCGCCCGCCCGTTCCGGCGCGCGCGTTGGCTGACGCTGCTCGACCCACACCAGGGCTGCCAGAGCACCAGTAAACAGCGCAGCAATCGTCCGCAAGAAGCTTCCCATGGCCCTGGCCTAGCTGCTGCTGCTATTCGGAACGAGCCGATGCGGACCCAGAAAGCCGATGTGCACCTTGCTCGTTGAACCGTTCGTGTCATCGAAGAAGAAGAGGCGCGGAATATGTTGCCCGCCGCCCCTCTGAATCTTGATGTGCGCCTGCATCACAGTCTTCCCCGATGGATCGACCGCACGGTCGACCTCGAACACCCGCGTCCCTCCGTGCTTCGACATCGTCGTGTCCGACTCATTCATCGCGAGCCGATCCGTGAACCAGGCATGCTGATCACCGCTATCGCGGCACCAGCGGTAGAAGTCCCCTCGGTACTGATGATTCGTCGATGCATACTGATGCAACGCTCCCAGCGCCCTCCACGTATCAGCAATCCAGCGGTCCCGCTCGATCGCGCTGTCGAGCGCCTGCGCATCGTGCAGGGTGGACTCCGCGATGCTGAGCCGGTCGAAGGCCGCACTCGCCCAGGTCATCAACGTCTCGAACGAGTCTGGCAGGTCCGCATTCGACCAATGCCGCTCAGCAGCGCTCGCCGCACCGCTCCCCTGGCCCGCGACTGCGGACGGCTCACGATCCAGTGCCCGCAGTTGCTTGATCTGCGCTTGAGCCCGCTGCAGTTGCTGGCTCAGGCTGCTGTTCTTGGAGATCAAGGTCCGATTCTCCGCTTGCTGCTCACCGAGCTCGTACCTGACTTCCCGCAGCTCCTTGTCGAGCTTCGACTGATTCTCCTCGAAGCGGTCGAGCAGCGTCGCATCTTGATCGACGCCATCCTTCAGGTCTTGGCGAGTCGCTTCGAACAACTGCGCTTGATCGAGCAAGCTGCGCTGTCCGACCTTCATATCGCCGACCGCCTCCGTCAGTTCCGACTCATGATTGATCAGCGCCGCAATGTGTCCAGCGAGCGTGTCGTCCATATCACGGAAACTCTGTCCGCGCTCGGCAAGATGATCGGTCACCTCCTTCAGACGCTCCCGCTCTGACGACAACGCCGTCACCATCGGCACAACCGCCTCGGCCGATCGCGTGAGCCGCTCCGCATGCGACTGCAGATTCGCCCCCGCAGCGTTCAGGCGCTCAAGATGACCAGCCAGCTTCCCTGCCTCGCCGTTGAGTGTCTCAACAAGATGGCCCATCGCATCGTTGTAGTGGCGCTGCTGATCCTTCTGCGAGTGCAGGTGGCGTGTGTGTTCGTCAAGCTTGCCGAGCAGTTGGCGCAGCTGCCGGTCATCCTCGGCTGACTGGCGAACCACAGACTCAAATTCCGAAATCAACCTCGCCACGTGTGTCGATCGATCGGCCAGCGGACGGATCCGCTGATCCATGTAGGTTACCTGCCCTTGCAACCGTTCAACCTCAGGCTGGATCGCGAGCAGCTGATGCTTCACCTGGCGGTTGAGCTCGTCAGCATCGACGAGCGTCGCCCTCAGGCGCTCGATCTCGGGCTCGATCACCCGCGCCAACGTGGGTCCTGGCTGATCATCAACCTCATTTGCTCGGTCCTGACCGGCCCGCCAGCGCGCGGTGGCGTACACGCCGAGCGGCAAGCCAACCAGCCCCGCAAGCCATGCGATGTTGCGCCGTCTCACCGATCCCCGCCTCTCACGCCTTCCAGCCAGGTCAAGCACTTCGCGTAGATTGCCTGAGTGATTAACTCTCTCGCCAGCAGGAAGTTCAGCAGACCCTCCAGCGTCAACAGCGGATGCACGTTGACGCCTTCGCGTCGCAGTCGATCGACACCGCCCGCGCCCCGATCGATCAGCACGAACGCATCGTGCACCATCAGCCCCGCCGAACGCAGCAGATCGGCCGTCTCCGACAGTGACCCGCCCCGCGTCATCAAGTCGTCGACCAGGATCACCGTCTGGCCCGGATAGTACGTGCCCTCGATCTCCTCCGCCAGCGGCCGCAGCTGACTGCTCGGATGGACGTAGATCATTGGCATGTTGCTGGCCAGTGAGAACGCCGTGGCAGCGTGCAGCCCCCCCATCGGAACGCCGGCGATCAGTTCAAACGGCGCAATCGTCGGCCGCAGCATGCCGCCCAGCATGCGCGTCTCGTCGTTGAGCAGCTCGCCAATCCGGCGCAGCGCCCACGGGTGAGAGATCAGCCGCCGCACATTCAGATAGACCGGCGATCCGCGCGTCGCCCCCAAATCGAAATCGCCGAACAACACCCCGCCCGAATCCCACAACGCGCGAGCCAGCCAGAGGTTCCCCGGCTCGTCGCCCTGCGGCGTCCATGCGGCCTGTCCAGCGTCCGACATCAGCCGACCACCGAGTTCGGCAGCGGCCCGCCGGCCAGACCGGCCCGCAAGTTGGCGACCGCCATATCCGCCATCTTGCAGCGCGTCGCCAGCGACGCCGATCCGATGTGCGGCAGCACGACCACGTTCGGCATCGTCAACAGTGGAGAGTCCATCGGCAGCGGCTCGACCGCCGTCACGTCCAAGCCCGCTGCGGCAATCTGGCCATCCCGCAGCGCGTCCACGAGCGCCGCCTCATCCACGATCGGGCCCCGCGCCGTGTTGACCAGTGTCGCGCTTGACTTCATCCGCGACAGCGCCGACGCATCGATCAGGCCGTGAGTCTCGTCCGTCAACGCGACATTGATCGACACGAAATCGGACTCCGCCAGCACATCCTCGAACGAGCGCTGCTCCGCGCCCAGTTCGGCCGCCTCGACCGACTTTGGCGTCCGGTTCCAATAGAGCACACGCATCCCGAAGCCCTGCGCGCGTCGTGCGACGGCCTGGCCGATCGCGCCGAAGCCGACCACGCCGAGCGTCGCGCCGTGCACATCGACGCCCGCCAGCTGCGTCGGAGACCACGTCCGCCACTCGCCGCCCTTGACGTATTCGGCCGCCTCGACGATGCGCCTGCCCGCGGCGAGAATCAGCGCCCAGGCAATATCAGCCGTGGTCTCCGTCAGGACGCCCGGCGTGTTGCCCACCGCGATCCCGCGCGACGTGCACTCGGCGACGTCGATGTTGTCCACGCCAACGGCCATCGCCGAGACCACCCGCAGCTGCGGACCCGCAGCGTCCAGCACACTCGCGTCGACGCGGTCGGTGATCAGGCAGATCAACCCGTCGACGCCGCGCACACGCTCCCCGAACGCCTCGCGCGACGGCGGCGCATCCAGCGGCCAGACGTCAACGTCAACGGCCGCGTCCGTCAGCAGATTCGCGAAGCCGTCGCCCGGCAACTCCCGCGTGACAAACACTCGATGCGCCACTCAACACTCCATCTCTGTGGTCACGATAATGGGACGACTCAGGCGTGGCTAGAATCCAGGGGCAACCGTAGTAATGAACCGCAAGACACCAGCTGCGTTGTGCCTCGCCGCCCGGCTCGCGGCGGCTCGGTTCGCTCCCCTCTTGCTTGCCACGGCGATGCTTGCGTCCGCCTGCCGCGCCGGCGACGCGCCACTCTCCGTGGCGGAATACTCCACATTCTGTGCCGACTCAATTGCCGCGACGAGCAGCCTCGTCGACCCAGACGACGTCACCTGGGCTGAGCTGCAGGCGATTGCCGAGCGTTCCCGCCATCGGCTGGACGGCGTCACGCCGCCCGAATCGCTGCAGGACGTTCACCGCGCCACCGAGCGAACGCTCGACCTGATCCTGGACACCGCCTCGGATCAACCGCCGAATCAGGCGGTCACACCATTCGCGTTTGGATTCGACGCGCTGCGCATCGCCACCCAGTTCACGCGCGCAGTCAACGCCTTGCCGCCCGAGCTGCGGTCCCAACTCGAACAGGCCGAGTGCCTCTGAAGCCTGTCAGGTCTCCAGGGCCCAACAATGCGCCGCGCGACCGTCAGAGCACTCTGCGAATCAGGAGCAACCCGAACGGACCGAGCACCATGCCCAACAGCCAGCCGAGCCGGCCTGAGCGGCCCTGACTCGTCATCATCGCCGCGCCGGCGATGCCCATCCCGACCCAGACCACGACGCCCAGCACCACAATCCCAATCACGGCCGCCAACAGGAACACCGCCAGTCCCAGCGCCGCGGTCAGGACGCCCAGCGGAACCGCCAGGAGACCGAGCAGCGCTCGCATCGCCGGATGCCGCTGGCGGCGGTTCGCTCGCTGCGCCCGCTCTCGCGCCGACTCAGCCCACTGCTGGCCGCGACCGACCCAGACGGTCACCATTCGGCGCCCATCATGCCACTGGATCTCGCCGTCCGATCCTCTAAACGCCATAACCCAATGCTACCCAGCTAAGAGCCGCGCTGTTGACGCACCAGGTCGATCCGCGCCTGGCGCTGGTTTGGTTCCGCGCCCGACGAGAAGTTGGGCCGATAGTCCGACTGCCGACCCTCGATCTGGGCCGTGTGCTGGCGGTCGTGACGATAGAACGATCGCAGGTACTGCATCACCGTCAGCTCGCCGAAGCCGGGCGTGACAGCCGTGTTCGAGAACTGTGCCAGCCCCAACGAGCGGATGAAGTCGTTCGTCAACTCGCGCTCTCGAACCAGCACATCCAACAGCTCCCGCACCGAGTGATCGGGTGCGTCCTCGATCGGGATGTCGACCGGCTCGCCGCGCACGCCTGAGACGTCTGCGCCGCTCTCGGCGATCCCCGCGCGACACCAGGCGATGTACGAGCGCTCCATCTCCATCAAGTGCGCCAGCTGCTCCTTGGCCGTCCATTGCTCCTCGCCGACCGCATCGACCGGCACTCGATCCGCGTCGTCCCCGCGCAGACCCTCGGCCGCCGAGATCAACTTGCCACGCTCGAGCGCCATCTTCGAGATCAGCGCATCCACATCCGCCTGCGTGTACGTCTGTGCCGCCATCATGTCCGTCCCTTCGTCGCGAGCGCCCGTTCAATCTGGGCCAGGTGCGCCTCGTCGTGCGCGATGCTGCGGTCGACCAGAATCTCCACCGAGTAATGCTCGTGTTCTTCATGCCAGCCGTGCCGCGACCACTCAGCCTCGGAGAGACATTCAATCAGCTCGGTGTTAGACGCCCGCAGCTGACAGAACAGCGCCCTCGACACATCAATCGGACGCTCATAGTGCAGCCGTGAGGCGAACAGGTCCTCGTCGTACGCGGTGATCAGGGGCCCGTCGTGGGCGATCATCAGTCGCAGCCGCATCGCATCGCCCACTTCGACGTCGGCGAGGTGATGGACGATCTGTCGAGGGCTCCAGTCGGCGGCACCCTCTCGGGAATCCAGATCAGACGCCTCGAGCTGCGTCATCACGCGCTCGATGGCCGAGCTCGCCTCCTGGTAGCGCTGCAACAGTGCTGCACGGTCGGTCACGGGATGCCCTAGCACGTGCCCGTCAGGGCATAGCGAATCTGATCAACATGAGCATCAATGTGCCGCGCGCTGTTCTCCAGCCACTGCTCCACGGTCGTGCTCTGATTGCCCGGAAACGGTCGCGGCTGCGTCCATTCTTCTTCGTTCAGCGAATCGAGGATCGACACCGCAGACTCGACCAGCCCGTCAACCGCCTTCAGCGCCGGCGTGATCGCGCGCCGATCGTTGCGCAGGCGAACCTGCATCGTGTCCTGATCGGTGGGCCAACGCTCGACCTCGATGTCGAGCAGCATCAACCGCAAGCGCAGCCCGCCCATGATCGCGATGTCGGAAATGTGGTGGACGATGGTGCGGGCGGTCCAGCCCGGCTCTGGTGGCGCCCCGTCGAGCTGCGCGATTGATGCGCCCGAGACCGAATCGCGCAGCCGCTGCGGCGACGCGCGATAGTGATTCAGCAGTGCAGCGCGGGCGTCGTTGGTCATTCCAAGCGCTCCCGCACGGCGACAGCCAGCCGCACGACCTCTGCGTCGTCGAGCGCTCCCATCGGCTCCGAGTCGCCCCGCAGCACCCCCAGCACGTCGCCCGACGCCCAGCGCAGCTCCAGCATCCGCTGGATCACCGCGCCGTCTTCCGTCCGTGTCCATTCCCGCGCCTGCATCCCCTCCTGTTCGCCAGCGTCCGACACCACGACGCCGTCCTCGCCGTCCTCGACAGGCGTGCCGCCGTCCAGCGCGGCCGATGCCTGCTCGGCCGACTCATATCTGCTCAGCTCCAGCTCGACCCGGCGATGCGCCCGCCCGCGGTACAGCGTCTGCGTCAGCAGCACATCCAGAACCTCGCCCCACGATCGCGGGTCGCGGTAGACCTCGCGGTATCCGATCACGCGGCCGGCGTCGTCCAGCTGCGTGATCGTCGCCTGGGGATTGTCAGCCGCCAGCGCGATCTCCTCCGACGTCACGGACTGCGCCGACTGCCGGGTCAAGCCGCGCGGCAGCTCCGGGGCCCGCAGGCCCGCCGCCCGCAGCTCTGGCACGCCTGACATGTGCAGCGAGCGCCGTTGCTGCAGTCCGCGAATGATCGCCTGCAGGATCGGCACGCCGACCACCAGCAGGATGATGATGATGCCAACAATGAGCGCGGTAGACATGACGTCAGGCTACCGCAGCCGCCCCTTCGTCCAGCGCGACCCTCAGTCGAACAGCGCCGACAGTGACGCCGCGAGGTCGCTGAAGTCGTCCAGAATCGCGTCGGCCTCGTCCAGATCGCCCGCCTCGGCGTAGCCCGTCTTGACCGCAACGACCTTGGCGCCAAGATCGTGGCCGGCGTCGACGTCGTTACGCGTATCCCCAATCACCACAACCTCCGTATCGTCCGAGGCGTGCGGCCTCAGACGCGCCAGGCCCGCCATCAGCAGCGACGTGCGATTGGCATGATCGTCGCCGAAGCCGCCGTCTATGAAGCGATCCCAAATGCCCAGCGGAGACAGCTTCGCCTCAGCCGCGCGGCGGAAGTTGCCCGTGCCGAGACCCATGACCACGTCGTGACCGAGCAGCGCGTCGAGCAGCTCGATCACACCCGGACACAGCTCCGAGTTGCGCTCCACCAGCGCGTCCGACAGATGGCCGATGTAGGCGTCCTGGAACCGCGCCAGCTCCTCGTCCGTGCACGACCGTCCGTGATTGGCGAGCGCCGTCGGCACGATCCACGAG
>JAJEBU010000025.1 GCA_022822375.1 Dehalococcoidia bacterium
AGCGTGAACGCGTAGCCCTCGCTCCACACCGACAGCTCCAGCCGCAGGCAGTTCACCGACACCCCAGTGCCCTTCAGGTCGCTCGCCAACGACTCCGACATCGCCTCCAACGCCCGCTTCGTCGTCGTGTAGCTGGCCCGACCGAACTCCGGACTGACCGCTGCGCCCGATCCAATGTTGATCACCGCCCCACCGTCGGCCGACGCCATCTTCGGCGCCACCGCATGCGTCAGGTAGAACGGCGCGTTCACGTTGATCTCCACCGCCAGACTCCACTGCCGGCGGTCCGACTCGAGCGCCTTGCCCGGCGGTGCGATCGCAGCGTTGTTGATCAGCACGTCGATCTGCCCGAAGCGGTCATACGTCGCCGCGATCGCCGCGTCCAGATCCTCGACCCTCGACAGATTCGCGCCAATCGGTAGGCACGATTGACCCGCCTCCTCGACCAGCTGCGCCGTCTCATTGACGGTGCCCGGCAGCTTCGTCGGCGTGTCCGCGGTCGAACGCGCCACCGCCGCGATGTCGTAGCCCGCCTGTGCGAAGTCGACCGCGAGCTGCTTGCCGATCCCGCGGCTTGCCCCAGTGATGAATGCGACCTTGGCCATGATCATGCTCCTTGAGTCCAGACCGCCCCGATTCAGTCGGGGAACGGTTCCTCTGCCCTGCTCAGAATACCCGCCATATAGACTTCCGCTTGAGGAGACTGACGATGCCCCACCATGTCAAGAGCCAGGCGCTCTCGCATCTGCGAATTTGTGACTTCACCGGCCAGCTCGCCGGTGCCGGCGCAACCAAGTTCATGGCCGCCTTCGGCGCTGAAGTGATCAGAATCGAAGACCCCACCAACCACGGCCGCTGGGACATCCTGCGCGGCATGCCGCCCTACGTCGACGACCGCCGCGGTCCCGAGCTCGGCGGACCGTTCAACAACCACAACGTCGGCAAGCTCGGCATCTCGCTGAACATCAAGACCGAGAAGGGTCGTGAGCTCTTCGAGCGCCTCGTCGGCATCTCCGACTGCGTCACCGAGAACTTCTCATCAGGTGTGCTGCGCTCGTGGGGCTACGACTACGACCGCCTCAAGGAGCTCAAGGACGACATCATCTACGTCTCCAACTGCGGCTTCGGACACTCGGGACCATACGAAAAGTTCAAGACCTGGGGCCCGATCGTCCAGGCCACCAGCGGCCTGACCATGTCCTCCGCGATCCCCGATCAGCCGCCCGCCGGTTGGGGATACTCATACATGGACCACACCGGCGCCTACTTCATGGCGATGGCGATCATGCTCGCCATCCATCACCGCAACCGCACCGGCGAAGGCCAATACGTCGACGTCGCCGCCACCGAGGCCGCGCTCACGCTCAACGGCCCAGTGCTGCTCGACTACACCGTCAACGACCGCCCGCTGCGTCGCGACGGATATCCCGACGCCAACCATTCCCTGCATCCAGCCATGGCCCCGCACAACATCTACGCCGCCCAGCCGATCCCGGGCAGCTTCGACGAAGCGTGGATCGCCATCGCCTGCCGCAACGATGAGGACTGGCACGCCATGCGCGACGTGCTCGTCAGCGACGGCTGCGAATGGGCCGCGAACGACTCGTACGGTCAACTTGCCGGCCGCCTGGCGGCGCAGGACAAGCTCGACCAGCACATCGGCGAGTGGACTATGCGTCGCGACCCCTTCCAGAGCGCCGAACTCCTCCGAGCCGCCGGCGTCCCCGCTAACGCCGTCCAGACACCCGAACAGCGCATCGACCAGGATGTCAACTCCGCGGAAGCTCAGCTCTGGCCCACCATCCGTCAGGCCGAGATGGGCCGCGTCCGCGTCGATGGCATTCCCATGCACATGACTGAAACCGATTGGTCAATGACCCGCGGCGCCGCAGTGCTCGGCGAGGACAACGACTACGTCTACGGCGATCTGCTCGGCCTCAGCGCCGACGAGATCGCCGGCCTGCACGAGGAAGGCGTGATCTGATGACGACGCCAGACCCGACCGCGATGATGGCCCTGGACGACCTGCGCGTACTCGAAATCGGCGACGAGCGCGGCGCCTGGTGCGGCAAACTGCTCGCCGACATGGGTGCCGATGTGATCAAGATCGAGCCGCCCGATGGCGACCCCTCTCGACAGTACGAACCGTTCGTCGACGACCAGCCGCACCACGAACGATCCCTGTTCTTCTGGTACTACAACACCTCCAAGCGCAGCATCGTCATGGACTTCGACGACCCGTCCAACGCCGACACCTTCCTCAAGCTCGCCGCCTCAGCCGACATCATCTTCGACACCAACACGTATGACCCAGTGGGCAGACTCGGCCTCGACTATCACCAGATCATGGCTGACAACCCGGGCCTCATCTGGTGCACGATCACCAACTTCGGATTCGGCTCCTCGCGCGATGACGAACCGCAGACGGACCTCACCCTCGCCGCCAACGGCGGCTTCGCCTGGATGAACGGCTACGACGACCACGCACTCCCGCCCGTCCGCGGAGGCGGTCAGCAGGCCTATCACACCGGTTCGCACTACGCGTTCATGGGCATTCTGACCGCGCTGTTGCATCGCGACCTGACCGGCAAGGGACAGCACATCAACGTCAACATCAACGCGTCCGTCAACGTCACCACCGAAGCCGGTTCCTACTCCTGGCTCGTGGCCCACGCAACCGTCCAGCGTCAGACTGGCCGCCACGCGGGCGTCGCGCCGTCCATGCCCTCCCAAATCAAGTGCGCCGACGGCCGCTACGTGAACACCGGCCTCCCGCCCCGCCGACCTCGCGAGTTCGGGCTCACCTATCAGTGGTTGGAGCAGGAGGGCCTCGTCGACGAGCTGCCCGTGGCCCCGCTGCTGTTGCTTGGCGCAGAGCTCGAGAGCTTCTCCCTGGCCGACGTCTTCAGCGGCGACAACGAGGAGCTGCTCGCCATCTTCGGCGCCGGCCGCGAGGCGTTCGACCTCCTCGCCTCACGCCTCACCGCCTACGACTTCTTCATCAAGGCCCAGAACCTCGGCTTCCAGGTCGGCGTCATCCACAGCCCTGAGGAAGCCCTCGAGGACCCACATTTCGTCGACCGCGGCATGCAAGTCAAGGTCGAACACCCAGAACTGGGCCGCGAGGTCGTCTATCCCGGCGCGCCCTATCAACTCACCAAAGGCAGCTGGGCCATCACCAAACGCCCACCCCTCCTCGGCGAACACACCGACGAGGTGCTCGGAGAACTAAAATGAGTTCACATCCACTTCCACCTGCCAAGACCGCTGAGGTCTTGGCAATCCTCAAGAAGCGGGCGCACGACATGCGGACCGTGACATACGGAGAGATCGGCAAGGAGACCGGCCTGTTCCCTCCTGGGGTCGGTAGGCAAGTCGGCTACATCCGTGA
>JAJEBU010000117.1 GCA_022822375.1 Dehalococcoidia bacterium
GAATCGCTGCTCTTCGACAATCAACTGGCCGAGTTTTAGAGCGATCAATACACTTGCGCCTCAATCCAACCCCTCCCGCAGGTAATCGCCGAGAGCAGCCGAATCGTCCGCCTGCTCGAAAAACGGCCAAAGCCCGACGACCCTGCGGCGGTGAGGCAAAAGGCCTCAGGCGAGAACCCTGACCAATGCGGTAGTTGCGAGATGAAACAGCGGCTGGTCGCTACCTTCCAAAGCGGCACCGGTGCGCACCCTACGGGTCAACAGTTGCGCCACTTCACATTCGCGCGCTCGAGCTCGTCCCGCGGCGGTGAGCAAGTACGCGGCGCGGAACGAGTTGGTCGGCCAACTGGGCGCACTTTCGTTTCTTGTCTACCCATAACCACGTCGCCGATGACGATCCCACGCCGAGGGTGATGCTCGACCTCACCGAATCGCACGGCTATTCCTGCTTGATCGTTTCCATCCGTTGAGTTGCGGGAAGCGCTCCGGCAATATTGCACCAGATGGGCGAGGAGCCTCAGCACCGGACTCCCGGTAGACTGCTCCGATAGTCAACCAGGGAGTGGAAGGACCGAACATTGGCCGGAGCGAACATCCGCAAAGCCGACCTGGCGTTCGTCGAGAGCTATCTCCATACCTTTGCATCCGACGGGGTCGCATCCACCAGCCCTGCCGATCTCTTTCGAAACCGCTCATGGTCGCGGCATGACGAAGGCGCATTCTGCCTAACCGACCAACAGGCGCGAGACCACGAGGCCATCTCACGCCGACTATCGACCTCAACCTATCGGCTGGACGACCTCTCTGCCGAGGCGATCGAATCCGCCCTCCTCGATGCCATGTTCATCGTCCTCGATCTACCAAAGAAACGATCGACACTCGTCGAGACACGAGTCAACGATGCGATCGACCAGCTGCTCTCCTTCTTCAACACTGACCTGGAGAGCTTCGAGTGCTGGCTGCCCGTTGACGGCCTCCCGGCAGCGTCCCTGCCTGCCGCCTTTGGCCAGTGCAGACTTGAAGTGATCGGGTCGAATCACTTTGAGCACGTGGCATCTCTGCTGCGCTCCAATGGCGGACCACACGTGGAAGAGAACATCAGTGCCCTCCTGCCAATGCTGGCTCGCGGCATGGAGGGCCAGGTAGCGGCGATTGTGCAGCTGAAGGCGAAGGAGACTGGCGCCGCACTGAACATGGCGACGGGCGAGGTGCAAGCAACACTTGAGTGCCTCAACTTCTTTGGGCCCACGATGCCCTTCAACTACAGCACGCTGTCTCTATCAAGAGGCCAGTCCGATCCGGGAGTGAGCCACAGACTGGCGATCAGCACCGAGGGATCGGTGAGTCATGGCAGCTCGCTCACGTCGATGCCCGCCTCGTACTCGGTCAAC
Source organism: Dehalococcoidia bacterium (assembly GCA_022822375.1). GTDB lineage: Bacteria > Chloroflexota > Dehalococcoidia > Bin125 > Bin125 > Bin125. Next base: position 1,392 of record JAJEBU010000117.1, read on the forward strand.
GAGCTGCAATCTCTCCCCGCTCCGATCGGTGCAGCGGTCAAACTGGTCGACTCGCTGCTACGGCAAGAGTCCCGAAGCGCCGTAGCCGAACTGTTGATCCGCGCCGTGAGGTGGGCTGGCCGTGCCGTGGCAGCCGAGACCTCGGAAGACAAGCTCCTGTTCTTCACCATCGCCCTCGAATGCGTGGCGCTTCCCGACGGCGAAGCGGAACTGAGCTATCGGCTGTCGGAGCGCGTGGCGCGGGCCATCGGAACCGACTTGGACAGTCGGCAATCCGCGTTCGACGACGCGAAGCGTTTGTACCACATGCGCTCCTCCATTGTTCACGGCGGCCAGAAGGAGATTTCCGAGTACGACGTCGCCACCATTCACGCGATCGCGTTCAGCTTCATCAATCACATGCTGACCGATCCGGAGGTTCGAGCGATGCAGTCGATTAAGGATCTCCGAAAGTACTTCAATAGGATCACCATGGCGTAGGGCCTATTCACCGTAGTTGCAGGACGTCCTACCTTAACAGGATGCTGGAGAACGTCCGTATGGGATCATAGAGGGGATATTGAACCGATAGTCGAGGGAGGTCTGCGAGGCGCGGTGAGGCAGAGCGACAGGCGACACTGACGTTGGGGCTGACGCCGGACGGCTTCGTCCCCAAGGACCACCCGCTGCGCCGAATCAAGCCCCTGGTCGACTCGGTGCTGCCGCGGATATCGCCCTTGTTGGACGAGCTCTACGCAACCGGTGGCCGCCCCTCGATCCCGCCCGAGCATCTGCTCAAGTCGAGCCTCCTGATGGCCTTCTACACGGTCTGCTCGAAGCGTCGGTTCTGCGAGCAGCTGCGCTACAACCTGCTGTTCAAGTGATTCCTGGACCTGAACAACCTGCCCCGCACCTTATGCGGGGCCGAGGACGAGCCATTCCATCCGACGACGTTCACAAAGAACCGGGAGCGGCTCCTGGAAGCCGATGTCGCCCAGATCCTGTTGAAGTAGGTCGTGCGCGAAGCGCGTCGTCGCCGCTTGCTCCCTCCCAATCACTTCACGGTCGACGGCACGTTGCTCGAGGCCTGGGCCTCGCACAAGAGCTACCGTCCGCGCGACGAGGGCCCGCCCCAGGGCGGCGACCGCAACCAACCCCGCGACTTCAAGGGCGAGCGCCGCCGCCGCGAGACGCACGAGTCGACCACCGACCCTGAGGCGCGGCTCTACCGCAAAGGCAAGCAGGAGGGCGCACAGCTCTGCCACCTGGGCCATGTGCTGACCGAGAACCGGCACGGCCTGGTCGTCGATGTCGAGCTGACTGGGAATGATGATCTGATTTGGCCCCGGTTTGATCATCGTAACTGGCCCCACCTTGAGGTCGGGATCAGTCCTGTGCGTCACCTCCGTTTGCGGTGTGGGAGAGCCGGAGCCGGTAGGAGTCGGAGCCGGTCTCGATGATGTGGGCGCGGAAGGTGAGCCGGTCGACGACGGCGGTGGCGAGCCGGGGGTCGGCGAAGGTCTGACCCCATTCCGAGAAGGGCGCGTTGGAGGCGACGGCGACGGCGGCGGCGAGCCGGGGGTCGGTCAGGATCTGGAAGAGCAGTTCGGCGCCGCGCGGGTCGAGGTGGACGTAGTTGAGTTCGTCCAGGCAGAGCAGGTCGAGCCGGCCGTAGCGGGC
>JAJEBU010000071.1 GCA_022822375.1 Dehalococcoidia bacterium
CCGCCAGCTTGAACAGCGCCGAGCCGACCTGCCCTCGACTCCTGAGATCAAGCGGTACGTCGCCGAGTTTCGCGAGTTCCTCGCCGCAGGCACGATCCCCGAGCGCAAGGCGCTCATCCGCAACTTCGTCAAGGGCATCAAGGTCGACGGGGATGATGTGTCAATCCGGTACACCATCCCCATGCCCTCTGACCGGACCACCGAAGACAGAAAATCAGTTCTTGATTTCGTTCAGTCAAGCCCACCAGAGCGATCACCCCCGCTATGCGGGGGTTCTTTATCTGTTGACACACCTCGCACGTCGCCCACCCTGCAGATCGGCCAGGGCGCAGGCCCTGTGGCGATTACACTGCGGGCGCAGATACGGTTCGAGGGCACTGCTCATGGCGCGCGACCTGTTCGACGACTACCAGCCGGCGGACCAGTCCACCGATGAGATCATCGGACCCGCCGGGCAGCTGCCGCACGAGTACGCGGGCTTGGTACACACCTTGCAGGGCTGGACGCTGGATCAGTACGAAGAACGCCAAGACCGGGCCGACCTTGCCTTGCTCAGCGCCGGCATCACCTTCAACGTCTACGCCGACGACGAAGGCAACGAGCGCATCTTCCCCTTCTCCCTCTTCCCGCGCATCGTCGGCGCCGACGAATGGGACTCGGTCGAAGCCGGCCTGACGCAGCGTTTGCGCGCGCTCAACATGTTCCTGCTAGACATCTATGGCGATCAGCGGGTGCTCGCGGACGGCGTCGTCCCGAGCGAAATCGTGCTCGGCTCGCCTGGTTATCGTCGGGAGATGGTCGGCTTTCAGCCGCCCCTGGGCGTCTACGCCCACGTCGCCGGTTGCGACCTCGTCCGCGACGAGCAGCGCCAGTTCGTGGTGCTCGAGGACAACCTGCGCACGCCGTCGGGCGTGTCCTACGTGCTCGAAAACCGCACGGTCATGCTACGCGTCGTGCCCGATCTCTTTCCACGTCACGGAGTTCGTGCGGTCAACGACTATCCCAATCAGCTGCTCGCCTCGCTCCTCTCGACGCGTCCGCCGGCCAGCAGCGACTCACCGCGCGCCGTCCTGCTGACCCCAGGCATCTACAACTCCGCCTACTTCGAGCATTCCTTCCTCAGCCTGCAGATGGGGATCCCGCTGGTCGAGGGTTCCGACCTCATCGTCGGTGAGGACGACTTCGTCTACCTCCGCTCGACGACCGGGCTCGAGCGGATCGATGTCATCTATCGGCGGATCGACGACGACTTCCTCGACCCAGAGGTCTTTCGGCCCGATTCGATGCTCGGCGTGCCCGGTCTGATGCGCGCCTACCTGGCCGGTCGCGTCAGCCTCGCCAACGCGCCGGGCGCCGGCGTCGCCGATGACAAGGTCGTCTACCGCTGGGTGCCGGACATCATCCGCTACTACCTGGACGAAGATCCCATCCTGCCCAACGTGGAGACGTACTCCGCGGTGATTCCGGCGGAACTCGACCACATCTGCGCCCACGCTGCTGAGCTGGTCATCAAACCCGCCAACGAGTCCGGCGGCTATGGCGTGCTGATCGGTCCGCAGGCCTCGCAGGCTGAGCTCGATGACACGCTCGCGCAGGTCCGCGCCGATCCGCGCAACTGGATTGCCCAGCCGCTGCTGCACTTCAGCACGATCCCGACGCTCTCCGGCGACCGCATGTGCCCGCGCCGCGCCGACCTGCGGCCCTTTATCCTGTCCGGTCAGGAGACGTATGTGATTCCCGGCGGCCTGACCCGCGTCGCGCTGCGTGAGGGATCGTATGTCGTCAACTCCTCGCAGGGTGGAGGCAGCAAGGACACCTGGGTCTTGAATCGGGAGCCGGGCTGATGCTGAGCCGCGTTGCAGAGAACCTCTACTGGCTCGGCCGCTACCTCGAGCGGACCGAGAACATCGCCCGAATGGCGCGGGTCGAGCATGAGGCATTCCTGGAAAGCGGGCAGGAGGTCTGGCACAGCCTGATCAGCACCACCGCGGCCAACGAGCAGTTCTGGGACGCCCTGATCGAGAGTCCCGAACTGACGCATTCCGAGTTCCTGCTCTTCTCCATGGATAATCCCGCTTCTCTGCGCTCGACGGCCATGCGCGCTCGCGAGCTGGCCCGCGGCCTGCGCGAGCGACTCTCGCGCGAAGTCTGGGAGGAAATCAACGCGCTCTACCTCTTCCTCACCGTGCGCAACAAGTACATCGTCACCGATGTGCACGAGTTCTGCATCGAAATCCAACGGCGCACGCAGACGATCCTCGGCCTCTTCGACAACACCGTCCTCCGAGACGAGGGGCGGGAGTGGTTCCGTTGCGGCATGTACCTCGAACGCGCCGACATGACCAGCCGCATCATTGACGCCAAGTACCACGTCCTGCTGCCCGACGGCGACTCCGTCGGCGGCCCCTTCGACCGCTTCCAATGGGCGGCCGTGCTGCGCTCGGCCTCCGCGCGGGAAGCCTACCGACGCCTGGGCCACAGCGAGGTCGACGGCGCGGCCGTCGCCCGCATGCTGATCTTCTCGATGGTCTTCCCGCGCAGCCTCGCATTCTGCGTGCAAGCGCTGCAGCGTCATTACCAGCTGGCCACCACGGAGGCGCCGCGCCGCCGGCGCGCCGCCGCCGAACGGTTCGTGGCGCTGCTCACCCTGGACATCAACGCGATGGAGATCGAACAGATCATCGAGGACGGACTGCACGAGTTCCTCGACGGCGTCCAGCAACGGCTGATGGAGATTGACGCCGCCATCGGCCGCGATATCTTCCAGGCCGGTCCCAACGAACCAGATCCCGTGCGATTGAGAGAGCGGGCGCTGTCGTGACATTCTGCCTCGGCATCAGCTGCGCCGACGGGTTGGTCGCGATCGCTGACACCCAGATCACGAGCGGCTCAGAAGTCTCCACCGGCAAGAAGATCGCCGTCCAACAGGGCGACGGCTACTCCATGTTCGTGCTGACGTCCGGCCTGCGCTCCGTCCGCGACAAGGCCATCACCTACTTCGATGAACGCGTCAGCCTGTCCAGCGGAGACCTGACCAAGTCGTACCAGGCCGTCAATGCCCTGGCGACCGAAATCCGCCGCGTCTACGACGAGGACAACGATTGGCTGAACAAGGCCGGCCTGCACTTCGACCTGCATTGCATCGTTGGGACACAGCTGATCGAGGACGAGCGCCCGCAGCTGTATCTGGTCTATCCGCAGGGCAACTGGGTCCAGATCACCCCTGGCACCCCGTATGCGATCATCGGCGACACGCGCTACGGCAAGCCGGTGCTCGACCGCACCCTGACCTTCGAGGCCACGCTCGAGCGCTCGCTGCGCGTGGGATTGCTCGCCTTCAATGCGACAGAAGCGAGCTCCACCGATGTCGGCCCGCCGGTCGACGCCCTCGTCTACGCCACCGACTCCTTCCGCATGCAGGAACGCCGCTTCAGCGCGGATGAGCTGGCGCCGATATCGGAATTCTGGCGGTCGTCAATTGCTGCCGTGGTAGACAACGCCGCCTCCGTCGTGCGACCGCTCGCCGCGAGCCTCCAGCTCGGCCTCGAGGACGCCCCATAGCGGCGCGCGTTCCGATGCAGATGACCTGGTTCTCGGCCAAGGTCGAGAAGCAGTTCAGCGCCATTCACGGTCGCGGACTCTTCGCCGTCCAACCCATCGAGGCGGACGAGATCGTGATCGTCAAGGGCGGCTACGTCCTCACCCGCGAGCAGCGCGACGAGGTTGCCGAATCACTCGGCCCGGCCGAGATTCAGATCAGCGAAGACCTGCACATCGGCCCCGTCCGAGCCTCTGAGCGTGAAGGCGCGATGATGCACCTCAACCACTCCTGCGCGCCGAATCTGGGTCTGCAGGGACAGATCGTGTTCGTCGCCATGCGTCCGATCGACGCGGGTGAAGAACTGACGATCGATTACGCCATGACCGACGACGAAGACTACGAGATGCCCTGTCAGTGCGGCTCCGACTCATGCCGCGGCGTGATCACCGGTCGGGACTGGCAGCGACCCGACATCCAGCGGCGTTACGACGGGTACTTCAGCTGGTTCATTCAGCGCCGTATCGGGCGCTAGGGCCGCATGCCGTAACGCACGCGGACGCCGAGTTGACTGGGCAGCTGAGTCTCGTACGCCGTGGACAGCCACTCAAACAGCAGTCGACGCGTGTCGCGCGGGTCGACAATGTCCTCGACGGCGTAGGCCTCTGCGGCGCTGAACGGGCTGCGCAGGCTGATCAATCGCTCCTCGATCTCGGCGCGGTGCGCGGTGGGGTCTGGCGCGTTCTCAATCTCGCGCCGATATGCCGCCGCCACTCCACCCTCAATCGGGATCGATCCCCACTCCGCCGACGGCCACGCGATGCGATAGCAGAAGCGGCTGAAGTCCTGGTGCGCGCCGCCCGCGACCCCGTATAGACGACGCACCACAACCGTCGCCCACGGCACCTGCGAATCGTCGATCGCCGCCGCCGCACGCACCCCGGCCCGCAGAGTCCCGACGCCCTCGCCCGGCCGGCCGATCAAGAAACCCGGCTGGTCGGCGAAGTTGACGATCGGCAGATGGAAGACGTCGCAGAGGTCGACGAACTTCTCAAACTTGCGAGCCTCCGTCGCGCTCATCGCGCCGCCGTAATGCATCGGGTCGTTGCCCAGCACGCCAATGGGCATCCCGCCGATGCGCGCGAAACCCGTCACCTGCGAACGCCCGAAGTAGCGATTGAGCTCAAAGAAGGAGCCCTGATCCACCACCAACGAGATCAACCGGCGAGGGTTGTAGCCGCGATTGCGGTGTCGCGGAATGATCGAGAGCAAGTCCTCCTCACGGCGGTCAATCGGATCGTCGCAGTCCACGATCGGCGGCAGCTGATGCACGTTCGTCGGCAGGTAGGAGAGAAACGCGCGAATCTGCTCGAACAGCTCCGGCTCATCCTCGGCGTCGTTATCGACGACGCCGCTCTTGCGCGCGTGCACCTCGTAACCGCCCAGGTCTTCTTTGGAAATCTGCTCGCCCAAAGATCGCTGCACGAGCGGCGGGCCGCCCGCAAAGACCTGCGTCGTCCCCCGCACCATCACCGCAAAGTGGCTGGCCGGCACCTCTGCCGCGGGCAGACCCGCCACCGAGCCGAGCGCCGCTGAGATGACCGGTACCTCCGCCATCAGCTTGCCCCAGCGTTGCGGCCAGTACATCTCAGGCAAGTACGTGCGACCCATCTGCGCGGTGGCGCGGATGTCAGCGCCAAACCCATCGATCAATCGAATCAGCGGCAGCTTGAGCTCCAGCGCCATGGCTTCTGCGTCGCCCGACTTGTCACCGCCACCGCCGTGCACCCGCAGCTTGCTGGTCTCAACTTCCGATCCGCCCTTCAGACGCGCGGTGTAATCCGCACCGCGCACGACGACCGGACGACCGTCGATCCGCGCGGTGCCCATCACCGTCGCAGAGGGCAGAAAGCCGACCAGCTCCTGGCCGTCGTAGAAGCCAGCACCAGCCAGGACGCCGCGCTCGTGGAAGGACCCAGCGTCAGTCAGCAGATCGATCCGTTCGCGGACGGTCAGGCGATCTTGCGCGTGCTGCTCGGCGATCCGCTCGGGGCCGCCCATTTGCCGGGCCAACTCTCTGCGCCGCGCGATCTCCTCAACCTCAGGTTCCCACGACATGATCATGTCCTTTCTGAAGTCAACAGGCTGCCCACAACGGGCCGCCTGCAGTATGGCTCACTAGCCCGATGGCACATCGTGCGGTGTCGTCAGCACCACCTGGCCGCCAAGCGACACTGTCAACACGCCGCGATCTCCGAATCGCGCGACGACCTCCAGGCCGTCCAGCACCTCTACCTCGCGGATGCCCTTGACCACCCACATGTGCGGACCCACCGCGACATCGATGCGGTCGATTGCGGGCCACATCAGCACGCGGATGTTGCCGCTCTCGGAGCGGTGAACGACCTGCCAGACGCCGACCGCACCGGTATCGCCGGGCAGATCGAACGGCTGCCGTTCGGCCGATCGGCCGAACAGCTCGGCGACCGCGCTGACTGCGTCCATCGAGACGCCGTCAAAGGACCGGCGCGCCCTCACGGTGTCGCGTCCCGCTCGGATGGCTCATAGAACACAGCGCCGCTGATCTCCTCCGGCAGGTGCCGCTGATCCGGCGCGATTCCGCCGTCGTAATCGTGCGCGTACTGGTATCCGCGGCCGTATCCGTGGTGCGACATCAGACCCGTAGAGGCGTTGCGCAAGTGCAACGGCACCGGCAGCGCGCCGTGCTCGTGGACGGCACCTGCGGCCGCGCGGTAGGCGCGCATCGCCGAGTTGCTCTTGGGCGCGCGCGCCAGGTAGATCGCCGCCTCGGACAGCGCCAGCGAACACTCCGGCATCCCGATCAGGTGCGTCGCCTGCTGCGCCGCGACGGCCAGCGGCAACGCCTGTGGATCGGCCAGGCCGATGTCCTCCGCGGCCAGGATCACGATCCGACGCGCGACGAACATCGGATCCTCACCCGCCTCGAGCAGCCGCGCCAACCAGTAGACCGAGGCATCGGCATCGGAACCGCGCACCGACTTGATGAAGGCAGAGATTGCATCGAAATGCGCGTCGCCGTCCTTGTCATACGGCAGCGCCCGTTGAGCCACGCTGGCGACCGTTTCCACCGTCACCCGTCCGCTTCGACTAGCCGCATCGCGCACCGCCGCGTCCAGAGCGTTGAGCGCCGCTCGTGCGTCGCCGCCGCCAACCCGCGCCAGCGCGTCCAACGCAGCGTCGTCCACCTCGGGCGGGCTCGGACCGACTCCGCGTATCTCATCCGCGAGCGCTCGATCGAGCAACTCAACGATCTCCTCGGCCCGCAACGGCTCCAGTTTGAAGACCCGCGCGCGGCTCAGCAGCGGAGCAATCACTTCAAACGACGGATTCTCCGTCGTCGCTCCGATCAACGTGATTGTGCCGTCTTCGACGGCGTGCAGCACGGCGTCTTGCTGCGACTTGTTGAAGCGGTGAATCTCGTCAATGAACAGGATGCTGCGCGCCAGGCCGTCCCGCCGTCCCGTTTCAGCCTCTCCGATCACACGACGCAGATCGCTGACGCCGCTGGAGACCGCGGACAGCGTCGTGAAGCGCATCCCGCTGACGCCGGCCACCACGCGCGCGATGGTGGTCTTGCCGCAGCCGGGCGGGCCCCAGAGCACGCACGACGGCAGCGCGCCAGACTCGATAGCGCGGCGCAGCGGCGCGTTCGCGCCCAACAGGTGTTCCTGGCCGACGATCTCGTCCAACGAGCGCGGCCGCATCCGAGCCGCCAGCGGCGCTCCGCGATCGAGGTCTCGCGCGCTGTCAAACATGCCGCGCATGCCGCCGGCGGACGTGCTACGACTCGACGGCGATGCGTGGCGGCTCATGCGCTGAGGGTAGCTGTTCCGATCGCCAGGGACGTCGAGCAACGGCGACACGGATACGGGGGCGATGCGGTCGGTGTGCTAGCCTCAGCGCAGCACAGCGTCCAGGTGCCCGTCCCGGGAGAATAGGGAAGACGGTGAGATTCCGTCGCGGTAGCGCCACTGTGAGCGGGGCTCGCGAGAGCCGACACGGGAGCTGATGTCCACTGCCACCACTCGAGTGGCGGGAAGGACCCAGCAACAATCCCCCGCAAGCCAGGAGACCTGCCTGGACGCGAGGCGACAACTCTCCGCGCCAGAGAGGGTCCCTCGATCCCCGCGCGCCAATGCAGCGCCCGGGCAGGTCGACCAGGCTCCCTTCAGCGGAAGCGGCTGAAGGGACAGCCAGTGGCCATCAGCGTCCTCTCGGCCTGGCCATTCCTGGTGCGGCCACGTCGCAGTCCGTTCGCATCCTTCCGACAGCGGGGCGTCGCCAGCCGCCTGACGTTGGGCGCGGCTGCACTCTCACTGCTGGTCATCGTCGTCGGTCTCGCGGCGCTCAGCATGGGGCCCGTAGACATTCCGGTCGGACGCGTCGCCTCGATCGTGTTGTCGGTCGTGGGCATCGACGGTGCGGAGTTCACCCGCACCGAACAGTTGGTCATCGAACAGATCCGCTTGCCGCGGATTGTCGTCTCGGCGCTCGTCGGCATGGCGCTGGCCGTCGCCGGCGCAACGATGCAGGCCCTCTTCCGCAATCCCATGGCCGATCCTGGGATCATTGGCGTCTCCGCCGGCGGAGCGCTGGGTGCGGTCATCGCCATCGCGACCGGCGCGACGGGTTGGTTCTTTCTCTCGTTGCCCGCATTCGCATTTGTCGGAGCGTTGGGCGCGGCCTTCCTCGTCTACGGCATCGCCTCGCTCGGCGGACACTTCTCGATGGCCGCGCTGCTGCTCGCGGGAGTGGCGATCAGCGCGCTGCTCGGTGCCATCGTCTCGGCCATCGTGATCACCTTGCCTGACAACGAAGCACTGCGAGAAGTCCTCTTTTGGCTCGCCGGCGGACTCGATGGACGTTCCTGGGAACACGTGCGCGTTGCTGCTCCGCTGATCGTGGTCAGCGCTGGCATCCTCTTCCTCTTTGCGCGAGACCTCAACTTGCTCATGCTCGGCGACGACGAGGCCCGTTCGATGGGGGTACGCGTTGGCGCGTCCCGACTGCTGCTTCTGGCAGCGGCCTCGTTGGCGACCGGTGCGGCCGTCGCCGTCAGCGGCACGATCGCCTTCGTCGGACTCGTCACCCCGCATGTGCTGCGTCTCTTGCTCGGGCCCGACAACCGAGTGCTTCTGCCGATGAGCGCACTCGGCGGCGCGATCTTCGTGATGCTCGCCGACACCGCCGCTCGCACCATCATCGAGCCGGCCGAGTTCCGCGTCGGCATCCTCACCGCGCTCGTCGGCGCGCCCTTCTTCATCCTGCTTCTGCTCCGCAACAAGCGTCGGGTGCAGTCGCTGTGAACGAGAGTCCACCAAAAGGAGTCCGCATGCCCGCACGTTCCGTCGGAAGAATCGTTTGGCTGTTGGCGCTGGCCGTCGGCCTGATCGCCGCCGCTTGCTCCGAAGACCAGCCGCCTCAGGCGCAACAGATCGAGCAAGCGCAGCAGCAGTCTCAGCAAGCTGCCCAACAGCAGGAGACTGCTGCTCGCAGCTTCGATGGTGTGCCTGGCATCGTCGATCCGTCCAAACTCGGCTGGCCTCGCGAGGTCGAAGGTCTGAACGGCATCGTCAGCATCCCTGCCAAGCCCCAACGGATCGTCACACTATCCGTTGGACACGACGAAATGACCCTCGCCATCGTCCCCAACGGCCGGCTCGTCGCCGTCGGGTCATCGACCAAGAACGAGACCTATTCCAACGTCTGGGACCGCGTCCAGGACAAGGACGAAGCCACGCGCGATCCCGAGGTGATCATCGCCGCCTCGCCCGACGTCGTGGTCACCAGCCCGTTCATGGCCGCCGAAGTGGTTGACGCGGTGCAGCGCGCGGGCATTCCGATCATCCAGACCGAGCTCATCCAGGGCCCGCAGCAGCGGCTCGATGCGATCCTCCTGATGGGCTACATCTACGGTGAAGAGGATCGCGCGTTCGCCTTCGAGCAAGAGGTGCGCGAGCGCTTCGAAGCGGTGACGACCGCGACCGCGCCGCTCGAACCGAAGCCGCGCGTGCTCGCCCTCACCTCCTACTCCGACACCCTCTGGGTCGCCGGGCGCGACTCCACCGAGGGCGGCGTGATTCTCGCCGCCGGCGGCGTCAATGCCGCCGCCGAAGAGGGCGTCGACGGCAACGCCACGACCAGCCTCGAGGGCGTGATCGCCATGGCGCCGGACATCATCATCATCCCGCAGCCTGTTGACTTCGGCGCGGAAGAGTTCCGTCAGAGCTTGCTCGACAACGAAGCCCTCGCCGAACTGCCGGCCATCGCCAACGGCGAGGTGCACGTCGTCGTCAGCAAGCACTTCACCACGCTGTCGTTCTGGAACATCCGCGGCGTTGAGGAGTTGGCCCACCTCCTCTGGCCCGTGCAGATCGCAGAGCCCTCGAGCGCATCGTTCAGCTTCCCCGAGTAGGTGCTGACGGAGGATGGAAGGAGCCGACCAATGACGCTGCAGAACGGTGCAACAAACGGCGCGGCCGCAATTTCAGCGCGCAACGTGGGTGTCAGCATCGACGCGGCACGTTTGCTCGACGGCGTCGACCTCTCCGCCGAGCGAGGTCGGTTCGTGGGACTGATCGGCCCCAACGGTGCGGGCAAGTCAACGCTGCTGCGCGCGTTGGCGAGCGTACTCCGCTATCAGGACGGCGCCGTGTCGCTCTTCGGACGCGACCTCGAGGCGCTGTCCTCGCGACGGATCGCGGAACTGTTGGCACTGCTGCCTCAATCGCCGCCCTACTCGCAAGGCTTTACCGCCGTCGAGCTCGTGCTGATGGGCCGCTACCCGCATCTCGGTCGCTTCCAGGTCGAAGGACGCGACGACGAACGGATCGCGCATGAGTCGATGCGCCTGACAGAGACCGACGCATTCCACGAGCGCAGCGTCGACACCCTCTCCGGCGGCGAACGGCAGCGCGTGTTCCTTGCGCGAGCGCTCGCGCAGCAGCCGCAAATCCTGCTGCTGGATGAACCGACGTCCAACCTCGACATCCTGCATCAGCTCAAGATCCTGTCCCTCGTCCGCCGCCTCGTCGATGACGGCTTGACCGTCGTGACCGCGAT
>JAJEBU010000023.1 GCA_022822375.1 Dehalococcoidia bacterium
CCGACCTCGCCGAGCAGCTGGGCATCGAGCCGGCGCAGTTGGAAGCGACGATCGAACAGTACAACTCGTCCGTCCAGTGGGATCAGGTCGAACACTTCAATCCGTCCACGCTTGACGGCGTGAGCACCAACGACATCACGCCGCCCAAGACCAACTGGGCGCTGCCCTTCGACTCGCCGCCGTATCTGGGCTACGCGGTGACGTGCGGGATCACGTTTACGTTCGGCGGACTGAAGATTGACCCGCGCAGCGGTCAGGTGCTGGACACCGAGGATCGACCCATGGCTGGCCTCTACGCAGCCGGCGAGCTGGTCGGCGGGCTGTTCTACAACAACTACGCGGGCGGCTCAGGCCTGATGGCGGGCAGCGTTTTCGGACGCATCGCTGGGCGCAGCGCTGCCGGTGCTGGTCGCTGAATGCCATGAGTACGCCGAGGCGCTGCTGCGCGAGATTCTTGACTCGCCAGCAGTGCTCATGACGCCCGACCTGCGCAAGCTCGCGCGGCGAGAGTCGAAGGCGCTTGCGTCAGCGTCCGGGGAGGACGTGCTGGCGATCTGCAATCACCTGATCGAGCAGGGCGGCCGAGGCCGCGTCCGACGCGCCGAGCACGGCCCGGCCTACGAGTCGCGGATGGTCGCGTTCGACCTGGCCTGGATGCATCGCGGCGCATTCGCGCTGCTCAACTGGCGCGAGCTGGAGCGCCTGGGCCCCACGCTCGACGGCTGGGCCTCGGTCGACCACTTAGCACGCAAGCTGAGCGGTCCCGCCTGGCAGCGCGGACAGATCACCGACGCCCGCGTGCGTCGCTGGGCGACCTCCGACGACTTCTGGTGGCAACGCGCGGCGCTCGTCTCGACGATCGCCCTGAACGAGCGGCATCTCGGCAGCGGCGACGCGGCGCGCACACTCGACATCTGCGAGGTGTTCATCGATCGGCATGAGGATCTGCACGTGAAGGCGCTGAGCTGGGCGCTGCGCGAGCTCGCGCTGCGCGACGCGCCTGCGGTGCTGGATTTCCTCGCGCAGCACGAGGCGCGACTGCCAAGACGGGTAACGCGCGAAGTGCGCAACAAGATCACGACTGGTCACAAGCAGGCGAAGCCATCGGCGGCCATGCAGCGTCGGATGTCGGCGCGCAGCAGAGAACGGGGCTAGGTTTCCCGCGCCTGCTCGCCCGTGACCAACTGAAGCCTCACCGCTTGACTGCCTCCAAAAGAGATCAAGCTTGACGCGATCGAAACGAAGAGCGCAAGGCGAACATGAGGAGAGAGGCCGCAGCGACGAATGCTGCAATCCAAGTCAACGCGTCTGGCGTGGAGAGCGACTCCGAGCGGAACAGGAAACCGAATGCCACCGCACCAGCGTTTCCCCCGGCGCCGACGATGCCGGTGACTGAGCCCAGCGCTGCTCGATTGATGAACGGGACCACCGAGTACGTCGCGCCTTCAGACATCTGCACGAACAAGCTGAAGACGATCATTGCCGGGATCGCCAAGTACAGCGACGACATGTTCGCAAACACGACCAGCGCGCCGGCCTCCGCAAGCAGCAGGATGCCGAGCAGCGTGACCCTGCCGCTGATCCCGAATCTGATTCCGGCCCGGTCCCCGATCATGCCGCCCAGCGGGCGAGCAAACAGATTCATCAAGCCGAAGAGGCCTGCAACGATCCCGGCGAGACGAAGGCTCAGTTCGAATCGGTCGTAGAAGTAGAGTGCGGCAACGTTGTTGATGGTGAGCTCGACGCCGAAGCACGCCGCATAAGCGAGAAACAGCCCCCAAACTCGGTAGTCGCGCGCGATCTTCCGGAATCCAACATCGGTCTGTGCAGGGGAAGGCATGCGCCCTTGCGCGCGCAATTGGGAGAAGTTGCCGAACGGCGTGTCCTGCGTGAAGAAGAAGTAGCCCAGGCCCATCAAGAGCAGCGCCGCTCCGGGCACGATCATGGCAAAGCGCCAGGCCAGGTACTCTTCGATGCCGACCATCACGATGGCCGTCAACACCAGCGGCATCATGATCTGGGTGACGCCACCGCCAAGATTGCCCCATCCGGCGGTGGTGGCGTTGGCCGTGCCGACGACGTCCGCGCCGAACATCACTGAGCTGTGGTATTGCGTCACGACGAACCCGGCGCCGACGACCCCAATGGCGAGGCGCAGGAGTAGGAGTGTTTCATAGTTCTGAGACAGACCGACACACATCACCGGCAGGGCGCCGAGGCACAGCAGGCCCGTGTATGTGAGTCGCGGCCCGAGTCGGTCGCAGAGCCAGCCGACGATCGGTCGAGCGAATACCGTCAGCGCAACGGACGCGATGACGGTGTTGCCAAGCTGTCCGGGGGTGAGCTGCAGATCGTCCCGCACAATGGGCATGAGCGGAGCGATACCGAACCAGCCAAAGAAGGCCAGGAAGAACGCGAACCAACTCATATGGAAGGCCCGCATCTGCGGCGTGTTCAAGCTGAACAGATTGATCCGCTCGCCATGCTCCACGCGCCTGAGTGCATCCTCGATGTGGGGCTCGAGTTCGGGCTCATCCTCGAGCGGTTCGCGGTCGGAGGGATTGGTCGTCATGGCGCCGATTCCTGAAGGACGTCCCACTGCCGTTGTCGCCGTCGGTCGTCGCAGCCGTGATCGCCTTCGACGCAATCGTAAAGCCACGCGGACACCGCCGCGCGGGAGACAAGCACGGGAACAAGGTCGGGAACAAGGTCGGGAACAAGCTCAGCGACCTGACCTGCTCAGGTCATGCCCAGGATTGCTGTCTGCGGTCTTGTGGGCTGCTGCGGGTACCGGGTGCGACCGACGACAGCCGCAACCAGGCAGCGTTGCCTCGTGGTCTGATGCATTGAGGTCTCCTCGTCCGCAGTCGGTTTGCCTTCATGATCCTCACACCGAGGCTTTCGCAGAGTGCTCACTGGCGGGGCCGATGTCCTCTGATCTTGTACTGTTCGTCAACGAATGATGGTTAGAGACGTGACAGCCATTGCGGGGCGTACAGAGATCACACACACGTCGGCCAGGTGGCGAGTTCCTTGCTCTCGCCCCGACGCGGCGGGGTGACGGGGAAGCGCTGGACTGCCTCCAGCAGCCAGCGTCGGGTGTCGGCCGGGTCAATGATCTCGTCCAGATTCATGATTCCGGCGGCGCCAAAGGGCTCGTGGCCGAGCGTCCATTCGTCAATCAGGCTCTGACGCGTGCCTTCGGGATTGTCGGACTCTGCGATGTCCCGCGCGTGGACGACGTTGACGCCGACGCCGGGGTCCATGAAGGAGATCTCCGCGCCCGGCCAGGCGGTCGAGAGCATGTTGTTGTCGTTGCCGCCGTTGAGCGAGAAGTAGGCCAGCCCGAACGCCTTGCGCATGACGATCGTGAAGCGCGGCACGGTCAACAGCGACAGCGCCTCGAGGAACATGATCGCCTTGTGCAGCAGCCGCGCATGCTCGGGCTGCGAACCGACGATGAAGCCGGGCACATCCTGCAGCCAGATCGTGGGGATGTTGAACGCCTCGCACAGGCAGAGGAACTGCGTGCCCTTGTCGCAGGTGTTGGGGTCGAGCGCGCCGGCGTTGAACATCGGATTGCTGGCGAGGATTCCGACAGTCTGCCCGCCAATGCGCGCGAGCGTCGTGATCAGCGAGCGTCCGAAGCGCGGCTTGAGCTCCAGCATCTCGCCGTCGTCGACGATCCGCGCGATCACGCGGTGCATGTCGTAGGCCCGCTGCCGCCGCGACGGCACCAGGTCGGCCAGCGCCGGATCGGGCTCGGCCTGGTCGTAGCCGTCGAGCACGGGCGGCAGTTCCCAGCAGTTGGAGGGCAGATAGGAGAGGAAGTTCTTGATCTGCGCGATGGCGTCGTCCTCCGACTCGGCCACCTGGTCGATCTGTCCGGTGAGATCGAGGTGGATGTCGGCGCCGCCCAGTTCCTGCAAGGTGATCAGCTCGCCCGTGGCGATCTCAATCACTCGCGGCGATGAGACGTTGAGCGCCGAGCCGCGCACCTGGACGGTGAAGTCGGAGTAGGCGCTGTGAAAGCTGGAACCGCCGAAGGACTCGCCGACGATGGCGGTGGCGAGCGGAATGCGGCGTCGACGGCGGCCCATTTCGACCGAGGCGGCGATCTTGGAGAAGCCCTCGGAGCCGAGCGAGTCTGGCAGCCGCGCGCCGCCCGTCTCGCCGAAGTAGACGAAGGGCACGCCCTGCTGCAGCGACTGCTCGTAGATGCGCTTCATCCGCCGTCCGCCGACCACGGAGGAGGA
>JAJEBU010000128.1 GCA_022822375.1 Dehalococcoidia bacterium
CCCCATTGCAAGAGCTTCACGGTCATCGCCCGGTGCACGCTCGGACGCTCGGAGCGGGGCTCTCTGCACTCAGCAAGAAAGTCAACGAGAAGGTTCTCGATTTTGTCTTGGGTGGTAGGTCAGACGCGTCCGGACAGGCGCCAGCGCCTCGGCCTGATACTCGGTCCGCCAGCCGCTGAAGTCGTGCGCCCACCATTCGAGCAGGCATGGGTCGCGCAGCTTCTTGAACACGTCGCCCCGGAACCCTTTGTGCGTGAGCAGACGCAGCGCGTCGAGGATCGCGTACTGCTCAAGCTCCTCGGTGGAGGGACTAGCGTTTGCTTCATGCAGGGTCTTGACAGTTTCATCAGGATCGACTGCATCCTAGGGCCCACTGCTCCCACAGCCCGCGGGCGACGCGGACGACCGAGTCGGCGCTCCGGTCGCGGTCCGCGAAGATGCACGTGTCGAGCAGGTTGATGCCGACCGCGCCGCGCCCGTCGGCCAGGTCGATCAGGTGGGCCTCCGGGCCAGCGGTTCGAGATCCTGCTCTAGGACGTCGGAGACCAGGTCGGCGTGGAGGTCGACCACGACGATCGCGTCCCCGTCGCGGCCGGCCGGCTAATCCCGCAGCTTGTGCGCGACGATGTGGCGCTTCAGGGTCGATGTGCCCGTCCTCGTGCGGGCGACGTAGAGATGGTGGCGGTGCAGGAGGTCTGAGGGGAAGCGGATCTCGTGCGGCACGTCTCCTGTGGTGTCACCGACCACGGCGCCCTCGGTGAGCGCGTGACCCGGAGGCAGCAGCAGCTTGACGGCCGAACGCTCCAGCGCGTACGTCTCGCCCGAGGGTCCGGGCGGATGCCAGACCCCGGTCACGCGCGCGGAGTGCACTGAGCCTCGTGCTTGTCTGGGGGCATCCATGGCAGTCACGCCATTGGATCCAAAGCTCCGACAGCCTGGAGACGGTTCCTGCTCATCGCCGTGGCCACCAAAGACCACACCAAACCAACCAGACCTTCACAGCTCCAACGCAAAGCGAATCTCAAAGGTTCTTGATTTTGTCCAGTCTGGTGGGCCCTCTGGGACTCGAACCCAGGACCTTCGGATTAAAAGTCCGCTGCTCTGGCCAACTGAGCTAAGGGCCCGCGTCCAGTGTATGCGGGTCGGGCAGCGGACCGGCTAGCCTGCCCTCATGCGTGAACTGGCCGTGCTGAGCTTTGTCACCCTCGACGGCGTGATGCAGAGCCCGACCAGTCCTGACGAGGATCCATCGCAGGGCTTCAGCGCTGGCGGCTGGGGTGCGCCCTACTGGGACGGCGTCATGCCACACGTCTACGAGCAGGCGATGCGCGAGCCGTACGACCTGCTCTTCGGGCGACGGACATATGAGGCGTTCGCTGCTCACTGGCCGTCCGTTCCGCAGACTGACCCCGTCGCCGAGCGTCTGAACTGCGGTCACAAGTACGTGGCGACGCGGTCAAGCGCGATGGATCTGTCGTGGGGCCCTGCCTCGATCATCACGGACATCGCGGCTGAGGTCGCAGCGCTGAAGTCGGGTGACGGACCGCTGATCCAGGTGCACGGCAGCGCCGATCTGATTCAGTCGTTGCTGGCGCTTGAGCTGGTCGATGAGTTTCGGCTGTGGACGTTCCCTGTGGTAGTCGGGCTGGGCAAGCGGCTGTTCGAGCATGGAGTGTCGGGAGAGTTGCGCCTGCTGCAATCGGAGGCGCTGGTGAACGGCGTCGTGATGAGCGTCTATCGGCCGGCGTCGCGAGGCTGATGGTCGACGGCCCAGGCTGAGGTGAGCAGCTCGCCGGCAGCCTCCGCGACGCGCTGTTCGGATTCCAGCAGCGCGGCCCGGAGATTGCCGGGACGCTCCCGCAAGCTGTCGGCCATGCCTGCGGCCGCTGCTCGATGCAGCGCCGTTCCCACATTGATCTTGGCCACGCCCAGCTCGACGGCAGCCGACAGGTCGTCGCTGCCCAGGCCGCTGGCTCCGTGCAGGACCAAGGGCACGTTGACGACGGCGCGGATCGCGTGCAAGCGGTCGGTCTGCAGGCCGCCGACGGCCCTACCGCCGTGCGTGTTGCCGACCGCGACCGCGAGCCAGTCGACGTCGGTCTCGCGGACGAATCGGGCCGCCTCGTCGGGGTCGGTCCAGCTGGCGGCTCCGATCGTGACGCCGGCCTCGTCGCCGGCGACGTGTCCGAGCTCGGCTTCCAGCGGCAGACCGGACCACTGCACCAGCGCCTTGGCCTCGCGAACGATGGTCAGATGCTGCTCGAAGGGCAGCGTCGAGCCGTCGATCATGACGGAGTGGAACCCGGAGTTGATCGCCAATGCCAGCTCGTCAAGGGTGTCGGCGTGGTCCAGGTGCAGGGCGGCGTCTGTCCGCAGGCCATCGGCGAGCGCTTGGACGATCGCCGCGCTGGCGTGGACGCCGCCGATCAGCTCCAGTCCCGAGCGGTTGAATTGAATCAACACGGGACGCGCCGTCGATTCAGCCGCACTCAGGACGCCGCGCGCCATGTGCAGCGTCGAGACGTTCGCGCCGACCACCGCGCGCCGGCGCTCGTGCGCCTGTGCGATGATGGAACGCGGGTTGACGAGCGGCATGGGCGCAGTGTCCCACAACCTGCGTGACCAGCGAGCAGCGCGGGAAAGACTGGGCACGTGAGTCCTGAGGCCCAACGGCGCGAGTTACAGCACCTCGAGGACGACCAACTCGTCGTGTTTGCTCTCGACGGACGGCTGGACGCATTCAACGTGCTGATCGAGCGACATCAGCGGTACATCCGCGGCATCTGCCACAACCGGGTCGGCATGGCGGAGGGCGACGACGTCGCGCAGAACACGTTCATCAAGGCCTGGAGCTCGCTGGACTCCTACAACCAGGCAGGCAAGTTTCGCGCCTGGCTGAGCACCATCGCCCGCAACGCCTGCAACGATCTTCTCCGTCAGCGCCAACGCCGCCCGACCTCGTCGCTGGACCAGATGGTCGACGACGTAGGCGACCACTTGATGCCGGCCTCGACGGCCCGATCTCCGGAGGAGGTCATCGAGAACATCGAGCTGGGGGTCGAGCTGCAGGCGGCGCTCAAACAGTTGCCTGAGCACCAGCGCGTGGCGGTGGTCTACCGCGACGTGATGGAATGGTCCTACGAGGAGATCGCCGACGCCACGGGCTGGTCGCTGGGTACGGTCAAGTCGAGGATCAGCCGCGGTCGCGCGGCGATGCGCGAGCAGATGACACAGATGTACAGCGCGGAGCAGTCATAATGCGTCCCCGATCAATCGAATGGCTGACTGTCACAGCAGATGCACGTCTGGAGTGGAACCAGATCAGCCCGCTCAGCGTCTACATTTGTAGAGAGCGTGCAGAGAGCGCCGTTCGGCGGCGCGGATGGCGAGGCGGGTTGACACCTTGGCACCTGAAACTGGGATGATCTTGCGATGATGCGCCGACTGAATCTGCCGACGTCCTGGACCGACCTGATGCTGCGGCGCAGCGGCTGGCGCGACGACGTTTCGGCCTACATGGATGACGAGCTGTCGCCTGAAGAGCGCGAACGCGTCGAAGCGCGGCTGGCCGAGTCTGGCGAGATGCAGGAGTACCTGGCCGATCTGCAGCAGATGCACGCCTCCCTGCGACGTCTTTATGTCGAACCACCGCCGGTGAGCTTCCAGCTGACGCCCGAGATGCTCGACCAACCTCTGCGCGAGACGGTCGGTGGGCACTTCAGCCCGAGCCGCACGATGGCCTTGGCGTCGGTGGCGGTGATCGCCGCCGCGGCGTTCGCCGCGGCGCTCGTCTTCGACCTCATAGATGCCCCGTCAGTGCAGTACGCCCAGACCTCCGCGAGCAGCGTGGCGGCTGAGCCCGCCAGCATTCCCACTATGTCGGTGAGGACTCAGCCGGTCGAGGCGCAGGCATCGCCGTCGGCACAGTCGGCCGGGGCCGCAGAGCCTGAGTCGTCGGTCGCGGCATTCGCAGAACAGGCGCAGGAACAGGCACAGGCACAGGTGCAAGCGCAAGCTGAGCAGCAGGCTCAGGAACAGGCCGAAGCACAAGCGATGGCAGAGACTGATCGTGGCGACGACGCGATCGCCCAGCATGCGGCCGATGAGCCGCTTGTCGCAGCGTCGGATGGGCCAGCGTCATCGGCTGACAACACGGACGAACCGTCGCGGCGCGCCCTGACGGCGGGACGCAGCGACGGCGAGGCAACCGACGCTCGACCCGTCAGCGCCAGCGCCGTGCTCGCGGCGAGCCCGCAGGCCGAACAGTCAGCGATGTCCGAGGACGCACAAGCGGCGGATGACCGTTCGGCGTCTGCGAACGCCACAACTGCAGCGGACGCGGCGGATGACGAGTCGTCGAGCGAACGGTCGGATGCTTCGGCTGAAGGGTCCAGCGCAGCAGATCCTGGTCGGGCGCAAATCGCCATCACGGACGACGGCGACGCCGTCGATGTCGAGGTCACACGAACGGTGCGGTTGGTGACGGTGACTGAAGCGTCGGATGTGGAGAGCGCCTGGCCGTTGCAGGAGCGGCCGCGACAGCCGCTGGCTGCTGATCCAGGCTGGGAGCTGCCGTTGCAGTTGGCGCTCGGATCGCTGGCGGCGGCGGCGGCGATGGCCTGCCTGCTGCTGGGTCTCTGGGACCGCCGCACGGTCTGACCATGATGCGCTCGCACGGCTCCGGCGCCGGCAGTTCGCGCATGATGTCGCGTGCGTTCGAGCTCGCCCGCTCCGTCTTGGGGACGACCAGTCCCAATCCGGCCGTCGGTGCGGTGATCGCACACGGGCCGCGAATCGTCGGCGAGGGGGCCACGCAGCGGCCGGGCGGTCCGCACGCGGAGGCGATGGCGCTGCGCAACGCGGGAGACCTGGCTCGCGGCGCGACCATCTACGTCACGCTCGAGCCTTGCAATCACACTGGACGCACGCCGCCCTGCACCGACGCGCTGATTGGGGCCGGCATCGCCGAAGTGGTGGTGGCGGTCGGAGATCCCGATCCACGCGTCTCGGGCAGCGGCCTGCAACGGCTGCGCGAGGCGGGCATGGTCGTCTCGCTGGGCGACGGCGCAGCAGAAGGCGCGTCGCACTACGAGGCCTACGCGCACCACCGACGGAGCGGACGCCCCTTCGTCACGGCCAAGTTCGCCGCCTCGCTGGACGGTCGGATCGCGTCAACGAGCGGCGACTCCCGCTGGATTTCCGGTCCGCAGACGTTGCGCTGGGCGCATCGGAACCGTCCGCACTTCGACGCCATTTTGGTCGGGGTCGAGACGATTATCGTCGACAACCCGCAGCTCAGCGCGCGGCCCGAGCGCTGGACCGGCCCGGTCCCCCAGCCGTTGAGGGTCGTACTAGACAGCCGCGGCAGGACTCCGCTGGACGCGCAAGTGCTGGAAGGTCAGGATGTCAACCCCACACTGATCGCGACGACGGAGGCGTGCGATCCATCCTGGCGTGCTGCCATGGCGGCGCGTGACATCGATCTGGCCGTCGTCGAGGCAGGAACGGATGGGCGCGTCTCACTGCCCGCACTGCTGACGCGGCTCGGGCAGGATCAAGGTGTCGTCAGTCTGCTCGTCGAGGGCGGCGGCGAGGTGCTCGGATCGTTCTTCGACCAGCGGCTCGTGAACAAGGTGACCGCCGTCGTGGCGCCGATGTTGATTGGCGGAGACGCCCAACCAGCGGTCAAAGGCCGCGGCGCCGAGCGCATGCGCGATGTCCTGCGCCTCAACCGGACGTCGGTCGAGACGCTCGGCGTCGACTTGCTGGTCACGGGCTATCCGAGCGATCCAGAGCGTGAACTCAACCTGCGGGTGCGTCCGGCGCTGACGGAGGACGCAGATACGATCGCCGAACTGCTCGCGTCGCAGATTCCAGACGGCGCGCGGTTGACCGATCGGCTCCTGTACGCCACGCGCTCCGCGTCGGCGGTGATCTGGCTCGCGGTCGCGCCGCCATCGTCGGACGCTGATGTCGAGGACATCGTCGGAGTCGGCGCGGTTGGATTTGGTCCCGACGGCCCGGCGTCGATACGCTGTCTCGCCGCCAGGGTCGACGCGCCCGCGACGACGGGCGAGCGGCTGCGCGAGTCGTGCGAAGCGTCGGCCGCCGGTCGCGACGCCGAGTGGCTGAGTCTGCCGCGGACGCAGACGCCGGCGCTGTCCGACGAGGCGTGTCGCGAAGCCGGGTTCCGCTACTATCGCAGCGCCGAGGACGGGTCGGACATGCTGATCAAACGGCTGACATAGCGAGGGCCGTTCGGGCGGTGCGGTCGATCAATGCGGGTACCATGAGCCCAAGGAGAGGTCGGCCAGATGTTCACGGGGATAATCGAGGAAGTCGGCGCGGTCACCGAGGCGGCCGAGGGTCTGCTGCGGATTGCCGCGCCGCTGATCCTGGAGGACGCCAAGCTGGGCGACAGCATCGCCATCAACGGCGTCGACCTGACCGTGACCTCGATTGAGGATGCCCAGTTCCTCGCCAACTTGATGCCCGAGACGTACCGCCGCTCCAACCTGGGCGAGCTGGTGGCTGGCGATCGGGTCAACCTGGAGCGCTCGGTGCGTCCGCTCGATCGGCTGTCGGGCCACCTGGTGCGCGGCGTCGTCGAGGGCCGCGGCGCGTTCCGCTCCACGCGCGAAGAATCGGAGGCCATCGTCGTCTCCTACGACGCGCCGGCGGAGCTGCTCAATCACATGATCGTGAAGGGGCCGATCGCCATCGACGGCGTCTCGCTGACGATCATCGACAAGGACGAGGCGGGATTCGCCGTCTCGCTCGTCCAATACACTCAGCAGCACACCAACCTCCTGGATCGGCAGCCCGGCGACGCGGTCAACCTGGAGACCGACATACTTGCCCGCTACGTCGACGAACTGTTGACGGCGCGAATCGATCAGATCCTGGACGACCGGCTCGCGGCGCGCGGGCTGTCCGCCGGCATTGAGCGCGGCGTTGACTGAGACGAAGGTGGTGTCCAATGAGCGACGACCAGACTCCTGCAGACAGTGGCGCAAGCCGGGCCAAGGGTAAGCGGCGCCCCGCCAAGCGTCCTGGGGGGCGTCCCGGCGGGCGTCCGGCGACCCGGCGCAGGGAGTCGCCCTTCTGCACGGTCGAGGAAGCGATCGAGGTCTTCGCCAACGGCGAACCGCTGATCATCACCGACGACGAAGACCGCGAGAACGAGGGCGACCTCGCGCTGCCCGCGCAGTTCACGACGCCTGAGTCGATCAACTTCATGGCCACCCACGGCCGCGGCCTGATCTGCGTCGCGATGGAGGGTCAGCTGCTGGATCGCCTCGGCTTGCGGTTGATGGTCGACCAGAGCTCCAACACGGCGCCGCTGGGGACCGCGTTCACGGTCTCGGTCGAAGCCCGCTCGGGCGTCACCACGGGCATTTCCGCCGCCGACCGCGCGCGCACGATTCGCGTGCTGATGGATCCCAACTCAGGTCCCAACGACATCGTCTCGCCCGGCCACATGTTCCCGCTGCGCGCTCGCGACGGCGGCACGCTCGTCCGCGCGGGGCAGACCGAGGCGTCGGTCGACCTCTGCCGCCTGGCCGGGCTACAGCCGGGCGCGGTGATCTGCGAAATCATGAAGAAGAACGGCGAGATGGCGCGCTTGCCCGACTTGACCAGATTCTCCAAGCGGCACGGGCTGAAGATGGTCTCGGTCGAGCAGATCATCCAATATCGGTTGCGCACCGAGCAGTTGGTCGAGCGTGTGACGGAGACCAAACTACCCACGCCGACTGGCACGTGGCGGCTGATCGGCTACCGCACCGCCGACCATCTGGAGGAGCATGTCGCGCTCGTGATGGGCAACGTGACGGGCGGCGAGCCGGTGCTGGTTCGTGTCCACTCGCAGTGTCTGACGGGGGACGTGTTCGCATCCCAGCGCTGCGACTGCGGCGAGCAGCTGGAGATCGCGATGCGAATGGTCTCCGAGCAGCGGCGGGGGGTGATCGTCTACATGGCGCAGGAGGGTCGCGGGATTGGCCTGCACAACAAGCTCGCCGCCTACGCGCTGCAAGATCAGGGCATGGACACCGTGGAAGCCAACCTCGCGCTGGGCTTTGAAGCAGATCGCCGCGATTACGGCATTGGAATGCAAATCCTGCGCGACCTGGGCATCCAGCGCATTCGGCTGATGACGAACAACCCGTCCAAGCGTCACGGACTGGCCGGATACGGCCTGGAGATCGTGGAGCGCGTGTCAGTCGTCGCGCCGCCCAATCCGCACAATGTGCGCTACCTGGCGGTCAAGCAGGAAAAGATGGGTCACATCTTCGACGAGGACGGCGATGCAACGACGCCGCCGGGCGACGATCCACCGCGACGCGCGGCGATCGGTTAAGTGATGCCCAACGTCCACGACGGCGCCGCCAATCCCAATCCTGAGCAAGGCCCGGCCGCCGGGCTGCGCTTCGCAGTGGTCGTCAGCCGCTTCAACGACTTTGTCACGGCCGCGCTGCTCGATGGCTGCATCGACCACCTGGAGTCGAACGGCGCCGACCCCGACCAGATTGACATCTACTGGGTGCCTGGCGCATTCGAGATACCGCTCGCCGCGCAGAAGTGCGCGCAGACGGGGCGCTTCGACGCCGTCATCTGCCTCGGCGCGGTAATCGAAGGGGAGACGGATCACTACCGCCTGGTCGTGGACGGGGCGATGCACGGCATCGCCAGGGTCAGCCTGGACACGGGCGTGCCGGTCATCTTCGAAGTGCTGGCGACGCAGACGACGGCGCTGGCGATGGCCAGAGCCGGCGGCTCGGCGGGCAACAAGGGCGAGGAAGCGGCGCAAGCGGCCATCGAGATGACGCGCCTACTGGGGACGATTGCGTAAGTCACGGCCGCCGCTAGTCGGCAGTCACGGCCGCTGCCAGTCGGCAGTCAGGGCTGCCAGTCGGCGCGGCGACTCACGTCAGGGACGGCCTCGTTCGATGTCATCGAGCCGGCGCCTCACATCGCCCAGAGACTCCAGCTCAGGCTGGTCGAGGGCTCTCCTGATGGTTACTCGACGGATCTGGGAAGTTGGCCGTAACGCTTCACGGATGATTTCGATATGATTCCGCAGCCGTTCCCGCTCGGCCTGCGGACCTCGAGGCTCACGCCTCGGTCGACCCAGCTTGATGATCCGAAGGCCGTCAAGCATCGCGCGGAGGGCATGCGGCTCAACCTCGGACTCGGTATATCGATCGTGCGTCACGATGCCGTCGTACTCATTGGCCAGGGCAAACTCAAACAGCTGCACGTCGGAAGAACCCAGCAGGTTCAGGTCGGTCAAATGTGTCGCCTCGATGCCGAGTGACGTTAACTCTTCAGCAGCCTCAGGTGACGTATCTTCATCAACCAGCAGGCGCATATGCGAACCCTGGACGACCCAATTCGATCTCGAAATCCAGGGCGCGGCGGACCTCGTCTCGCTTCAGCCGATAGGCGTCTGCAATCTGCTCGAGCGTCATGCCGCCTTGATGGAGGTCAGCGATCTGCGCAGTCTCGATCCGTCTGCCTTTGATCGTTGGCGCTCCGCCAACCACGTCGGGATCCATCGTGACCGAGTCTCCAAACGCATGCATCAAGCCGAGCGGGTCCTCATCGTCGAGATCACGCCAGATCTTCGAGAGCGCGGCCTCATCGAGAATCCCCTGAAGCTGCTCGGTCACGCGCTCCCTGTCAATCGGTCCTGAAGCGACGAAATCGAAGAACGCACCTTGAGGTGTCCGCTCAGCGGTCTGCCCGTCCTGACCGTTCGGATTGACGAGCGCACGATTCTCTGTGACGGTCACCGGCCAGTCGGCGTTCGCGGGCACGACATCGATGAACTGCCGCAGGACACCGCGCAGGTACTGCGGCTTCACGCCGAGCGCGAGCAGTTTCGCGGCAAGTCTTGCTTGCCGATATCCGTTCCAGTCGTACCTGTGCGAGACACCCCGACGGCCGCGGCGTGCCGCGGGCACCAGCAGGCCGCTGCGGTTCCAGGCGCGCAGCTGATCGCGGCTCAGACCTGTGAGACGGGCAATCAACCACGTCGGCAATGCGCCGCCGTGACGATCCAACGCTGCTGAAGTGCGGGACATCGATCCGGTTCGCTCTCAGACGTATCTGCTGTCAACGTTACGCCGTGTTTGCGGCGGAGGCGTATTGGTGCAGGCCGAGCTGGTCGCGCCAGCCTTCTGATGCTTCCTTGGTGCGATCGTCGAGCGGGATGCCGCAGCCGTCGGCGATGCGGACCATGCGCTGGAAGTTCGCGATGTTCGCTGCAGCCTCGATGGCGGCGGTGTCGCCGAGTTCGCGGCGCACCGCAGCGCGGATCTCCGCCAGATTGGCGCGGCGGCCGACAGCGGCGTCGCAGAACTGCAGGAGCAGTCTGCCGTGCGGCACCCCGGAATCGACGGCAACATCGACCGCAGCGGAGAGTTCGTACTGATCATCGGACCCACTCCGACCGAGCAGGTTGACGTGCGACACCGTTCAATAGAAGCACTCGTTGAGGGCAGACACGCGGCCAGCCATGATCTCCAGCTGGGCGCGGGTGAGCGTACGATGCTCGGTTTCGAGATCGCCGATCTCCTCCCAGCTCAGATAGTGGGCGTGGAACAGGTCGTTCAGCCAGCGGACGCTGTCCGGGTGGAGGCTCATCGCCGCCCAGACATTGGCGGCGCGTGGGAACCCCAGATAGATGTCGGCCTCGGAGTCGGCCAAGCTCTTCGCGGCCAGCGTCGGCGGCCAGCTACCGTTGTCGGCGAGGCCTGCGGGGCGCCGTTGGGTCGGTTCGCCGGTGATCGGACTGGGCAGCGGCTCGAGTGGCAGTCCCGCCGCGCGGTGGAACTCGTCGACCGACCAAACGGCAACCAGCACGCCGAGCAGCTCGACATATCGAGCGTCGGACATGCCGTCGGCGCTCACGGTGGCGTCGTACCAGTCTCGGCTCACATTGGGCAGGTCGCCGATCAGCCGATGGATGGCGAAGACGGCGGCCTCGGGCAGCTCAGCTGGTCCGGCGCCGGGATCAGGAAGACCGTCGACCAGCGCCGAGGCGCGTCGGCACTCGGCAGCGATGCTGACTCGCTCTGCGCCTGTCCACCAGTCACCTGCCGCGGAGAGGCGCTCCCAACTGCGGCGGTGGGCGTCGCGGATGCGGCCTGGAATCTGCCAATCTGTGTCGATGTAGCTGAACGGTGCGATGGTGGTCGTCATCGTGACCTCTCTGTCATGCGGTGTTTGCGGCGGAGGCGTATTGGTGGAGGCCGAGCTGGTCTCGCCAGTCTTCCGATGCTTCCTTGGTGAAATCGTCGAGCGGGATGCCGCAGCCGTCGGCGATGCGGACCATGCGCTGGAAGTTGGCCACGACGCCGGCGCTGTCGACCAGCTCCTGCGGCCCGAGCTCAGCGGCGATCCGCTCTCTCAGTCCCGGCAATGAGTCGGTGCGACGCACGGCGGCCTCGGCGAATGCGGTCAGCAGGCTGTCGTGCGGGACACCGCTGTCGGAATGATCGACGGCGCCTTGCAGATTCAAGCGATCGAGCGTGCCTTGTCGGTCGCTGCTCTCACGGAGCATGCGGACGTGCGAGGTGGTTCAATAGAAGCACTCGTTCAGCGCGGAGACGCGGGCGGCGATCAGTTCGATCTGCGGACGGGAGATGGCGCGCAACGGGTCGGGCATGCGCATTTCGCGGAACGACAGGTAGTGCGCCTCTGAGAGGTCGTGTAGCCAGCCTAGATTCTCGGGGATCAGGGAGAGCGCCGAGAGGACGTTGGCGCCCCACTCGAGCGGGCCGTAATGCTGGGCGAGCTCGGGCGGCAAGCCCGACTTGGGCACAATCGGCGCCCAGGACCACTTCTGTTCGGCGGCGGACGGCCGCTGCCGCGACGGATCGCCCGGCTGCGGATCGGGCAGCGGCTCCAGCGGGATTCCGAGCGCGCGGTGGAACTCGTCCACCGACAGCGCGTGCACGACGACAGCCACCAGCTCGATGTAGCGGTCTTCGGACATGCCAGGCGCGGTGATGGTCTCGTCGTAGAAGCCGCGGTTGAGGTTGGCGTTGTCGACGACGAGCTTCTGGATCGCAAAGACCGCCGCCTCGGGCAGGATGCTGCTCTTGGCAGGGTCGAAGTGTCGTGCGGCGCGCTGCAGGCGGGCGATCTCGACGCGTTCAGCGCCCGTCCACCAGCGGCCGGGCCGAGCGATCCGCTCCCAGCTGTCGCGGTGCGCGTTGATAGTCGTCTCTCGGATGGGCAGGTTCACGTCGGAGTATGCAAAGGCCATGCGGTCATCCGTTTCGAAGCAGGCGCGTGCTCGGGGTCGTTGGGGCTGAGGGTAGCGTCTGCGCACCAGCGGATCGCGAGCGAGGGAACGGAGGGCTGCTAGCCTCGTTCCCATTGGCAACCGATCGGACCCACGCTGAACGGCGAGCGGAGCGCATGATGTCGTACTACGAGGTGATCTACGAGCCCGGGCCGGTGGCACGGGTAATCATGAACCGTCCCGAGTACCGCAACGCGCAGTCTCGCGTGCTGCTGGACGAGATTGATCGCGCGTTTCAGGAGGCGGCCGACGATCCCGAGTGCCGCGTGATCGTGCTCTCGGGCAACGGGCCGGATTTCTCAGCCGGCCACGACCTCGGCTCGCCGCCGGAGCTGGCCGACCGTGAGATCAACGGTTGGGCGGACGACTTCGTCGGCGTCTTCGACCGTCAGCGCGACACGCGCATCTTCAACACGATGCGTTGGCGCAACAACCCCAAGCCAACCATCGCGATGGTGCACGGCAAGTGCATCTTTGGGGGATGGATGGTGGCCGCGTCGATGGATCTGCTGTTCGCCTCGGACGATGCGCTGTTTCTGCCCTCGCATACGCAGTACTTTTCAGCGCCGTGGGACCTCGGCGTGCGCAAGGCGAAGGAGATCCTGTTTCAGAACCGCTTCATCCCGGCTCACGAGGCGATGGAGCTCGGCTTCGTCAACCAGGTCTATCCGTCGGAGGCACTGGAGCGAAAGACGCTGGAGTACGCCGCCGAAGTGGCCGAACGCTCGCCGATGACGCTGCGCCAAATCAAGCACTCGATCAACAACATGCAGGACGGTCAGGGTTTCTCGACGCACATCAACGCGAGCTTCATGACCTACGCGGTGGGTGCGCGCTTCGGGCAGCCCGACCCGCGCATGGTTGAGGGCAAGCGCCAACTCTCGCCAGTCGGCGAGGCGCTGGCCAAGCTGCAGAAGCCCGGCAACTTCGGCAAGCCGTGGCAGCCGTCGATCCATGTCTGACGGCAACCTGCTGAGCGGCGTTCGAGTCGTCGAGCACATTCGAGACGTGCCGGCCGCCGCATGCGGCCGAGAGTTCGCGCGCTGGGGCGCAGACGTGTCGGTGTACGAGCCACCCGATTCGTTGCTGACGGCTGCGCATCCGCTGTTGCCGCGCGACGGCGAGATGGTCTCGCTGTTGCGGATGTCGCTGCTGCAGGGGACATCCATCGCTCCCCAAGCGGATGAGTGGCGCGGCGCCCTCGCTGACGCCGATGTGTTCGTCACGGACGCGCCGCTGTCCGAGCTGGAGGGCATCGCATCGGCGCACCCGCGTCTCGTCGTCGTGCACTGCTCTCCCTTCGGGACGTCGGGGCCGTATGCCGATCATCTGGCCGACGATTTGGTCATCCAGGCGCTGGCCGGCTTTGCCGGGACGAACGGCGATGCGGAGCGCGAGCCGTTGGCGGCGCCGGCGGCGATCATTCCCCGCGCCGTCGGTGTACTGGGGCGGTGGCGGCGTTCGCCGCTCTGCTGGAACGAATGCACTCCGGTCGCGGCGAGTGGATTGAGCTGTCGTCGCACGAAGCGGTGTCGACGCTGATTATGTCGCTGCGCTCGGAGCTCAGCGGCGTCGCGGTGCCCCGATCAGGCGGACCCGAAGGCTGGGCGCAGGTCATGCAGACGTTAGACGGCTACATCACGCTGTCGCCCTGGTCGAAGGAGACGCTGCGCAACACTCCGATCGCCTTCGGCTGCGACCCGCCGCCCGACGAGCTGCTCTCGGGAGACGCCCGCTTCGCTGAGCGCGAGCCGTCGTTGGCGTACATGCAGCCGATCGTCGAGGCTCACGACGCAGAGACGATCTGGATGCGTCTGTCGGAGCTGGGCTGCGTGATGGCCAAGCACCGTTCGCCCCGCCAGCTGTTGGCCGATCCGCAGCTCAACGCGCTCGACTACTTCACGGAGACAGACGGGTTACGGGGGGCGGGACGGACGATGCGCCTGGCCAAGCATGGTCACGACGCGGAGCGATCAGATCGCTTCTCGCGGCGTCCACGACCGAAGCGCTCGACGGGGCCGCTGGACGGATTGCGCGTGGTCGACTTCACGCATGCGTGGCTCGGGCCGTACGCATCGGAACTCCTCAACGACCTCGGCGCCGAGGTGATCAAGGTGGAGGGTCCGCAGCGTCCGGACCTGTGGCGCTTCGAGGCAACCGGCAAGCACCGCTCAGCCTCACCGGACGCGCATCCGCTGAATGTGCGCGCCAACTTCAACATGGCCAATCGCGGCAAGCGCAGCATCTCGCTCGCGCTCGACCGCGAGGCCGGCAGAGCGGCGGCGCTGCGGCTCATCGCCCGCGCTGATGTCGTACTGGAGAACTTCCGTCCGCGCGTCCTGCACAACCTGCGCCTGACACTCGATGACATGCGGACGGTCAATCCGCACATCGCGTTGGTCTCGTTCTCGGGCTTCGGTACGGGCGGACCCTACGACAACTTCCGAGCCAACGGCGGCACCACAGAGGGCAACGCCGGCTGGGACCTGTTGATGGGCTACCCGGGCGAAGCGCCGATGCTGCTAGGCACGATGCAGGCCGACCCGATCGTCGGCGCGCAGATGGCTTCCGCCGCACTCGCCGCGGTGTTCCAGGCCCAGTCGCAACCGGGCGCCATCCAGATCGAAAGCTCGATGTTCGAATCCGCGGTCGGCTACATCGACGAGTATCTGCTGGCCGCTTCGGCCGGCCTGCCCGATCACGTACGCAACGGCAATCGCCGGTCTGGCGTCGTGCCGCGAGGCTGCTTCCGTTGCGCGGACGGAGCTGACGGTTCGGATCAGTGGATTGCCATCTCGGTACCCGACGACGACTCATGGCAGCGCCTGGCGGAAACAGCGCGCTCGGTCGGTCTGAATCGTCCCGAGTGGCGGACGATCGAGGGTCGGCAGACTGGCGAGGCTGAGATTGAACAGGCGCTGTCGACATGGATGCGCTCGTGGGATTCGCAGACACTGCAACACCGCTTGCAATCCGTGGGTGTCGCCGCCGGCGCTGTGCACTCAACGCTCACACACCTGCGCGATCCCCAGCTCGCCGCCCGCAGCTGGTGGCTGCATCTGACGCATCCGGACATGGGCACGCGACAGTATCAGGGCGTTCCCTATCGGTTGTCGCGTCGACCGGCGGAATGCGTCCGTCCCGCCCCGCGAATGGGGGAGCACACGGTCGAGGTGCTGCGGGACGAGCTGGGCTACTCGGATGCGGAAATCGAGGCGTTGATCGCATCCGGTGCGGCCGCAGGTCTGACGGCAGCCAGCGAGCCCGGCGATCCGCCCACGCGGCCCATCAGTCCGCGCTGAGGGCAACGCTCGGGCGACGTCAGGGTAGGGCCCAGGAGATCAGCGCTTCCGCCGCGCCGGCACCGAGCCCCGCGATGAATGCCGCGAAAAAGACCAGAATGATCTCCCGTTTGGTCCAGCGAACCGCTTGGCCCGCGCGCTGTTGGAGACCGCCAACGAAGCTGCTGAGGATCCTGCGGGGTGAGGTTTCGCCGCCAGGCGTGTCGCTTTGGCCATCCGCCGGTAGCTTACTCGGTTGAATCGTCATGCACGGTCCAGGCCAGACGCCACTGTCCTGTTTCCCAATCTCCGCGCGTAATCACTCGATTGAACTCCACCGACCCGTCGCGAATGGGCGCTACAAAGACATGTCGATCGAACAAACGCATCAGGTTCTGAAGATTGAAGACAACGGCCTGCACCGCGACATCCTCAACGTCATTCTCCTTCGCCGACAGGTACTCGATCAACACTGTCGCCGCGTAGTGCAGCGCCCGCTCTTCGAGCTCTTCCTCGGGCACGTCGCGCGCGAGCGGCAGCGGGTTCGGTACAGCCTGTTTGGTCACCATCTGCTCGGCCCTCCCGGACTGATCATGTTAACCGCCGCTGTCTGGCGGCGGCGGAGCGAGACCGAAGGCTCGCAGGTAAAGCAAGCGCCCTTCCTGGGGCGCGAGACCCTGCCCCAACCAGCCGTCGCCGATGCGAATCTCGAAGTGCAGGTGCAGATCGCTGCCTGGATCGAGGTAGACCTCTTGCTGGCCAGACTCGCCGACGTAGCCGATCGGCTGGCCCTGCTCGACCTCGACACCGACCGCAACGCCCTCGGCGATGGCTGAGAGGTGCGCGTAGCGAGTGACGATGCCGCGGCCGTGGTCGATCCAGACCTGGCGGCCGCGGGCCTCATCGAGCACACCGGGCGCGTCCCAGTCCTGCTGGAATCTCGCCCAGTCATCGGGCGTGATGTCGACGTAGTCGGTATCGGCGCGAATCACCACGCCCGCCTTGGCGGCCAACGCCTCGGTGGCGGTGGAGATTGTGACGCACGAGGCCCACTGATAGAAGTCGAGGCCTTCGTGAATCCCGTGGTTGCGATAGGCGCGCGGCGCGCTGGGCAGATGACCCTCAAACTCCGTGATGCAGGCGCCCGTGATCGGAACGATGAAGCCCAGCAGGGGATCGTCATCGGGCTCGATGACCTGCGTCGGAGCCGCTGGTCGATCGGCGTCGTCGAGCGGTTGCTCTGCCTCGGCCTGTTGCGCGGACGCACTCTGTTGGGCGACTTGCGACTGCTGTGTCTGTTGGCTGACGAGCGCCTGGTCCGCTGGCGGCTGCTCGACGGGCGAGGCCGCGTCCGCCGGATCCGCCTGGTCTGCTCGGTCCGCCTGTTGCGCGGCGACGGGCGGGGTCTCCGACGCTGGCGCGTCCGATCCAGAGGCCTGGATCACTGCGATGATCGCGGCGGCGGCGAAGATGACGGCGGCAGCAGCAACGTAGAGCCAGGGTGGACCGGCCAGTCGGCTGTCGTCTCGCGGCCCAGCGGTGCGAGGAGCCTGGTCTCGACCTCCGCCGTCGGCCGGCTGCCAGGGACTATCGGAGCGGCGGATAACCTTCCTCCTCCAGCGCGGCGTCGATCTGCTCGGCGCTCGCGGCGGACCCGTCGTACTGCACGTCGACGCGCTTGGCGTCGATGTCGACGCGCACCTCGGCGACGCCGCTCAGCGCACTCAGCGCTGTGGTGATGGCGTGTGCGCAGTGTTCGCAGGAGATATCCGGCGCCGTGCGAGTCAAAGTGTCGGCGGCCATAGTGTTCCTCGTCCCAGTCGAAGGGTGATCGTCCACCCCTAGGTTATGCGAATCGAGGGCCGAACCGCGACTCGCCCGACGCACGACGAGACCCCGCAGGCGGCAAGTCAGTAGAGGGGCCAGAGTGGAGGGCCGTGTGGAGGGCGGCCGCATGAGCGCGGCGGGCGCGGCGATCGTCGATCGGCGCCAGCTCGGGCGCATCCGATCCATCGCGCCGCGCCAGCGCCAACCGCAGGAGGCGATCGGCCAGATGGGGATTCTTGGGCAGCACCGCTCCGTGCAGATAGGTGCCGAAGGCGTTAGCGACGCGGGCGCCTTCGAGCCCGTCGCCGCCGTTGTTGCCGAACCCGCTGACGACGTCAGCGAGCGGCTCTTGTCCGTCGTTCAGATAGGTGCGTCCCCCGTGGTTCTCGAAGCCGACCACCGTCTCGCCCTCCCACAGCGCGACCACATTGCCCACGCAGCGGGGAATACTGGGTCCCGGATGGGCCGCTACCGCGTCAAACACGCCGATGCCTTCCATGATCTCGCCGTCCCAGCCTCGGTAGTGATTGCCGAACAGCTGGAAGCCGCCGCAGACGGCGAGCACGACGCCGTCGTCGTCCACGTAGTCGTGCAGGGCGTTGCCGCGCCGCTGCAGGTCGGCCTGGACGCGGCGTTGCTCGCGATCCTGTCCGCCGCCGGCCAGGATGATGTCGGCCGATTGCGGCGACCAGTCGTCGCCGATCTCAACCGCGGTGACCACGACCTCGATGGCGCGCGCCGCGCAGCGCCGTTCCAGCGCTCGGGCGTTGCCGCGGTCGCCGTACAGGTTGAGCAGCTCGGGATAGAGCACGGCGATGTTCAGCGCAGCGGACGTCATGCGGCAGCGTCCCAGAGCTTCGTCGCACCCATGCGGCCCAGCCGCTGGCGCACGTCGAGCATCGCCGTGTAGGTGGGCAGGATGATCAGCTGCTCGTCGGGTTGGACGGCATCGAAGGCCTGTCGCAGGGCACGCCCGACATCGACCTGCGGCGGGCCGGACGGCGCGGGTAATCCGGCGTACTCCAGACGCAGCGCCATGTCTGCCGCGCGGCGTCCGCCGACAGTCAGCGAGCGGCAGTATGGCGCCTGCGACTCCCAGTCGACGTCCCAAATCCACGAGACATCAGTGCCGTCGGCGATGCCGTCGTTGAGCAGCACCAACAGATGATGCCGCATGCCCGGGCGTTGCAGCGTGCGCAGCGCCTGGTTCATGCCGGATGGATTCTTGCCCAGCAGCAGCCGTACGCGGCGGCCGTCGATGGACAGATCTTCCTGGCGTCCGAAGGCGGCTTCGTAGGCCTCGAGTCCGCGCACGATCGGATCAATGGAGATGCCCAGCGCCACGGCGCCGGCCGCCGCCGCGATCGCGTTGTAGACGCTGTAGAGACCGTCCGCCGACAGCGCGACGTCAGCCTGGCCGGCCGGGACGCTGAGCCGAAAGCTCATGCCGCCCTCGTTTGATGAAATCTGTTCGGCGAACACGCCAGGCGTCGGGCGCGAGCGCCCGCTCCGGGTGTGCCAGCGTCCGAGCTGCGCGAAGTAGCGGCGGCTGTACTGAAAGTCGTCCTGGGTCGTCGGGTCCCAAACGGCGTCGGAGATCTCGCCGTCGGGCGCGGCCGGCACCGCGTCGTCTTCGATGCCGAATCGGACGACGCGGCCGGCCCAGCCGAGTTCCAGCGATGCCACCAACGGATCATCGACATTGAGCGCCAGCGCGGCGTCTGGTGGAATGTGGGCGAGCGTCTCGGTCCAGCGCCGGGCGATCGACTCGATTTCGCCGTAGCGATCGAGCTGATCGCGCATCAGGTTGGTGAAGACCGCGACCGTCGGCGGCGCGGCCTGCGCGATGGAGTGCAGCGCTGCCTCGTCCGCCTCCAGGACGGCCGGCACGCGGGCTGGCGGCAGACCGAGCGGCGACGCGGCGTCGACCAGGGCCGCGGTCACGCCGCGCAGCAGATTTGAACCTGAGCGGTTGTGGATGACCGGATCGCGGCCGTCGGCGCGGAGGATACTCGCGAGCATTGCGGCGGTCGTGGTCTTGCCGTTGGTGCCGGTGACCAGCGCCGTGTCGCCCAGCCGGCTCGCCAGCTGGCGAGCGGCGTCCGGGTGGAGACGTTCGACCACCAGTCCCGGCAGCGCGGTGCCGCCAGAGCCGAGCGACCGCATGGCCCAGCGGACCATCTTGCCGGTCAGCACGGCTGCGGCGAGCCTGGGACTGGGTCGGACTCGTCGGGTGCTCACCTGATCGACTCTAGCCATTGGCGGGCGATGGTCACGCTCCCGACGTCGAGTCGAGGCTGGGCGGCTGCTGTCCGAGCGCCTTCAGAATCTGCTCCAGACCGACCACGCCGAGCAGTCGGCCGCGTTCCACCACTGGCAGGACGAAGGTGCGTTCCTTCTGCAGACGCCGCAGTGCCTCGTCGGCGCCGGCGGACGGCTCCAGCGGCAGGACATCGCCAGCGCCCAGCATGATGTCGCGCAAGCGATCGTTCAGGTAGTGCTCTTCGTCCAAGAGCAGAATCTGCACCGCCGACGCCACACCGACCGCGGTGCCGGACTCTGCCGCGATGAACACGTCCTGCTGGTCGAGCTGGGCTCGAGACGGGGCGAGAATCCGGACGGGCAGGTCGGCTTCGGCCGTCCGCGCGTCGGGCGGTGTCAGCATCAGCTCGCCGACGCGCAGCGCGGCCAGGTCGCGCTCGAGTTCGGACGCCTTGACCCCTTGACCAGCCTGCGTGAGCAGGAGAAATCCGATCAGCGCCACCCAGATCGGGCTGAAGCCGCTGTTGAAGTACCCCACGTCGGTCAGGACGCCGCCGAGTCCATAGCCGATCATCAGCACGCCGAGCAGCTGGCCGAGGCGGGCCGAGGCGCGAGTCGCACGGTGGCGCGATCCCGTCACCCGCCAGATCAGGGAGCGCATCACCCGTCCGCCGTCGAGCGGGAAGCCGGGCAGCATGTTGAACGCGGCGAGGAAGACGTTGAGCACGCCCAGCGCCAGCGCGACATCGTGCAGCGTTGTCGTCGAGTCGAGCGCCAGCAACGCGATCAGCAGGAATCCCACGCCGATCAGCAGCGAGGCCAGCGGCCCCACGATGGCGATCCAGAACTCCTGGCCCGGCCGCTGCGAATCCTCGCGGATGAGCGAAACGCCGCCAAAGAAGAACAGTGTGATCGATGACACTTCCATGCCATAGCGGCGCGCGGTGAGCGAGTGCGCCAACTCGTGTCCGAGCAGCGAGATGAAGTACACGGCTCCGGCGCCCACGCC
Source organism: Dehalococcoidia bacterium (assembly GCA_022822375.1). Lineage (GTDB taxonomy): Bacteria > Chloroflexota > Dehalococcoidia > Bin125 > Bin125 > Bin125. The sequence continues at coordinate 20,693 of JAJEBU010000128.1, forward strand.
CCAGAGCCAGCGCTCGGCGCCGCCCAACCCATCGAGGCCGTCGGGCAGAATCTGCGTCGCGATCAGGAAGACGACCAGGCCAAAGACGAAGAAGAACGAGATATCGAGCCGAATCGGGATCCCCAGGATCCGCCCAGCCTTGATTCCGCCGCCGCCAAACATGCCAAAGTTCATACTCGCAGCATATGCAGGTGAAATCGGCATCGCCCATCGGCGACGCTGGCAAGCCATCCACGCTGCAGAGCCATTTACAGCAGATCGGCTGAGACCAGCGCAGCAGTGAGGCCGTCAATGGATGGCAGGGCGATCTCAGGCGGCATCGCGCCGTCCTGCTTGTCGCCGACCTGCACGGCAGCCGCGAAGCCTGCCGATTGTGCGCCGAGAATGTCTGCCTCCGGCGTATCGCCGACGAACGCGGCTTCGCCGGCGTTGACATTCAACCGCGCGAGCGTCTCAGTGAAGATCGCTCGGCCTGGCTTCCAGCTGCGGACATCGTCTGACCAAATCCAGTGTTCAATCCAGCGGTCGAGTCCGCGCTCACACAAGGCGCGCTCGACGTAGCGTCCCGGCGCGAGGCCGGTGTTCGAGACCACGGCCAGCTTCAGCCCGCGCGCGTGCAGCGCTGACAGCTCGGACTCCGCGCCATCGATGATGTCGGGAGGTTCCCAGCTGGCGCTCTCGCAGACAGCGTGTTCGAGCGATCGCAGCAGCTGGTCATCCTCGACGGTGTTCGGGCACTGCTGCAACATCGATTGTCGGACGGCGCTGAGCCGATCCTCGCCGGACAGGTCGATGTTGGACTGATGCGCACGGACGAGCGCGTCGATCGCGCTGCGAATGGCGGCGGGCACGGCAGTTGTTGCGCCTGGTCCCGCACCGGCGCGTTGGTAAGCATCGGTCAGGATGCGTTCGCGCCGACGCATGCGCCGCCGCCCTCCGCCGGGCGCGTCACGGATCAGCGTGCCCCAGAGGTCGAAGGCGATCGCGCGAAGGTGAGCCACATGCGTGCGTTCTGCGGGCGCGGGGCCCGATGCAGGTCATTCGCGGCAGCAGGCGCTCAGGACGCGGGCTTGTCCTGGTCGTCGGAGGCCGAGCTGACGCTGACTTCCTCGCCGCCTTCGCTGTCTTCGCCGTCCGCCGGCTCATTGGTGCGGGCTTCCTCGCGGAACTCGCGCAAGCCGGTACCCAGCGCCTTCCCGACGCCAGCCAGTCGGCCTGCGCCGAAGACAACGAGCACCACGATGACGACCACAATCGCCTCGACGGGTCCAAATCCAATCAGTGCCATACCGCACTCCTGCTGCGCCGCCAGCGCTCAGCGCGCACCGCTCCCAGAGCACGGCGCGTCGCCTCGGTCTTCCTCCCCGCATCCGAATCGTCGGGAAGGCCCGGTACAGGCGGTTGCGACTTAGCTTATCAGCCTCGACGCGCCTTGATGAACGACGCTTATGCATCCTGAGTCCGCTCTGCCGGCAAGACCTGCAAGAGCGGCAGCAAGTCGCGGGCAACGAGCATCGCCTGGTCAGCGAGTTCGGGCCAGTCGGACACCCTTGCATCAGCGAAGAGGGAGCGGGCTTCTGGATGCTCAGAATCTCGCACGTAATCGGCGATCTCGCGCATGCGCTTGAGCCGAACGAGCGAATCTTCCGCATCGCGGCCTGCCGCAGTCGCGACGGCATCAATCACGGCCAGGTGTGTTGGGCGGCGCCGGAGTCGGCTCGCATCCAATCCGAAGAGCTGATCGCGTCCGGCGAGATGGCAGGCATAGTAGACGCGGTTGATTGCGCTTCGACTCGCTGCCTCTCCACCTTGAGCTATGAGTCGCTCCGCAACGCTGATGATGTCATCCGGTTCAAGCGCCATTCGAATCGCTCTGCGCGCGCTTGAGTCCCACCACCCACAGCGCCAACCGCCGACCGACCTCGCGGTCGGCCGTCGCCATCTGTTCATCCCAACGAGTGACATCCAGGCGCAGCGATCGGTGAAACGCCCACGCTCGCTGGTGCGTGACCGGGCTGTGGACGGTGAACAAGTATCGGGTCACGTCTTCCATATCGACGTCAACGCGGACCCAGGCCCGCGCGATGGGGAAGCCGACTCGTTCGGCGTTGCTGCGGACGATCTCCCAGTACTCCTGGGCCAGACGCTGCACAAGCGGCGTCATGCGCGGATCGTCTTCGAACTCGAGACGGATCTCGTCGGCTGGCCCTGCTGCTGGGGTAGACATTGGAACCTCGGACGCTGCCGCTCAGGCTTGTAGGCGTTCGACAAAGATGCGCATGACGCCGCCGCAGATCTTGTCTTCGCCGTCGACCGGCTCGGTCAGGTCGACCGTGACCATGCGCGCGCTGCCGTCGTCGAGGGCGTCCATGGCTTCTTGCCAGACTTCCGCCTCGCCGCAGCCGCCGCCGATCGTGCCGACGAAGCTGCCGTCCTCGCGCACGAGCATCTTGGCGCCCGTTTTGCGCGGCGTCGAACCCAGGGTCTGCGCGACGGTTGCCAGCGCGACCGGCGCGCCCGTCTCGAAGGCGCTAGACATCGCTTCGTAGACCTCGTCGTGCGGCATGGGACTCCTCGGCTCTGCTCGAGATTCTCTGCTCAGCTTAGCGGCTGGCAGCGGCCAGCGAGCGGCCGTGCTCTGACATCGGCTGGGCGCCGCCGCCGCGACGGACGAGGATGATCTCGCCCAGCACCGAGACGGCGATCTCTTCGGGCGTTTCAGCGCCGATGTCCAGGCCGATCGGGGTAAACACGCGATCGAGCGACTCGCGGTCGACGCCGTCCTCAGCAAGATGCTGCAGGACGGTGCGCGTTCGACGCTGAGAGCCGATCATGCCTACGTAGCCGGCGCCGCGCTCGGCGACGGCGCGCAGCGCCAGCTCGTCCACCTTGTGGCCGCGAGAGACCAGCACGATGTAGGTGTTGGCCGAGATGGGAAAGCGTTGCAGCTCTTCGTCGAAGTCGCCGCAGATCACGTCTGCGGCGTAGGGAAAACGCTCGGGATTCGCATAGTCCTCGCGGTCGTCGATGATCGCCACATCCATGCCCAGCATCGCCCCCAGCTGACCCACGGCCAGGCCAACGTGTCCACCGCCGACCACCAGCAGCGTCGCCGCGGGCTCGACGACTTCGACCAGCACCTCGACGACGGCGTCGGCCGATTCAATCGCGCGCCGACCCTCAATGAGATCGCCCTGGGGAGTGAACACGCAGGTTTGGACGAGGTGGTTCGGGATGGCATCGCGAGCGAACTGTGTCACCCGCGCCTGCAGCGGCCCGCCGCCGATTTCGCCGATCTCGTGGTCTGCATAGACGAGCAGCTTGGCGCCAAGCGCCACATCGACGCCGGGCGAGGCTGCCATCACCGTGCAGGCGGCCAGTGCCGGCCCCTCGCGGGCGGCTCGCAACAGTGCCTGCGCAATCTCAGAGGAGGTCGTCATGCGCTCAGGATACGCGCCGCCCTGATCGGCCGACGACTCAGACGTTGAAGAGGATGTGCAGGACATCGCCGTCCTGGACTTCGTAGTCCTTGCCTTCCGTCCTGGATTGGGCCCGCTTCTTGGCTTCCGCTTCTGCTCCTGATGCGCCGACATCGCGGCCGCACTCGAGCAGGTCGTCCCAGCGCACGACCTCTGCTCGGATGAAGCCGCGCTCCAGATCGGTGTGGATGCGGCCGGCGGCCTGGGGCGCGGTGTCTCCGGCGCGAATCGTCCAGGCGCGGACTTCGTCGGGGCCGACGGTGAAGAACGTTCTCAGGCCGAGCAGATTGACGGTGGCCTGGATCGCGGTTTCGACCGCGCCAGCGCCCGAGTTGAGCTCTGCCCGATAGGCCGCCGCTTCTTCAGCGTCGAACTCGCGCAGGTCTTCCTCCAGCTTGGCCGAGAGCGTGATCTGACCATCGGCCGCCGGCTGTCCGAGCTGGTCCTCGCCGACGTTGAAGATGGTCAGCATCGGCCGCTCGGTGAGGAAGCGATAGTGGCGGATGTCGAGCCGCTCCGCCTCGGTCAATGCGGCGTCTCGCAGCGTCCCGCCGTCGCCGAGATGCGACTGGAGGCGGCGGAGCAGGTCGACCTCGCGATCGGCGGCGACGCGGTCCGCCGCCTTGATGGATTTCGTCTCATCAGCGATGCGCTCGAGACGCTTTTCGATCAGCGACAGGTCTGCGAAGGTCAGCTCCAGCTGCATGGCCTCGACGTCCGCGAGCGGATCGATCCGCTCGGCAGGATGCGGCACGGCGTCGTTGTCGAAGACCCGCACGACGTGGACGAGCGCATCGAGCAGCGAGAGTTGGTTGAGCAGCGCGGTGCTGGGCGGCTCGCCGCCACCGAGGACTCCGGAGAATCCGGCTCCGGGCAGATCGACGACGTCCAGAACGGCGGGCGTCGTCTTGCGCGGCTCGTAGAGCGCCGAGAGCTGGACGAGCCGCGCATCGGCGGCGGCGACGACGCCTTCATGCGGATCGAGATGGGCGCTGAAGCCCGTCGGCCGGCCCGCGCCGGTCAGCGCGTTGAACAGCGTCGTCTTCCCTGATCGTTCGAAGCCCACGAGACCGATGGCAGTCATGCGCTCAGCCTATGCGCCAACGGCGTCCGATGCCGCATTACGCTGGACAGACCGATGCTGATCGAGTCTGGCGACATTGCTCTCCCACCGCGCCTGCGCCAATGGTGGCGCGGACAACCGCGCCTGGCGCTCGAGGACTCGCCGTCCGCGCAACTGGTCGAGTTGACGGCGATGGCGCCCGTCGAGCGGCTGTTGGTGCTCGGCCCAGACTCGGCGACGCTCGCCGCCCACCTGGCCGACGCGGCAGCGCTCGTGCCGACGCCCATCGCCGTGCTCACGGACGATCGTCCGGCGGCTGAGTCGACGGAGGTCTGCGTTGTCCGCGCACTGCCACACCGGCTGCCGCTCGACGACGCCACCGTCGACATCGCGGTGCTGCCACATCTGCTGCGGCGCTGGGACGACGAGGCGGCGCTGCGCGTCTTGCAGGAGCTGTGGCGGGTGCTGGCGCACAACGGGATCGCCGTGATCTGGGAGGTAGCGCCGTCGCGTTCGGCGACGCTCAACGCGGCCTGGTCAACGCTGCTCTCAGAGGGCGGCCGGCGGCCGCGGCTGCGGCGCTTTGCGGAGATTGGCGGCCTCGCGTACGACGCGGGATTCGCCTGGATTCAGACGCTGCCGTTGCGGCCGTTTCTGTTCCCGCCTGGGCCTCGGGTGACCGTCTTGGTGCGCAAGGAGCACTACACGCCGCAGAATCTGCCTCAGACCGGCGGGTAGGCGTCGAACCTAGACGTCGATCCGTGCCATGTCAGCGTGCTGCTCGATGAATTGGCGGCGCTTGGCCGGATCATCGCCCATCAGCTTGACGAAGAGATCGTCGGCGGCATGTTCGTCGGCGATGTCGACGGACCAGAGCACGCGCGCCTGCGGGTCCATCGTGGTCTCCCAGAGCTGGTCGGCGTTCATCTCGCCCAGACCCTTGTAGCGCTGCACTGAGACCTTCTTCTGACTCTCAGACTGTTGTTCCATGAACTCGTCGAGTTCGGCGTCTGAGTACAGCCACTGCGCCTGTTGGCGGCCGGCCTGGACGCGGTAGAGCGGCGGCTGCGCGATGTAGAGCTTGCCGTCGTCGATCAGGTTGCGCATGTGTCGGAAGAAGAACGTCAGCAACAGTGTGCGGATGTGAGCGCCGTCGGAGTCGGCGTCGGTCATGATCACGACTTTGTGGTAGCGCAGCTTGGAGAGGTCGAAATCCTCGCCGATGCCGGTGCCGAGCGCGGTGATCAACGTGCGATAGGCCTCATGCCCGAGCAGCTTGTCCAGCCGTGCGCGCTCGACGTTGAGCACCTTACCGCGCAGCGGCAAGATGGCTTGCGTGCGGCGGTCACGTCCCTGCTTGGCCGATCCGCCGGCCGAGTCGCCCTCGACGATGAATAGCTCGGACAGCTCTGGGTCGCGTTCTGAGCAGTCGGCCAGCTTGCCGGGCAGTGACGCGCCTTCGAGCGCACCTTTGCGCTGGACGATCGCGCGCGCCTTGCGAGCCGCCTCGCGGGCGCGGGCGGTGGTGAGACACTTCTCGACGATCCGCCGCCCCTCGCGGGCGTTGCCGTCCAGATACTCGGCCAGACCTTCCGCGGTCGCCGAGGCGACGATGCCCTGAATCTCGGGGTTGCCCAGCTTGGTCTTGGTTTGACCTTCGAACTGCGGCTCGCCGAGTTTGACCGAGACGACGGCCGTGAGACCCTCGCGCGTGTCATCGCCGGTGATGTTGGCGTCCTTCTCGCCGAGCAGCTTGTTGCGGCGGGCAAAGTCGTTGATCGCCCGCGTCAGCGCGGAGCGAAAGCCGGTCAGATGCGACCCGCCCTCGTGCGTGTTGATCGTGTTGGCAAAGGCGTAGACGGAGTCCTGAAAGTCGGCGTTGTACTGGATCGCCACTTCGACGGCGACGGGCGAGCCTGATGTCTCAATCTCTCGGTCGAGATGGAAGGGCAGGCCCTGCAGCACCTCGCGATCGCGGTTCAGGAAGCGCACGTAGGACTGGATGCCGCCTTCAAAGTAGAAGTTCTTCTCGGCGCGCGGCTCGTAATCGCGCAGCTGTGCGCGGGTCGCCTCGAGCGGGCGGTCGCGTTCGTCCTTGAAGCAGATCCAGAGGCCCTTGTTGAGGTAGGCGATCTCGCGGAAGCGCTGGGCCAGGGTGCTGAAGTCGTACTCGAGATGGTCGATGACCTGTTCGTCGGCGATCCAGCGGACCATCGTGCCGCTGCGCGGCTTGGCGCGCGAGGGCAGCTTGGACTGTTCCACCGGGCTATCGGGCACGCCGCGCGCGTAGCGCTGGGTGTACGAGCGCCCGCCGCGGCGGACCTCCACTTCCAGCTGTGCGGCCAACGCGTTGACCACCGATGCGCCGACGCCGTGCAACCCGCCTGAGACCTTGTAGCCGCCGCCACCGAACTTGCCGCCGGCGTGGAGCACGGTCAGCACCGTCTCCAGCGCCGACTTGCCGGTCTTGGCGTGCGTGTCGGTGGGGATACCGCGGCCGTCGTCCTGGACCCGTACCCAGCCGCCAGGCTCGAGCGTGATATCGACGCGCGAGGCGTGCCCGGCCATCGCTTCGTCGACAGCGTTATCCACGATCTCGTAGACGAGGTGATGCAGCCCGGCCTGGCCGGTCGAGCCGATGTACATGCCGGGCCGGCGGCGGACCGCTTCGATGCCCTCGAGCACGTCGATGTCCGAAGCGTCGTAGCTGCCGCTCACCGCGTCAGCGCGGGCCGTCGGCGCGGACGCGGGTTCGGTTTCGGGCGGCTCAGGACCCGCCGGCTCGGCGGCGGTCTCGACATGGACGGGAGGTTCGGGGCTGACGGCGCCGCTGTCCGAAAACAGCTCCGTCTGGACGGCTTCCGATGCAGACAACAGCAGGTCCTGACGCGGTGCGGGGGTGCGCGATTATGGTAAGGATACCACTGGAAACGTTGAGCTGAAGGGGTGCCTGATGACCAGTTGGCGCGAGCGTCTGCGGCTCGTCGATCCATCGGTCGCGCGCAATGTTGCGCTGCACGGCCTGCCCGACCGCATTGGCGACCTCTCTCCCGTCGCAGTGGTGCGCAACGGCATTGACGATACGTCGGGGCGCGTCTGGGCGCAGGTGCGCTCGGAGATCGTGTTCCGCGATGAGTTTGCGCCGGCGCTGGAGGGCTTAGACGGCTTCTCCCACGTCTTCGTGATCGGCTGGATGGGAGAGGTCAGCGAAGAAGGCCGTGCGCTGCTCCGACTACATCCCTCCGGCGGCGCTGACACACCTGAAGTCGGCGTCTTCGCCACCCGCACGGCGCACCGCCCGAATCCGATCTCGATCTCGATCTGCCCTCTGGAATCAGTCGACGGCGCGGTGGCCAAGGTCATCGGGCTCGACCTCGTCAACGGAACGCCAGTGCTCGACGTGAAACCATATGTCACCTTCTACGACTCGTTCGACGCCGATCTTCCGAAGTGGGCGGAGTAGCCGGCGGTGCCGCGCCTGCGCAGCAACATTGTGGCGGTCTACGTCGTGCGGACGAGCGCGATGGGCATTGAGCTGCTGATGCTGCAGCGGCCGACGGGTCACCGCTTCGCCGGAGCATGGCAGGCCGTCGGTGGGCACATCGAGGAGCGCGCGGGCGAGACCGCCTGGCAGGCCGCGATCCGAGAGCTGCGCGAAGAGACCGGCCTTGAAGCCCGGCGCTGGTTCCGACTCGACCGTCCCGAGTCGTTCTACAACCCGGATAACGACACCATCTATCTCGTCCCCGCCTTTGCCGCGCTGGTGTCCAGCGACGCGCAGGTCACGCTCTCCGACGAGCATCAGGCGTTCCGCTGGCAGACACCCGACGCGGCCACGGCCGGCGTCGATTGGGCGGCAATGCGCGACTCTCTGCTGCTCGTGGCCGACGCGTTGGCCGACCCAGCCCGCCCCGGCCTGGGCGTGACCGCGTTCGACCCATCCCAGTTGTCGCCGCCCCAACGCTGAGGAACAGCCGGAGGTCAGCAGCGGCCTACGCGTACAAGCCGTGCGCGCGGATGTAGTCGAGCACGGCCGGCGGGAGGTCGGCCGAGACGTCGCCACCGTGTTGCAGGCGCTGGCGAATCTCGGTGGCTGAGAGGTCGATCGGCTCCATCGGGATCCAGTCGAGCCAACGCCCGAGACCAGGGATCAGGCGGTCGAGCTGGCGGCGGTCGAGCTCCGCGCCGGGTCTGACGACCGCCGCGATCCGCGCGCAGCTGAGGATCTCATTCGCGCGATGCCAGTGTGGCAGGTCGAGCACAGCGTCGGCGCCCATAATCCACCAGAGCTGGGTCGCGCCGCGGTCGCGCAGCTCGCGGACGGTGTCGAGCGTGTAGGTGGGGCCCTCGCGACGCACTTCGATATCCGAGACTTCGAGCCCGCCGCCGCGGACGGCAGCCGCGACCTGCGTCATCGCCAGACGGTGCTGCGCCGCGGTGATCGCACGGCCGCGTTTGCGCCAGGGATCGCCGGCGGGGATCAGGATCAGGCGGTCAAGCTCCAGCGCGGCCGCTGCGGTGTCGGCCAGGTGCAGGTGGGCGCGGTGCAGCGGATCGAACGTACCGCCCAGCGCGCCCACCCGCTCGTGGGCCTCGAACCTCAGCTCCCCACGTTCCCCAACCGCCACGCTCAGCGCTCCCACTCCCATGTGATCCGCGAACGGCCGATCTGCACGGCGTCGCCAGGTTGGCAGCCCGCCCGATAGAGCGCCGCCGCGACACCGCGACGGTCCAGCCAGCGGTACGTCTCAGCCAGGGACTCGTCGTCGTCCAAGTCCATCATCGCCACAAACCGCTCGACCGACGCGCCGTTGACGCGGTAGCGGCTCTCGCCAGCTTGCTCGACATCGAAGCGGCGGCTGTCTTGCTTGGGCCGCACGATCGGCGCTGCCAGCTCGCGCGCCGGCTCCTGCTCGCGCAGCTCCGCAAGGGCCGACGCGCAGGCCTGGACGACCGCGTCTGTGCCCTCGCCAGTCGCCGCCGAGCAAAACAGCGGCGGCTGGTCGAGGTCGGCGAAGAGCGCCGCGATCTCGGTCTGCAACAGCGCCACTTCCTCGAGGTCGACCTTGTTGACGACCACAATCTGCCGCCGCGAGGCCAGGTCGGACGAGTAGCCCGCGAGTTCGCGGTCGACGGTCGCTCGGGCCGCGGCGGGATCGTCCTGCGATCCGTCAATCAGGTGCACGAGCAGCCGCGTGCGCGATGTGTGGCGCAGGAAGTCGTGGCCCAGGCCGTGCCCGTCCGCCGCGCCCTCGATCAGACCTGGCAGGTCAGCCATGACAAACTCGTCCCAACCGACCGAGACGACGCCGAGGTGCGGCTCGAGGGTCGTGAAGGGATAGTTGGCGACGCGTGGCCGCGCGGCAGAGAGGCAGCTGAGCAGCGACGACTTGCCCGCGTTGGGCAGGCCCACGATGCCGATGTCGGCCAGGACCCGTAGCTCGAAGCGCAGGCGGCGACGCTCGCCGATCTCGCCCTTCTGGGCCACGCGCGGCGTCTGGTTGGTCGAGCTGCGGAAGTACATGTTGCCGTGCCCGCCACGACCGCCCCAGGCGACGACGAGCGACTGGCCATCCGCCTCGAGATCGACCAGCGGCTCCCCGCCGGCCTCCGAGACGACGGTGCCGACGGGTAGCTCCAGGAGCAGCGAGGCGCCGGCCCGGCCGCGCTTCTGGTTGGTACCGCCGTTGGCGCCCGCTTCCGCGCGGAAGCGCCGCTGCCGTCGGTACCGACGCAGCGTGTTCAGCTGACGGTTGGCGATCACGATCACGTCGCCGCCGCGACCGCCGCGACCGCCGTCCGGCCCGCCACGCGGGACGAACTTTTCGCGTCGGAACGAGACGGCGCCGTTGCCGCCGTTACCGCCTTCGACTTCGATCTCCACCGCGTCAATCATGGAATCGAGTGTATCCACACCATCGACAGCAACATCGGAGAGATCAGTTTGAGAGAGATCAGTGGTTGTTGATCCGCCGGAGTTGTCGTAGTTGGCGTTGAGGGTGAGGACAACCTGCGACAACGCTGTTCTGGCATGGGAAACGAGGCCGTTCGGGCTGTTGGCGGTCGGTGGACAAGCAGCCGTATCTGGTGGGCGCCTTGTGGATCGCCAGTGGAGCTTGATCTGAAATCTGCGCGGCTGGAGATCAGCCGCGCAGCGATGACGGGGATGACACGGAGGAGTAGGCCGCCGGCCAGTCAAGGTTCCAGACCAGCTGGAGCGACGGACCGGTCAGCTGCTATCCAATCAGGCCCAGTCGCGTGCGCACTTCGGCGACGGTCTGGCGGAACCAGCGGTCGGCCGGGCTGGGGTTTTCGCGCTGGAGCGCCTCTGCGACCTTTCGGTGCCCGTTGATCACCGTCGAGTGGTCGCGCCCGCCGACTTCTGCGCCGACCTGTGTGAGCGGCTTGTCGAGGTGTTCCTTGGCGAGGTAGAAGACGACGTGGCGGGGGCGGGTGACATCGCGTGTCCGGCGTGTGCCGATCAGCTGCTGCGGCGAGACGCCCGTGACGTCTGAGACCGCGGCAATCAGCTCCGCGATCTGCAGCACCTGCGGACGCTGCTGGCGCGTCTCGTGCTCCGAGAGAGAGCGCTCGACCAGTTCGCGAGAGACCGGTACGCGCTCGATGTCGGCCTGGACGCGGACCGTGTTCCAGCCGCCCAACAGCGTGCGCACGCTGCCGGCGGAACGATCGACGATCGCCTCCGCGGCGTCCGCGTCCAATGTGACCTGTGCTTCACTGCTGCAGCGCTCGAGCAGTGCGTGGCAGAGGGCCCGGTCGGCTGCGTCGATCTTGGTCAAGAAGCCGCTCTCGAAGCGCGTCACCAAGCGGTCTGACAGCCCCATCAAGCGGCGTGGGTGCATGTCCGACGCGATCACGATCTGGCGGCCGTCGCGTTGCAGCTCGTTGAAGACGTTGAAGAACTCTTCCTGCGCCTGCTCGGCCGTGCGAATCTTCTCGATGTCATCCACGATCAGGATTTCGGCAGACTCGAAGGCTTCCTGAAAGTCGGGCCGCGAGCCGAGGCGCACGCTAGCGACGAATCCGCGCACGTAATCCTCCGTGTTGACGTAGACCAGGCGGTAGTCGTGGATCACGCGGTGTGCGATGGCTTCGAGCAGGTGCGTCTTGCCCTGTCCCGAGGGCGCATGGATGAAGAGCGGATTCATGTCGCCGCCAGGCTTCGCGGCGACGCGCTCGGCGGCGGCATGGGCGATCTGGTTGGAGTTGCCGACGATGAAGCGCTCGAACCTCGTGTGTGGGGAGAGGACCGGGTAGTGGCGCGCACGGCCCCGTTGCTGCGAGCGAGATCCCATCAGCGGCATGTTGCTGCTGTCCTGATCGGCCGGCGCGAGGTCTGGGCTGACCTGCTCCTGCTGCGGCATCGGCGCGACCCGGAAGTCGATATCCAGGGGCCGGCCAGCGGCGTCGCGGACCGCTTGATGGACCTGCTGGTGGTAGCGCTCGAGCAGCGTCTGGCGGTTGATCGGGTTGGCGACGCCGACGAAGAACGTGCCGCCGCGAATCTCGATCGCGTGGGTGCCCTTGAAGTAGGTCTTGATCACGTCCGGCTCGAGCGTGTCCTGCAACAGGTGCAGGGCGTGGCGCCAGATCGCGATGTGGTCGGATTGGGGTCGGTCGCGGCGGTTTGGTGCAGGGCTAGCCATTCCGGAAAGCCTCTCGTGATGCGCTCCGCTTGGTCCTGGATTGGTGACCCGTGATCGCGCCCGCGCTCAGAGAGACTAGAGGCGAAATGTGGTCTCTGACCAGATACGGTAGGCACGATCCGAAGCAGCCGCAAGCTTCCCCGTCACCCGCCTGTGGACGCTCTGGAAAACCCTCCGAGCGACCCTCCCGCGCACTTGCTCCGCACACCGTCCCGGCAATCATAGAATAAAGACGGCAGGAGAGGCGGCCGTCCATGCTGATCGGGATCGATATCGGCAACACCACCCTGCAGATCGGCGTCTTTGACGACCGTAACATCGTGCACACTTGGCGTCTCGCGACCCAACACGACCGTCTGTCCGATGAGTACGGCATCCTCGTCGCCTCGCTGCTGCGCTCGGAAGGCATCCAGATCGATCAGATCGACGGCGCGATCGTCTCATCGGTCGTGCCGGTGCTCGCGCCGGTCTTCCAGGAGGTCTGCCGCAAGTTCCTGCGCACCGAGCCGTTGCTCGTCTCGCAGCACATGCGCAAGCCGGTCCGCATCGCCATCGAGCACACCGAGGAGCTGGGCGCTGACCGCATCGTCGACGCCGTCGCGGCGGTCGCGCGGCACGGGCCGCCTCCGCTGATCGTGGTCGACTTCGGGACGGCGACGGTTTTCGACGCCATCAACGAGGACGGCGTCTACGTCGGCGGCGCGATTTCGCCGGGCATCGGAATCTCCACCGATGCGCTCTTCAACCGCGCCAGCCGACTCGGCCGCATTGACCTGGAGCGCCCGCCGACGGCGATCGGCACGCGCACCGAGACGGCGTTGCAGTCGGGCATTCTGTTCGGCTACGTCGGACTGGTCGAAGGCATCATTGGCCGCTTCCGCGAGGAACTCGGCCCCGCGAGGGTCGTCGCCACTGGCGGCTGGGCGCCGCGCATTGCGGAGGAAACTGACATCCTCGACATCGTTGACGAGGACTTGATCCTCTGGGGTCTGTGCGAGCTCTACTACTACAACGCCGAAGGCACACCATGAGCAGTGATGCGAGAGCTGTCGACAGCGCTGAACGGGCGTCGGCGCCGCAACCATTGAGCGGTCGCCGCGTCTGCCTGGGCGTGACGGGCAGCATCTCGGCCTACAAGAGCGTCGAGGCGGCCCGCCGCCTCGAGGACGCCGGCGCGATCGTCGACGTCGCGATGACGCCATCGGCGGCGCGCTTCATTCCGCCGCTGACGTACCGATCACTGGTCAAGGGTGAGGTCGCTGCCGACCTCTGGGATCCGGCCGCGCCGGCGGAACAGCATGTGGCGATGGGTCGGCGCGCCGACGCCATGCTGGTCGCGCCCGCTTCCGCCACGACGATCGCGAAGCTGGCCCAGGGCATCGGCGACAACCCGGTCACGCTGACTGCCCTTGCCAGTTCCGCGCCGCTGGTCGTTGCGCCGGCGATGGATGCCGTGATGTTCGCGCAGCCGTCCGTGCAGGCCAACCTCGAGCTGCTCAAGGCGCGCGGCGCGTTCATCGCGGGACCGGCCATCGGCCGGCTGGCCTCCGGCGGACAGGGGTTGGGCCGTCTGCTCGAGCCGATTGAGCTGGCTGCAGCGGTGCGGTCCGCGATTGGACGCAGCGTCGGCGACCTGAGGAGCCGCCACATCATCGTCACCGCCGGCGGAACGCGCGAGCCGATTGATCCCGTGCGGTTCGTGGGCAATCACTCCAGCGGCAAGATGGGCGTCGCCGTCGCCGAGGCAGCGCGTGATCAGGGTGCGGCGGTCACGCTGATCACCACCCAACCGCCGCCGCAGGGCCGCTACGGGATCGTCGTGCGGGAGGTCCAGACAGCACTTGAGATGCAGGCCGAGATTCAGCAGGCTGCGCGCGGCGCGCATGCGCTCGTGATGGCGGCTGCAGTCGCCGACTATCGACCCGCCGAGGCCGCCGAGTCGAAGCTGAAGAAGCAGGACGCCGATCAGGACGGGATGACGCTCGAACTGATCGAGAATCCCGATGTCGTGGCCTCTATCGACGCGCCCAAGCTGCTCAAAGTGGGATTCGCGGCCGAGACCGACGATCTCATCGCCAACGCACAGTCGAAGATCGCCAAGAAAGGTCTGGCGTTCATCGTCGCCAACGACGTCTCCCAGTCAGATGCCGGCTTCCAGGTCGACACCAATCGCGTGGTGATCCTCGACGCGGACGGCGGGATCGAGCGGCTGCCGCTCTTGCACAAGTACGACGTTGGGGCGGCGATCCTCGATCGGTTGCGGCGGCTCCCGAGTTGGGCGTAGGATCAGGCGGTCGGTCCAGGCGGTGCAGCGAAGATCGGAAACGGGCGCTGCCCTGACGCTGTGACGCCGAGCAGGGGCAGCGGGCACGGGGCATGTGAGGGTCAGCGGTGAGGAAGAGCAGCATGAGACGCACACTCCTTGGCTTGTCGCTGATTGGCGCGATGGCCGTTGCCGCGATCAGCCTGGCCTCCGGCGGCCCACAAGCGCTCGCAGCGGTCGATGGAGGCGGGCAGAGTTCTGTTCAACTGAACTGTCAACCGGTCACGAACAACCCAAATCTCGTCGGCTGCATCCTGGTGAGCCCGGTCCCGCTGGACTTGGCTGCCGGCGAAGGTGTTGAGTTTCAACTCACCGTGGGCGGCGCAACGCAGGATGTGACCACCACGCAGACGGAGAACCCGACGTTCCGTGCGAGCAGCAGTTGCGGTGCCGGCGCCGGCCACTGCTACCGATTCTCATTCTCCTCGCCGCAGTCCGATAGCGGCGATCTGCAAGTCCGTAACGTGCAGCCGATCGGCTGGGCGCCGCCGACGACAACACCAGTTGTCGTCGAGCACCCGCTGACGGCCGCCGCGGTGCAGCAGGAAGCGCCGCAAGATGAGGGCGACGAGCAGACCGCCGAACAGGGCGATGAACAGGGTGCCGATTCGAGCACGGCCGCGGATGATGAAGCGGCGCAACCTGAGACCGCCGCTACGCAGGTCAGCGGTGTGCAACCTGCTGATTGGAGCACGGTGGCATCGACTCCTGTCGCCGTTGAGCAGCCACAAGTGGCCGCCACGGTGCAACAGGACGCCGTTCAGGACCAAGACTCAACGGACCAGGACGTCACAGAGGGTGAACCGGCAGACGATGAGGAGACGCCGTCAGACGACAAGCCCCCGGCCGACTCGAGCAACGTGCTTGAGGAAGAGCCCACCGGGCCAGGCGTCGTCCGCATTCACAACGACGGCCAGACCATCACGTTCGACGAGGGCAACGACGGCGTCGACGAGGATGACGAGCAGCACGAGTACGACGCCACAGATCGTGGAGATACGGTTGAAGAAATCGAGCAGACCGACAAAGTGCTGGATAAGGTCGAGAACCGCGACAGCAGCGAGAACGTCGTGATCACCGCACCAGACGGCACGCAAACTGACGAGCAACAAGAGAACGCGATCGACATTGAGCGAGCGCTCGCGGAGCGTGGCGAGCCCTACACCGTCTGCTTCGACGCCGTCACCTTCACGACCCCCAAGGGTGAGGTCAAGACGTACGAGGCGTACTGCGTCGTGGTCACGCCAGGCCAATAGCTGGGGACGCGGCCGCTCCGGTTTGGCTTGGGCGATCCCGCCGGCCCGGCCCGCGCCAAGCAGCGTTACCTGAGCTTGACCGCTGTGCCGTACATGTAGACCTCAGCCATGTTCTGGCCCACATCCGAGCTCTCCATCTTCATCCCCACGATCGCATCGGCGCCCATCGATTCCGCCGACGCCACGAGCTTCTCCAGCACTTGCTCCCGCGTTTCGGTCATCAGCTTCGTGTAGGCGTGGATCTCTCCGCCCATCATGCTCTTGATCCCGGCGAGGATGTCTCGGCCCACGTTGCGGGAACGCACACTGTTGGCGCTGACGAGGCCGAGCACGTCCGCGATCTCGTGATTGGGCACTGTGTCCGTCGTGACGATCAGCATCATCAACTCCTCTGAATCTGAACCGGGGATCTGAACGTCAGCCTAGTGAAGAGCACCGCGAGTATCCACGCGATGGCGCAGACGCCCATCCCCGCGAACGCGTCGAGCGTCCAATGGTTGGCCGTCGCCACGACGGCCCAGCTCTGCGAGAGCGGGATCGCAACGGCGAGCAGCCGCGTCCAGCGGCGCTCCGACATGCGCCACAGCGCCAGTCCGGCGAGCAGCGCCCAACCGACGTGCAACGACGGCAGCGCCGCATAGGGGTTGACGAATAGCCCGACCTCCTGCGCCTGATAGGCCGGCGCCGCTCGGATCGCGAGTGTGTCGACGTAGCCGAGCTCCGGCATCAGCCGCGGCGGGGCGGTGGGGAACAGGTAGTAGGAGACCATGCCGATCGCCGCAGACACGAGCAGCGCACTGCGGAATATCCGCCAAGTGGCACGGTCGGAGCGCCAGAGCCACAGCGCGACCACGATCAGCAGCGGCATGTGGCCCCAGAAGTACGTCCCGTTGGCGAGGTCGATCAGCGCGTCGGAGTGGAGGATCGCCTCATGGATGGCGGCTTCCCAATCGAGCCGCAGGCGTTGCTCGAGGTCGAGGATGTCTCGAGCCCGCTGGAACGCTTCCTCCGCCCGGTCGGAGACGGCGCCGCGCACCAGGTAGTAGACCAGCGCGGCCGCGGCCACCGCCGCGAGCTCCTGCAGAAACGGCCGCCAGCGTGTCATCCGTCCACGCTAGAGCGTGTGCCGACCGCCAGCGGGCACCGCATTCGTGAACAAGATGGGGAGCGTTACGATAGAGCCGACTGCCAGATTCACGGCTAGAGAGACCGACATGGACATCATTGCCAGCGGCCAGCCCGCGCTGGAGGCTGCCACCGACCACCTGCTGATTTTCGCGACCAAGGACGACGACATCCTCGAAGGCGGCGCGCTGCGCCAGCTCAACGACGCGCTGGACGGTGGACTCGCGCCGCTGGCCGCTTCGGGCGAGCTCTCGGGCGCTCTCAACGAGGCCGTCGTCGTGCACACCTTCGGCCGCACTGCCGCGCCGCGCGTCGTGATCGCCGGGCTGGGCCCGGCCAAGCAGCTGGGCGCCGACGAGATTCGCCACGCCGCAGCGACCGGCGCGCGCCAGGCGCGCTCGCTGGCCTCAGGCGCGCTTGCCGTGGCCGTCGACGGCGAGTCCTGCGGGTTGACAACGGAAGAAATCGCCAGCGCCATCGCCGAAGGCCTCGACCTCGGCCTCTACCGATTCGACCGCCACCAGTCGCCGAAGAAGACACCCAATGTGCTCGAGCGCGTCTCTCTGCACGCGGACAACGTGAGCGGCGTCGAGGCGGGCATCGCCGAGG
>JAJEBU010000018.1 GCA_022822375.1 Dehalococcoidia bacterium
AAGACTGAGGCGGAGCAACGGGAAAAGTACGAGCAGTCGCGTCGTGGTGAAACGGGAACAGAGGGCTAGAGCCGCATGCGACCCTGTCTGCCCTGAGCGGCAGCAAACACGCCTCGGGCAATCCTCGCGGCTACTCGGGCACCTGATTCGTTTGATGCCCCAAACAACATCGTGAAGAGCGATCCGTCGTCAAATGAACCCAACGTCCTCTTTGGATCGACTACCTCAACAAAGTGCTCTCGCATTCGACCCGCATACAACTCAACGATTGCCCGATCGCCGCCTTCGCGTAGGACATTGTCCCCGCCAGTCGCATACAGTGACTTCCAAGACTCGTTTCCAAAGAACCGCATGTTTGCCGTTTGATGCGTGGCGGGCGGCCATCCATCGTTCTTTAGATTCCTCCTTAGCGCCATCAGAGGGAACAGCATGAGCACATCTGCCCGTTTCGTCTCAGCGAGCATTTGCATTGTTTGCCAATTGAATTGCATAGCATACGGATCTAGGAAGACAAACGCTCTTGTACCGGCCTGTGGGTCAGCTCCGAGCCAGTCACAGAACTTCGGAGTCTCATGATTCGCCTCTCCATGGATTATGGTCACCCGCTCTAGCTCGTTTCGTGACTCCACCTGCCGTCTCAAGGTCTCCACATCCTTTGCGTCCTTTTCTATCAAGAGCAGTCTGTCAAACGGCTTACTCTCAGTACTCAGAGCTCTCAGTGACGAGCCTTCTACTTCGGGATCCGAGGCTGACTTACCTCGGAGAGGTACAACACCCGAGCCTGCAAACGCGTCGACATAGTAGAGCGTGAATGGGTTTCTCTTACTCGGTTTGTGCTGGAGTACCTTGGTGTAGGCATCGGCATAACGAGTCATTGCATCCAGCTTTTCGATCGTTGCGCCGCTGCCGTAGGATTGCTGTCGATCAGACACGGGCCACCTCTGGCATGCGATTCCAGGTGTGGCCTTCTAGCACCCGACCGGCGCGCTTCTTGCCGACTCGCCGACCCTCGGCGTTGTGGGCACCCCATTGCTTGAAGAAGAATGGCACCTCGGACCGTTGGCACTGGTCACGCACGCCGCAAATCCAGTCGGGGTTCATTGCACGGGCGCCTGGCCCGCTCTCGCCGCCGGCGATGACCCAGTCGATGCCTTGCAGATCCAGGTCCAGCGCTCCGAGCAGCGGTTCGCAACTGAGAAAGCGGATCGCCGCAGGCACGGCTCGCAGATGATCGATCCGATGCACAAATCGCTGGTTCTCCACCGACACGCCCATCCATACGTTGCGCGGCCAGGGCAGCGAAGGCGCCAGCTCAATCAGCCGTTCTGAACGTTTCGTCAAGACCTGGAAGCGGTGATGATCCGCGACCCGCATCACCTCAAAGACCTCGCGGATGTAATCCTCTGGCACGTCCTTGTGGAAGAGATCGCTCATCGAGTTGACGAAGATTGACTTGGGCTGCTTCCAGCGCAGCGGCTGTTCCAGACGCTCTGGACGGAGCTGCAGATCAAACCCACGCTCGTAGGGGTGGCCGGGCACGCCACGGAAGCGCTCGGCGAACGTCTTGGCGTAACAGTGGGCGCAACCGGGGCTGACCTCGACGCAGCCGGTGACCGGATTCCAGGTGGCTTCTGTCCACTCGATGTCTGAGCGCTGCATGTCTGCCTCCACTTCGCCGTGGAGATACGATAGAACAAATGGTTTAGTATTGTCAACTGTGGCGGAGAGGGTGGGATTCGAACCCACGAGGGGCTTGCACCCCTACACGCTTTCCAGGCGTGCCTGATCGGCCACTCCAGCACCTCTCCGGGTGGACGGGAGCAATCTCTGACTGGCGGAGAGGGTGGGATTCGAACCCACGAGGCACGTCGCCGCACCTACCGATTTTCGAGATCGGCTCCTTCGGCCACTCGGACACCTCTCCACCTGTGAGTATACGCAGCCGCTGACGCGATGCCCGCAATAGGCTGTGGGGAAGTGTGACCCAACTGCCACTGGAGCCGACCGTGACTTCCGACCCCCAGACAATTTCCGACCTCCTTGCGCCGCTCGACGGCGATGCTCCCGCGTTGAGCGCTCCCGACCGCGCCGAACTGACCTTCAACGGACTGCGAGACCAGATTGCCCGCGCGGGCGAGCAGCTGAACGGCTTCGGACTCGGCCGCGGCGACGGCATCGCCATCGTGCTGCCCAACGGCGCCGAAATGGCGGCGGCCTTTCTCGGCGTCGCCAATGCGGCCACGGCCGCGCCGCTCAACCCGGGCTATCGCGACGAAGAGTTCGAGTTCTACCTGACCGACCTTGACGCTCGAGCGGTCGTCGTGCAGGACGGCGTCGATTCACCCGTTCGAGCAGTGGCGCAACGGCTCGGCATTCCGCTGTTGGAGCTCCAGCCAGAACTGGACCGCGCGGCGGGCGCCTTCAATCTGTCCGCGGATATCTCAGGGACGGCAGAGCGGCCGGGCGCGGCGGGACCTGACGATGTCGGACTCGTCCTGCACACATCGGGCACGACATCGCGGCCGAAGATCGTACCGCTGCGCCAGCGCAACCTGACGGCGAGCGCGCGCCACATCCGCGAGACATTGGCGCTGACGCCCGCAGATCGCTGTCTGAACATCATGCCGTTGTTCCACATTCACGGACTGATCGCGGGCGTGCTGGCAAGCGTCGGCGCGGGCGGCTGCACCTGGTGCTCTCCCGGCTTCAACGCGATGCAGGTCTTTGGCTGGCTGCGAGAGTCCGCGCCGTCCTGGTACACGGCGGTGCCGACGATGCATCAGCTGATCCTGACCCGCGCCGCGCGCAACGCCGACGCCCTGGCCCAGACGCAACTGCGCTTCATTCGATCGTCGTCATCGTCGTTGCCGCCGACGGTGATGGCGGAGCTGGAGGAGACCTTCGGTGCGCCGGTGATCGAGTCGTACGGGATGACCGAGGCCGCGCATCAGATGAGCTCGAATCCGCTGCCGCCGTTGGAGCGCAAGCCGGGCAGCGTGGGCCTGGCCGCCGGCCCCGAGATTGCGATCATGGACGAAGACGGCGCGCTGCTGGCGATGGGGCAGCGCGGCGAAGTGGTGATCCGTGGGCGCAATGTGACCGACGGCTACCGCAACAACCCCGAAGCCAACGCGACCGCCTACACCCGCGGCTGGTTCCGCACCGGCGACCAGGGCGTGCTGGACAGCGACCGCTACCTGACGATCACGGGACGGCTGAAGGAGATCATCAACCGCGGCGGCGAGAAGATCTCGCCGCGCGAGGTCGACGAGGCGCTGTTGCAGCATCCATCAGTCGCGCAGGCGGTCACCTTCGCGATGCCGCACGACCGTCTGGGCGAGGAGATCGCCGCTGCGGTCGTCTTGCGTGACGGCGAGCAGTCCGATGAGCGGGCGATCCGCAAGTTTGTCGGCGAGCGCCTGGCAGACTTCAAGACGCCGCGCAAGGTTGTCATTCTGGACGCGATTCCCAAGGGCGCGACCGGCAAGGTCCAGCGCATCGGCCTCGCCGAGAGGCTGGGATTGACGAGCTAACCATGCCAGACGCACAGGTCACCGAGTACGAACGACTGAATCGGGCGCTGTCCATCTACCGCGACGCGATGCGCCGACACATCAAGGAAGTGCTGGAGGACGAAGCACCTGTCGACGACGCGAGCAACGATTGGTTCGAGCGCAAAGTTATCGCCAGGCTTGAGTCCCCACAGCAGCAGCAGGACGCGCGGCGCACGCGCGACCGGTACCCGGCCCACACCGCTGAGTGGGAGGGACAGAATCAGCTCGATATTCAGCACTTTCTGTACGTGATCAAGCACAACGGCGGGTTCCGCAAGCTGCGCAGCCAGGAGATGTTCGATCTCATGGCGGAGATCTACGAGGCGCGCACCCGTTGGGCGCATCCTCCACTCAGCGGCTTCAAACAGTCGGAAGTCGATCGGACAATCCATCAGATCGTCACGATCTTGAGCCAGTTCGATCAAGCTGCCTCATCCCAGGCAGCAGCGCTGCGGATGCATGAGATGGAGTTCACGGCCGGGCTCGAAGCAGTCGATGCGATCACTCAAATCAACGAAGCCGTCCAGGCCCTACTCGACAAGCCCGAGATCGACCCGAATGCGATCAGCGACGTCATCCGCTCCTCGACGGACGCCCCGCGATTGGTCCGCGAGATATCCAATCGGATCGATCGGCTCGAAGACCAGATGCGCCAGGAACAGGCAGCGCGCGAGCGTCAGCTGAGCCAGATTTCCGAAACGCTCGGCATTCTGGTCCAGGCAGAGCGGGCGCGACAGGAGGCTGAGTCAGCCGCGGATCCGCGCCCAGATTGGATTGAATCGCTGCTCGGCACTGAGGCCAAGCAGCGTCTGAACCAGCTGCGCCGCTCTCTCAATCTGTGAAGCGCGACGACCTGCCGGCCTTCCTATCCGTTCGTCTTTGCGTCGATGCTGCGCAGCAGGACGCGAATCTCGATCAGCAGGTCATTGTCGCTTGATGCGGCAGCAGGGGTCGACGGCGCTGCCGTGTCTTGCAGGATCTCGCGCTGGCGCAGGACGGCGTCGCGGAACGCGGCTGCGTCGACCACACCGGGCAGATAGCCCTCAGATGATGACGTGCCCGACCGACCCGCAGTCTCGACCTTGAGCGCCTGAATCCCATAGGGACGCATGACCGGATTGTCGTAGAGCTTGACATCGGTGATTCGGTCCAGCGGAATCGTGCTGTCCGTGCGGAAGTAGACGCCGCTGGTCAACTCCAGCGATGACGCCGTCAGTTTGGCGCTCAGCCGCCCGTGAGCCCGGGGCAGATAGGACGAGCTCCAGATCAGCCAGATGGGGATCAGTGGAATGCCCGCTAACGTAATGACCAGGAACAGGCTCACGGCGAGGCGTCCGTAGTCCATCACGCGAGGGTCAAACTCCGCCTCCAACAGCACCTCGTCGCGTCGCGAGATGGTCATGTCGTGGCCCTCCTGCTCAGCAGACCGGTTGCCTGGCAAGATACCCGAGGGATGACCGGATCGCAGTCGATCGGAGTACCGCATGGAATATGGCATTCACCTGGTGCAGCAGAATGTGACGTTGGCCGAGTGCCGCGAGCTGTGGCGCTGGGCCGACACCGCGGGATTCACCTGGGTCGACGTCTCGGATCACTTCTACGAGTCGCCGATCACCGAGAAACGCGGACCGTACCTGGAGTGTCTGGCCTGTCTCGCGGCGCTGGCGGCCGACACCGAGCATGTGCGCGTGGGCACCTGCGTGCTGGCGATGGATTACCGCCATCCCGCCGTGTTGGCCAACGCGCTTGCGGCGATTGACCACCTCTCGGACGGGCGGCTCGACGCCGGTCTCGGCGCTGGCTGGAATGTGCAGGAGTACTCGGCCTACGGCATACCGTTCGATCGGATCGGCACGCGCCTGGATCGTCTCGAGGAGGGCATCCAGGTCTTGCGCGCGCTCTGGGAGGAGCCGGAGGCCAACTTCTCCGGCGATCACTACCAGCTGTCCGACGCGCTCTGTGAACCGAAGCCGCTGCAATCGCGCGTCCCGATCTGGATCGGCGGCGTCGGCGAGCGCCGCACGCTGCAGCTGGTCGCGCGCTACGCCGACGGCTGGAACGCTCCGTATCTGAATGTGGACGAATGGCAACGGCTGTTGGGGGTGCTGGACGAGTGGTGCGAGCGGGTGGACCGTGATCCATCCCAGATCCAGCGCGATGTGAATCTCTCCTTCCACATGGCGGCTGACGAGTCGGCCCGCGCGCGGGCCGAAGCGCACTTTGCCGAGGTCTTTGGGCCGGCCGGCGATGCATTCCGCCAGCGCGGCGCGATCCTGGGCACGCCTGACGAGGCGTTGGAGACGCTGCGTCCATACGCCGAAGCGGGAGTCAATCGAGTCAACATCACGCTCAGGCCGCCATGGAACTGGGACGCGCTCCACGCCTTCGCCAGCGAGGTCATCGGCCAGCTCTGAAGCGCAAGTCGGACTTGGCGGAGGGGACGGCGGGCTAGACTCCTCTCAACCCACACTCATGAGGAGGCTGCGCATGCCTGTCGACCAGACGCGCGAATCTTGGAAGCCGGGCCAGGACTGGCAAGGCGCCATTGACGAGATCAACTACATCAAGGAGCTCGCCCAGGAGATGGGCGGGCCGCACGGTGTCGAGCGGCAGCATCGCGGCGGCCGCTACACGATCCGCGAGCGGATCGACAAGTTCCTCGACGACGACTCGTTCTTCGAGGCCGGCCCGCTCGTCGGCGCGTACGAGTACGACGGCGACGGCAACCTGCGCGACTTCACACCCGGCGCCTTCGTGATGGGCATGGGCCAGATCGACGGCCGCAACATCGTGATCGGCGGCGATGATTTCACGATCTCGGGCGGGTCGCCGCACAACGTGTCGAAGGGCGCGTCACAGTTTGCGACACCGCTCGCGGCGCAGTACGGGCTGCCATATGTCCAGCTGATTGAGGGCGTCGGTCACTCGGCCAAGCGCGATGAGGAAGAGGGCCGCATGGCCCTGCCCGCCGGGCAGACCTGGTGGCGGCACATCAACTTGCTGAACAAGGTGCCGGTCGCGTCGGGCATTATGGGATCGGTGGCCGGCGCGCCTGCGGCGTTCGCGTTGCTCTCGCACTTCACGGTCATGATCCAGGGCCAGTCACAGATCTTCCCTTCGGGACCGCCAGTCGTGCGGCGCGCCATTGGCGAGACGTTCAACAAAGAAGAGCTGGGCGGTTCGAAGGTCCACGTCTACCAGAGTGGACAGGTCGACAACGAGGCGGAGAACGAGGAAGACGCCTTCAACCAGATCAAGCAGTTCCTGAGCTATCTGCCGGACACAACGAACGATGTGCCGGATCGCGTCCAGAACGGTGACGATCCCAACCGCCGCGTCGAGGAGCTGCTGAGAATCATCCCGGAGAACCGCAAGCGCGGCTACAACCCGCGCAAGCTGGTCAAGCTCGTGGTCGACCACGGCGAGTTCTTCGAGATGCGCCCGCACTGGGGCGGGGCGATCATCACGGGCTTCGCCAGGATCGGCGGCTACTCGGTGGGCGTCGTGGCGAGCGATCCGTACGTGATGGCCGGCGCGATGAACGGCGATGCGGCGGACAAGTTCACGCACTTCGTCGATCTGTGCGACGGCTTCAACCTGCCGATGGTCATCTTCCTGGACATGCCGGGCTTCATGCTCGGCTCGCAGGCGGAGCTGAACCAGACGATGCGTCGCGGCACGCGGGCGCTGATCGCGGCCTATGAAGCCGACGTGCCCAAGGTGGAGTTCAACATCCGCAAGAGTTACGGCGTCGCGGCGGATGCACCCAACAGCATGGGCGAGCCGTTCGGCGTCAACATGCGCTTCGGGTGGCCCGCCGGCGAATGGGGCGGCATTCCGATCGAAGGCGGGGTCGCGGCGGCCTACAAGCGCGAGATCGAGTCGGCTGAGAATCCCGAGGCGCACCGCGAGTCAATCGAGAACCGCCTGCTGCGGCTGCGCAGTCCGATGAAGGCGGCGCACAACTTCGACGTGATCGACCTGATCGATCCGAGGGAGACGCG
>JAJEBU010000115.1 GCA_022822375.1 Dehalococcoidia bacterium
GTGCCTGGCGGCTTCGACGTGATGTCGTAGACGACGCGGTTGATCTGGGGAATCTCATTCACGATCCGATTCGCAATCGTGCCCAGTACGTCGTAGGGGATGCGCGCCCAGTCGGCGGTCATCGCGTCGTCGGCGGTGACGGCGCGGATGGCGCAGACCCAGCCGTACGTCCGAGCGTCGCCTTGCACGCCGACGGTTCTCGTGTCGGTCAGGATCGCGAACGACTGCCAGAGGTCGTCATAGAGTCCGGCGGCGCGGATCTCTTCCATCACCACCGCGTCGGCTTGTTGCAGCACCGCCACTTTTTGATGCGTCACCGGTCCGATGATGCGAATCGCGAGGCCCGGTCCGGGATACGGCTGGCGCCCGACGATCTCCTCTGGCAAGCCCAACTCGCGGCCGACCTCGCGCACTTCGTCCTTGAACAGGTGGCGCAAGGGCTCGATCAGATCGAAGCGCAGGTCTTCCGGCAGTCCGCCGACGTTGTGATGCGACTTGATCACCGCTGTGGCCGAGCCGTGACCGGAGCCGGCCGACTCGACCACGTCGGGATACGTCGTGCCCTGCACCAGGAAGTCGACGCCGCGCTCGTCCGATGCGATCTCGGCCGCGGCCTGCTCGAAGACTGAGATGAACGTCTCGCCGATGCGTTTGCGCTTGGTTTCAGGATCGTCGACGCCGGCCAGCTCCTCCAGGAACTGGTCACCGGCCGAGACGGCGCGCAGATTCATGCCCATGTGACGCTGGAACGTCTCGACAACCTGTTCGGTCTCGCCCAGGCGCATGAGCCCGTTGTCGACGTAAATGCAGGTCAGCTGGTCGCCAATCGCGCGATGCACCAGGGCGGCGGCGACGGAGGAGTCCACGCCGCCGGACAGCCCGCAGATCACGGACGCTCCGCCGACGCGTCGGCGGATGCCATCGACCGACTCGGTGATGAAGTGCGCAGCGTCCCAATCTCCGACGCAGCCGCAGATGTCGTGCACGAAGTTGCTGAGCAGATGCAGGCCTTGCGGAGTGTGGACCACTTCGGGGTGAAACTGGATGCCGTAGCGTCCATCGTCGTCGCCCATCGCGGCGATCGGGATGCTGTCGGTGCCGGCCAGCACGCGGAAGCCCGACGGAAGCTCGTCGACTCGGTCGCCGTGCGACATCCAGACGGGCATCGGACGGGGGAGGTCTTCGAGCAGCGCTGAAGCACCGCTCGGGTAGATGTGCGCAGCGCCGAACTCGCGCTCGCGGCCGGCTTCGACACGGCCACCGAGCTGGCTCGCCATCGCTTGCATGCCGTAACAGATGCCGAGCACGGGCAGGCGTCCGTCCAGCGCCCAATCGGGCGCGGCGGGCGCGCCGTCGTCGTGGACGCTGGCAGGTCCGCCGCTGAGGATGACCCCGCGAGGATTCAGCTGCGACACGCGCTCCCACGTCGCACCAGGTGGGACGAGCTCGCAGTAGACGTTCAGCTCGCGCACGCGCCGCGCGATCAGCATCGCGGTCTGCGAGCCGAGGTCGACGATCACGATCGACTCGTGCGCGGACTCGACCGTCGGTTTCTGCGTTGCGGCGTTCGTCATAACGACTGCATGATACGAGTGATCTAAGCTGGGATCGTGTCAAAGGGATCACTTGAGCAAGCAGTTGAGCACTTGCGCGCCGGCGGAGTCGTCGCGCTGCCCACCGATACCCAATACGGTCTGGCCGCTGTTGCGTCCGATGACATCGCGGTCGGCCGAGTGTTCCGCCTCAAGCGTCGCCCCGGCGGCGAGAATCTGCCGGTGTTTCTCCCGCCGCAACGCTGGCGGGCGCATCTCGCGGAGATCGCGACGCCGCTGGATGAGCGGGTCGCGACGCTCGTCGCGGCGGCCTGGCCGGGCGCGTTGACGCTGATCGTGCCCAAGCGCGATGACTGGCCGACCCGCGCCGTGGAAGGCGGCACGATTGCCTTGCGTATCCCCGACCATCCTGTGGCTGCGACGCTGCTGGATCTGATCGATGCGCCGCTGACGGGCACCTCTGCCAATCTGCATGGCGAGGCGGCGGCGCTGACGTCCGCTGAGGTGCGCAGACAGTTCAGCGCTGACTTGTCGGCGCGTTCGTCAAGTGAAACACTTCACATACTGGACGACGCTGGCGTCCCATCTGCGGGCGCCGCCTCGACTATCTTGGATTGCAGCGGTCGAATGCCGCGCGTCTTGCGTCGCGGTGCCGATCTGCCGCCAGCGGTGGGCGACCTGTTGGCGGAGCTCTGGGGACTCGCCGACCTGGACGCAACGCCCGAGCGCCGAAGCTGAATCCCGCACGACCGCCTGCGAAATGAGGTCAGCGCGCAGTGAGTCACATGACTGAGACGAGCCGGCCGAGCCATCAGTACCAGCAGTCGATCGCCATCGGCAGCGACCACGCCGGTTACGAGCTGAAGCAGCATCTGGTGCAGTATCTGACGGCTCAAGGCTGGGACGTGGCCGACTTCGGACCGTCCGCGCCTGACCCGACGGATTATGCCGACATCGCCGCGCCGCTGGCCGAGGCGGTGGTTGACGGACAACACCGACTGGGCATCGTGATCTGCTCGAACGGCGTCGGCGTGAGCATCGCGGCCAACAAAGTCCGCGGCGCTCGCGCGGCGCTGGTCGGTGATAGCTGGTCTGCGCGTCGCGCCCGCGAGCACACCGACTGCAACATCCTGGCGCTGGGCGCCTACGTGATCGGCTCGCAGATTGCGAGAGAGATTGTCGACGCCTTCCTCCGCTCCGAGTTTGAGGGCGGACGCCACGCGCGCCGCCTGGGCAAGCTGGCCCAGGTCGAGGCGCGGCACAGCTCTGTAGAACGTTCGGCTGAACTCTCGCCGATGACGTAGCGGCGACTCGATGGATTCCTGATGAAGAAGCGATCGATCCGCGAACTCGACCTCGCCGGCAAGCGGGTGCTGCTGCGACTCGACCTAAACGTGCCGATGGACGAAGGCCGGGTGGCCGATGACACGCGGATCAAGGCGTCGGCGCCGACGATCCGCTACGCCCTTGAGCAGGGTGCGTCGGTCGTGGTCTGCTCGCATTTGGGGCGACCGAAGGGCGAGCGCAATCCTGCGTTTGATCTGACGCCGGCCGCTGTGCGTCTGGCGCGTCATCTGCGTATGAATGTGCAGATGGCACCAGACTGCATCGGACCGGTGGCCAACGAGATGGCGGGCAATCTCAATCCGGGGCAGGTGCTCGTCCTGCAGAATCTGCGCTTTCACGAGGAAGAAGAGGCGAACGATGCGTACTTCGCCTCACAACTGGCCGACCTGGCGGACGTCTATGTCAACGACGCGTTCGGCGCGGCCCATCGTGCGCACGCGTCGACGCACGGCGTCGCCAAGCAGCTGCCGTCTGCCGCGGGGCTCCTCTTGCAGCACGAGATCACGGCGCTCGATCCGATTCGCAATGGCCAGGCTGGCAAGATGGGCTTCATCTGCGGCGGGGCCAAGGTCTCGGACAAGCTGGGACTGCTGGAGCGGTTGGCTGAGATTTCCGAAGTGATGGTGATCGGCGGAGCAATGGCCAACACATTCCTGCTGGCGCAGGGACTGCCCACTGGGTCGTCGCTGTTGGAGCAGAACATGGTCGAAGCGGCGAACGAGATTTCGGCCATCGCCGCGGAACAGCACTGCCGATTGCTGATCCCGAGCGACGGTGTGATCGCGAGAGGCGCCGACGCGCCTCCCCGCGCCAAACCGCTCGCCTTTGCTGAAGAAGAGCTGCCCGACGACTGGCAGATTCTCGATGTCGGGCCGGCCACGGTGGAGGCCTTCGCGGCAGCCGTCGGCGAATGCGACACGATTGTCTGGAACGGTCCGCTGGGGCTGTTCGAGCGCGAGGCGTTCTCAGGTGGCACGCGTGCCATGGCCGAGGCGCTCGCCGCGCTGTCGGACACGCAAACGGTCATCTGCGGGGGCGAGACGGCAGCCGCGGTGGCCCAGTTCCGACTGACCGACCGAATGACGCATGTGTCGACCGGCGGCGGTGCGGCGCTGGAGTATCTGCAAGGACTTGAACTGCCCGGCATTGCCGTCTTGCCGGACGCAGATGCAGCTGATGAGGACGCCTAAATGCCACGAACACCGATCGCGGCGGGCAACTGGAAGATGAACGGCACGAGCGCGGAAGCCCGCGCCCTCTGCCGAGGACTGAGCGGCATCGATCAGATTGCCGGCGTGGAGGTCGTGCTCGCGCCCAGCTTCACGCAGCTCGGACTCGTCTGGGACTTCTGGTGCGGCACGGATGTGCATGTTGCAGGCCAGAACATGCACCCCCAACCCTCCGGCGCGTACACGGGCGAGGTCTCGCCGGTGCAGCTTGCCGAGGTCGCCGATTGGGTCATCCTGGGACACTCCGAGCGCCGTCAGTTCTTCTGCGAAGATGACCAGACGCTTGCGCTGAAGCTGCGCGCCGCCGACGCGCACGGCCTGACGCCGATCCTCTGCGTCGGTGAGTCGGAGGCCGAACGCGAGAACAAGCGCACGTCGGCGGTGCTCACGCGGCAGGTGTCGCTGGCGCTGGGCGACGATCCGCAGCCGGCTGGTCTCGTGATCGCCTACGAACCGGTCTGGGCGATCGGGACGGGACAGGCGGCGACGCCCGTGGAAGCGCAGTCCGCCTGCGAACTGATCCGAAGCGTCGTGGCCGACAAGCTGGGCGCAGAGGCGGCTGACGCCGTGCGCATCCTGTACGGCGGTTCGGTCAAGCCCGACAACATTGCCGACTTCATGGCGCAGCCGGACGTTGACGGCGCGCTCGTGGGCGGCGCGGCGCTTGACTCCGACGCGTTCCTCGCGATCACCCGTGCCATTGCCGCCAGCGCCTAATCCACCCCCGATTCTCATCGTCGGTCCGACCGCCAGCGGCAAGTCCGACTGGGCCGTCGAGATCGCCCAGCGGGTCGACGGCGAGATCGTCAACGTCGACAGCCGCCAGGTCTACCGCCGTTTGGATGTCGGCACGGCCAAACCCACGCCCGCCCAGCGGTCTGCGGTCCCGCATCACTGTCTTGACTTGGTGGACGCGGCCGAGCGCTACTCGCTGGCGGAGTATCTGACCGCCGCACGGACTGCGATGGCGGACATCGCGTCGCGTGGCAAGCGCCCGGTCATTGTCGGTGGCGCGGGACAGCACATGCGCGCCATTCGCGAGGGTTGGCAGATCCCGCCGTCGCCGCCCAACCAGGCGTTGCGCGGCCAGCATCTCTACGTTGCCTACCGACGCGGGCGGGGCGCGCTGCACCATCACCTCAGACAGGTCGACCCTGCCGCTGCCGAAGCCATTTCGGCCGGCAATCTGCGCCGCGTGAGCCGGGCGCTCGAGGTCTACGAATCGACGGGCGTTCCGATCTCGGAGTGGCAGCAGAAGCGAGCGCCGTTGGAGTGCATCGCCATCGGACCGCAGCTGACGGTCGAGGCGCTGGCGCGCCGGATCGACGAACGCACCGAGGCGATGTTCTCAGGCGGGATCATTGAGGAGACACAAGCCCTGCTCGACGAGGGCGTGCCGGACAATGCTCCAGGATTCGACAGCATCGGATATCGCGAGACGATTGATCTGCTGCGCGGTCGCATTGATCGGAGCGCTGCGATCGAACTGGTCGCGGAGCACACGAAGCGGCTCGCGCGGAACCAGGCAAAGTGGTTTCGGCCCGATGATTCGACCATCCATTGGGCAGCGTCGATCCCATGGCGTGTGCTCGAGTAAGCTGAAGTCATGACGACACGACCGCTCCGCGTGCCATTTCTGAAGGTGCAGGGTGCTGGCAACGACTTCGTGCTGATCGACGCGATTGGGCCGAATGCGGATCGGCTCGAGCATGATTGGTCGGCGTTGGCGCCGCGCATCTGCGACCGTCACCTCGGTGTCGGCGCAGACGGCATTCTGATCGCCCAGGACACCGCCGCTGCCGCCGCGCGGATGGTGATCGTGAACTCGGACGGCTCCGACGGGGAGATGTGCGGCAACGGCTTGCGCTGCTTCACCAAGTACCTTGTCGAGCGGGCTGGCATGAGACCGGATGGAAACACCCTGTCGATTGAGACCGGCGCGGGCGTGCTCGACGCGTATGTCGTCGATTGGGAGCTGGGCAATGTGGACATCGTCACGGTCGACATGGGCCCCGCGCACCTCGATCCTGAGCGAATCCCGGTCCGTCACGAGGGCCCCGGTCCGGTCCTGAAGCACCCGATCGAGTTTGGCCTGGGCGCAGTCGATTTCACCTGCGTCAGCATGGGTAACCCGCACGCGGTCTGGTTCATGGACAGCGAGTTGGAGGACGTGGACGACTTCGCGCTCGACGCGTACGGACCGATCATCGAAACAAACCCTGACTTCCCGAAGAAGACAAACGTCGAGATCGTCAATGTGATCTCACCTACTCAGCTGAAGATGCGCGTGTGGGAGCGCGGTGTGGGTCTGACCCAGGCCTGCGGAACCGGCGCTTGCGCTGTCATGGTGGCCGCCCGGCTGCGCGGTCTGGTTGAGGAAGAAGCGACGGTGTCCATGCCGGGCGGCGACGTTGACATCCGCTGGCAAGGGCGCGAAGACCCCTCTGAGTCCGTGTTCATGACCGGCGAGGCGCGATTCTCCTTCGAGGGCGTGCTCGATCACAATCTGCTGACCCTTCCCGACAAACGAACGGACGATTGATGGTTACCCCCGATTACTCACGGCACCAGCAGGACGTCGCGCCTGGCATGGTCCGCGAGCTGCATGAGACGCTCGCGTCCAAGCAGCTCGCCTATCGAAACCAACCCGATCTCGATTACGACGCGCTCGTGCGGCGGCCGCGGCTGATGTCGACGCAATGCGACGACGGCTATGTGATCGGCGTGCCGTACGGCCGCCACCTCAGGCTGTTCTACGAGTTCGACACCATCAACCACATTCGACTGCACCTGACCAACCTGCTCAACGACATGGGCGAGCTCGCGAACGAACACTCGGAGACCGAGCTGATGGTGCTGGATTTCACCGACTTTCCGCACCGGCATTACGTGGAGCCGATGCTGATCGGCGCGGGGTTCGTGTCGCCGTCGGAGGTGGCGGTGATGCGCTGCCGGGACGTGCGCGACCAGACGCTGCCCGAGCTGAACGGCGATCTGAGCGTGCGCGTCGCGGGGCAGAGCGACGCCGATGCGATCGTTGAGATTGAGCGATCGGCCGCTGGAGAAGCGGCGCACACGCCGCCGCTCGCGCCGCAGTTCTTTGAGGAAGCCGAGTGGGTTGGTATCGCCGAACGAGGCGGATCGCCGGCCGGCTACATCCAGGTCGGTGCTGCGGAGAAGCGGGGGATTTCGGCTGAGGAGCTGGTCGTGCATCCCGACCACGACTTCAGCGAGGTCTCGCGGGCATTGTTGGCCGCGGCGATGCAGCGAGGCGCGGCCGACAACCGCCGCGCGATGACGCTCCGTGTCGCCGGCGATAGCGCGGGCGATCCACTGCTGAAAGAGTTCAGCTTCCGCCATGTCACCAACGAGTTGACCTATCAGCGCCCCGCCGATCCAGCGGAGGTTCAGCGCCGCTACGACGAGAAGGTCACGACATACGTCAAGGTCGGCAAGATCTGGGGGCGCTTCTAATGGCCATGCGTACTGCACAACGTGTCCGCGATCTGCCGCCGTACCTCTTCGTCGAGATCTCGCGCAAGATTGCCGAGCAGCGCGAGAAGGGCGTGCGCGTCATCTCCTTCGGTATCGGCGATCCCGATCTGCCGACGCACCCGCACATCCTCGAGGCGCTGCACGAGCACGCCGATGTGCCGGCCAATCACCGCTATCCGGAGACGGAAGGCCTGCCCGAGCTGCGCGAGTGCATCGCCCGCTGGATGTCCGAACGCTTCGAGGTCAGCCTCGATCCGGCGACGGAGATCGTTCCGCTGATCGGGGCGAAAGAAGGCATCGCCAACACAGCGCTGTGCTTTATCGATCCCGGCGACGTGGCCCTCGTGCCCGATCCGGCCTATCCCGTCTATGCGATCGGCACGATGTTTGCCGGCGGAACGTCCCACCATCTGCCGCTGACCGAGGAGCACGGCTTCCTGCCCGACCTGGATGCCATCCCTGCCGATGTGCGTGAGCAGGCGCGGGTCCTGTGGCTGAACTATCCGAACAATCCAACGGGTGCGCTGGCAGACGTGGACTTCTTCGAGCGGGCCGCGCGGTTCGGGATCGACAACGAGATCGCCGTGCTGCACGACAACGCCTATTGCGATGTCACCTTCGACGGCTACGAGGCGCCCGCCTATCTGCAGGCGCCGTCGGCCAAGGCCGCGGGGATGGAGTATTTCTCGCTCTCGAAGACGTTCAACATGACCGGTTGGCGTCTGGGCTGGGCCTGCGGACATGCCGAGCTCGTTGACCCGCTGCTGCGCGTGAAGTCGAACATCGACTCCGGCATTCCCCAGGCGATCCAGCGGATGGCCATCGCCGCGCTCGACGGCGACCAGTCGGTGATCGAGGCGAACAACGCGATCATCCAGCGGCGGCGCGACAAAGTGGTCGCTGCGCTGCGCTCGATCGGTCTCGAGGTGACCAATCCCAAAGCCTCGCTGTACATCTGGGCCAAAATCCCTGAGGGCGACACCTCTGCTGACTTCGCCGCGCGGCTGATCGAGGAGCAAGGCGTCGTGGTCACGCCGGGCAACGGGTACGGACCCGCCGGCGAGGGCTACATTCGGCTTAGCCTCACCCTCCCCGACGACGAAGTCGATGAGGGTGTCGAGCGGATCGCGGCGTTCACATCGCAGTAGGCTGGGATCACCGAGACGACTTGGGAGGTCCGCGTCGACATGTTCAACTAGGCTCCGTCATCTTGCCTGACTAGACTGAATCGCGCATGCGGCGTTGGCCGCTTGCGCGTAGCGACGGAGACTCCCATTTCACGCATACGGAACAGACGACCGAAGAGCGGCCGCCGACAGCATCCCACTCATCCTCCGCGCGAGCGTGCGATGCTCGTCGGCGTCGACACTCGCCGCTCGGCCCATTGGAACATTGAGGCATCGCTTGAGGAGTTGGCGCAGCTGGCCGTGACGGCGGGGGCGATGCCGCTCGCGCGGGTCAAGCAACGGCTGCGGCATCCAGATCCAAACTCCTACGTCGGCAAGGGCAAGCTGGAGCAGTTGGTGGAGCTGCGAGACGAGCTGCGCGCGACGCTCGCGATCTTCGACGACGAGCTGACGCCGGCTCAGCAGCGCACGCTGGAACAGCGGCTGGGCATCAAGATCATCGATCGCACGGCGCTGATCCTGGACATCTTCGCGCAGCGCGCGCGAACGCGGGAAGGCGTCGTCCAGGTTGCGCTCGCGCAGCACGAGTATCTGCTGCCCCGCCTGACCGGTCAGTGGGAGCACCTTGAGCGGATGGAGGGCGCGATCGGATCGCGCGGGCCTGGCGAGACGCAGCTGGAGACCGACCGACGACTGATCCGCAACCAGATCAAGCGCCTCAAGAAGGACCTGGATCGCGTCCGCACACATCGTCAGCAGCACCGCAACAAGCGTGATCGCGCTGGCATTCCGCTGGTCGCCCTGGTCGGCTACACCAACGCCGGCAAGTCGACGCTGATGAATGCCATGACCGACGCAAACGTGCGCGCCCGCGACCGACTCTTCGAGACGCTCGATCCAACCACGCGGCGCTGTCGGCTGTCCGACGAGCACACTGTGTTGCTCTCCGACACCGTGGGCTTCATCCAGAAGCTGCCGACCCAGCTCGTTGCCGCGTTTCGGGCGACGCTGGAGGAGCTTGAAGAGGCCGACCTGCTCCTCCACGTCGTGGACGGCGCCTCGCCCGACATCATTGAGCAGATGGAGAGCGTCGAGGGCACGCTGCGCGACCTCGGGGTCGACCAGCGGCCGACGCTGACGGTGGTCAACAAGATCGACCTGCTGGACGAGCCTGAAGATCACATCGCGGAGATCGAGGCGGCATTGGGCGCAAAGGTCATCGCCGTTTCGGCGCAGGAGTCGGTCAATCTGGACACGCTGCGCCTCGCGATCGCGGGCATCTTGCCCAGCCTCGAGGACGTCCACATCATTCATCGCCGCGGCGTTGCCGCCGCCGGCTAGCATGTCGCCATGACTGGTTCCGAGGCAGCCGGCCCGCTCGCGCCGTTCCGAGTGCTCGATCTGACCAACGAGTTGGGGCAGCTCGCCGGGCGGATGCTGGGCGACCTCGGCGCAGAAGTGATCAAGGTCGAACCGCCGGGCGGGGATCAGACACGCTTCATCGGTCCGTTCCGCGGCGATGTCGTGGATCCCGAGGAGTCCCTGCACTGGTGGACCTTCAACACCAACAAGCTCAGCGTGACGCTCGATCTGACCACAGCCGGCGGGCAGGAGCTGTTTGGCCGGCTGCTGGACACGGCCGACTTCCTGCTTGAGACGACACCACCCGATGCAGCGGCCGCGATTGGGCTCGGCGTCGAGTCGATCAGCGCTTCGCATCCGAAGCTGGTCCACACATCGATCACCCCGTTTGGGCGCGACGGGCCGTACGCCCATTGGAAGGCGACCGACCTCGTGGGTACGGCGATGGGCGGGCTGTCGTCGCTTTGCGGCGCGCCGGGCCGCCAGCCGATTCGGCCGACGGCGTCGCAAGGCTACGCCCAAGTGTCGGCGCAGGCGGTCGTCGGCACGCTGATCGCGCACTATCAGCGGACCAAAACCGGCCGCGGCCAGCACGTTGATCAGTCCATGCAAGAGGCGGTCACCTTCACGCACGACAATGCGTCGCCGACCTGGGACATCCGCGGCGTGAACAACGGACGGCCTGGCAACGGCCGCGAGATTGGCGGCTACAAGTCGGGCCAGTATGTCTACGAGGCCGCCGACGGCTACGTCGCAGCGCTCTCCTACGGCGGACTCTTTGGTCTCACCGCGCGTCAGTCGATTGAATGGCTCGATCATCACGGTATGGCGCGCGATCTCACTTCGGACGAGTGGCTGGCGAAGCTCGACGCCACGCAAGGAATCCTAATCCCGCCAGCGGGCCCGGACGCGGACTACCTGAACGAGACACTCGTCGCATTCTGCAAGCAGTTCACGCGGGCGCAGCTCGTCGCTGAGGCGCAGCAGATCCGAAATGGCTGGGGCATCGTCCATACGCCCAAGGACTTGCTGGAGAATGAGCATCTCGCCGAGCGGGAGTACTGGCAAGAGCTCGAGCATGAGGATGGGCAGGTGACCTATCCCGGGCCATGGGCGAAGTTGAGCAAGACGCCAATCTCGATCCGCCATCGCGCCCCGCACGTGGGCGAGCACAACGACTACGTGTACGGCGAGCTGCTGGGGCTCTCGGGCGAGGCAATCACCCAGCTCGAGAACGCAGGCACGATCTGACTCCTCGACACGGCCGTGACCACCTGCGTCACATCCGCCCGGCAGCCTCCATCATGCCCGCCCTGACCGCAGATATCTTGGTCCACCAAGTCGCATGTTGCGATGACAAGAGCCTTAAACTGAGCTGAGCTGAGTTGAGCGACAACGGACGCGAAGGGGGCATCAATGGGCGCGATCACGGCAGAAGTCACCATCACAAACCCGGCTGACCCAGCCCGGCACTGGCAGGGCGAGTTCCTCATCGACACGGGCGCGATCGACACGGTTGTACCGGGACGTCGATTGCGAGAAATCGGCATTGCCACCGTGGAAACAAGACGCTACACCCTGGCTGACGGTAGCTCCCGCGATCTTGAGGTTGGCGGAGCGCTCGTAGGGCTCATGGACGGCTTTGCCGGTGTCACCGTCGTCTTTGCCGACGACAACGTTCAGCCGCTGCTCGGCGCGACCGCCATGGAGTCTCTCGGCATCGAGATCGACATGAACAGCGAAACCCTGCGTCGACTCCCCTCGGTTCAGCTCTAGCGTTGCATTGGGAACAGTATCCTGACACTGGAGTGTCGCTGCCATGACGACCGAGCTACCCGACCGAGTCTTTGAGGGCCTCCGCGTCGCCGACTTTGCCTGGGTTGGCGTGGGGCCGCTCGTCTCCAAGTACCTCGCCGACCATGGCGCGGAAGTGATTCGGATCGAGTCCTCAGTGCGCCCGGAGCCGCTGCGGCGAGCGCCTCCGTTCGTCGATGATGAACCCGGCCTGGACAACAGTGGCTACTACGCCGATTTCAACTCGTCCAAGCATTGCGCGTCGCTCAACCTGCAGCATCCTGACGGCGTCGCGCTGGCCAAGCGGATCGTCGAACACTGCGACATCGTGACGGAGTCGTTCACGCCCAAGGCGATGCGCGGTTGGGGCATGACCTATGAGGACCTCTGCGAGGTTCGGCCCGATCTGATCATGATTTCGATGCCGATGTACGGGCTGACCGGTCCGTGGTCGATGTGGCAGGGCTACGGCCATGTGCTGCAGGCCGCCGCTGGCATCTCGCATCTGACCGCGTATCCCGGCGAGGAACCGATTGGCACCGGTGTCGCCTACACCGACTTCCTCGTCCCGCACTTCGCTGCCGCGGCGCTGCTCGCGGCGCTCGACCATCGGCAGCGGACGGGAGAGGGACAGAACATCGACTTCGGCCAGATGGAGGCCGCGATCCACGCGACCGAGACAATGGTGCTGGACTACACGGTCAACGGCCGCGAGCAGATCGCCCGCGGCGCCGGCCATGAGGCCTACCACCCCTACAACACCTACCAGTGCGCTCCACGCAGCGGAGAGGTCGGCGGTGACGACGACGATCGCTGGATTGCGATCACCGTCACCAACGACGCCGAGCTGACGGCACTCCTACAGGTCGCAGGCCATCCCCGCTGGCGGTCGCTGAGTGAAGATGCACTGGACGCCAAGATTGCGGAGTGGACGCGCACGCAGCAAGCCGAAGCGTTGATGCAGCAGCTGCAGGAGGCAGGTGTCCCTGCCGGCGTCGTCCAAACGCCCGAAGACCTGCGCAACGATCCTCAGCTCGCGCACCGCGGCCACTTCTGGTTCCTGGACCACCCCACGATGGGGCGGCGAGCCTACGACGGCCCGTCCTTCCGGCTCTCGGACACGCCCGCGGCACTGACCAAAGCCGCGCCGCTGCTCGGAGCAGACAACGAGTACGTCTACAAGGACATCGTCGGGATGTCTGAAGCGGAGTACATCGAGCACCTCGTCTCGGGTGCGTTTGAGTAAGGCCTCAGATTCCATGGCCATCCTCGATCGGCACCGTCGGCGAGCAGATTGCACACGCCGTTACTCGGGCCAGGCAAACTCAACACACTGGAACGTCCACTCTAGTTTGGCCTGCCTGAACCCCCTGGAGAGATCGATCTCAAGCCGCGGCGTCGAGTCCCTGATTGAGACCTGAATGCCGTAGAGCGATAGGTTTCTGAATGCCTGCGCTAGCTGAGCGGCCCACGCGTCCATCTCGCTCTCAGCATCGGTGAGTGGAGCGGTGACTGACACGAACTTGGTATCGCCCAGTGTGAACTCAGGCCACGTGTCACCATTCTCGTCATTCAACCAAGCCGATGCATCGATGTATCCAGACGGCAGATCGGCCTCGGATCCGTCGTAGTTGCTGATGAAGCGACAGGCGAGTTCACCGACCGGAAGATCGAACCTGAATGCCCCTTCCCGAGTGTCCGAACGGGTGTATGAGTCAGGTTCGCCGTCATCGGGCGATTGTGCCTCAATCAATGAGAATCCGATTGCAATCGCTCCAATCGAGAGGAGTATGGCAACGAGCCGCACTCTCCGTTGCATAAGCATCCTCCAGTTCGCACACAGTTGCGAGACGAGTCGACTGCTGGATTTCCTACGGTCACCTGCGATTACGAGTTGCAGGCGCTGCTGCGCGTCGGGGGCGATCCACGCTGGCGAGACCTGGATGCTGACGAGCCGCACCGGAATCCTGCGCCAAGTCTCCCTCTGGTCCCCTCTCCCTTTGGGAGAGGGTTAGGGTGAGGGCTCTCTGCGCCGAGAGGATTGAGTTCCTGCAGAGTCCAAAGGCCCGCCGGGCCCTCACCCCAACCCTCTCCCAGAGGGAGAGGGAGTCAACCTCGTTGCCTGTGCGCGTCTGGTCGGGCGGGATACCAGACAAGCTGGAATGACGATGGGGGCTGGAATGGGGAACGTTGGCGATCAGACCGTGGTGGCGCTGAGGAATAGTTCCGTTGCCACTCGACAGCGGAAGCAACGGAGTCATACGCTCAGCCGTCAGTCTTCGGAGCAGTCTCGGGCGACCGTTTGGATCGTTTCGGCGACGGCGTCGGGGCGGCGCATGGGGATGAAGTGGTCAGAATCGGCGACGACTTCCTCGAAGGCGTTGGGGAAGACGTCCGCTGCGCTGGGGCCTGTGGGCGACGCGTGGCCTTCTGTCTCGCCCGCAACCAGAATCAGCGTCGGTTGGGACACGCGCGCCATTTCCGGCCACGCATCGACCGTTGGCGCGTGTTCGAAGCACCACGCCTCGACCTCTGGATCGCAGGCCAGCGCCCACTCCCCCAACCGACCCGTGGGATTCAGTCCGTAGCGGACATAACGCTGCACCGCCTCCTGCGGCCAGTGGGTGAACGCTCCGCGACCGGTGAGCGAATCCGACATTTCGCGCGGGCTGCCCCAAATCCGACGCCGCTTGCGCGTCGTCGCCGCCAATCCGCTCGGCGGATTCGGCGGCATCGGACCTCGCGGGTCGATCAGGACGGGATCGATCAGCGCCAGGGAGGTGATACGACTTGTGTTCGCGGCGGCGATCGTGCAGACCGCGCCGCCCATTGAGTGTCCAGCGGCGGCGACATCTTGCAGGTCCCGCTGCTCTAACCAGTCAACCAGATCATCGGCCATTTCACGCCAGTCGGCGCCATCCGGGTCGGCTGGAGCTTGCGACGCGCCGTGCCCCCGCATGTCGATCGCGAACACGCGCCAATCATCAGGTAGCAGGCGAATGACATCGTCCCACGTGCGGGCATGAAAGCCGGTCGCGTGGATCAACACGGCTGTCTGAGCCGGAGCCCCATCGCTCGGCCACTCCCAGACACGCAAGGCGTAGCCACGCACGTGCGCGGTCGAGGCGATGGGCAGAGGTCGGTCGGTCATCGGTTCACGCACTCCTTGCCACTCTCTTCGAGGGGAAAGCCCCGCGCCCGCCAGCATGCAAACTGAGGATAGAAGTCCTCGCTGCTGATGCCCCAGAAATTCTGGAACACGCGCTCGCCTGCGAGTGCGTAGCTCATGCTCTCGCCTCCCCCTAGCAGCTCGCTGCCAATGACGCCTAGCTTCGCATTGCCGAAGGCATCAGCCGGAAGGGTGGTCGCGAGGAACCCCAGCGGCCAGGTTGCTGTGACTAGCAGGAAATCACGGTGGGACTGGCTGGTCGGACAGGCGAGTCCCTCCTGACCTTGCCGTTTCCAGTGTCGGCGCGTGAATTCCTTGCAGTAGAGCGAGCAGGAGACGCCGAAACACTGGCTACGTGCGGCGGCGGATTTCGCCTCGACCGTCGCCGAAGGGATCGTCTCTCCATTCGAGGGCGACCTTGAGGCCTTTTTCCCTCGAGATCGTTGCGAATTCGGCGATGCTGGGCGCTTCGTGCCAGATGGCGTCGAAGTCGGCGCCCTCGGAGGCGGCGACTCTCAGACCCATCAGCTCGAACCAGCGGTTGGTGGAGTGCTTGTGCACGGTCAGACCGTCCATCGGCACTTGTGCGATGCGCTGGCAGTAGTCCATGGTGGCCTGGTCGAGCTGGTCTTCGGGGTAGGCGCGGTTGATCATGCCGATCCGTTCGGCCTCGAGCCCGTCGACCGTGTCGCCGCTGAAGAGCAGTTCCTTAGTCTTGAGCATGCCGATCTTAACGGGCCACATGCCCAGCGTCGGAGGGATGCCGATGGCGCGGCCGGCTGGGTGTCCGAAGCGGGCGGTGTCGGAGGCGAAGACGATGTCGCAAGCGCCGATCATCTCGCCGCCGCCGGCCAGGCACCAACCATGCACCTGCGCGACGATCGGTTTGCGGTAGGACCACATCCAGAGCCAGCGGTCGACGGAGACGCGCAGGCCTTCTCGGTCGAGCGCGATGCGCGATTCACCAAGTTCCCAGGCCTGGTCGCCGCTGCGCTGGTTGGGCCGCCAGTTGAGTGCGCCCCGCTCGGGCGAGAGGTCGTAGCCCGCGCAGAAGGCGCGGCCGGCGCCCTTGAGGCGGATCACGCGCACGTCATCGCCCGGGTTGAGTTCCCGCAGTGCCGCTTCCAAGTCGTCGCGCAGCCCACCAGAGATCGCGTTGAGCTTCTCAGGACGGTTCAGCGTCACCGTCGCCACCGCGCCGTCGATGTCGACGGCGACGTTCTCGTAGTCGGTCATGATGCGTCCTTTCGGCTGCATGACATGCAGCATGTGCGGATCAGGCTAGCGGCGAGATCGCGACGCGCTGGCTCGCTTGCTGGCCCGATCGGCGTTTCGTTGCAGGTAGGCCTGTCGATGCTCGGCGCAGAAACGACGCAGGCCGAGCACGGTCTGGACCGGCTCGGAGAGTTGCTGCGACACATCACAGCCCTTCCAGGCGCAGCGGCCGGCGTCACGCGTTGATCTGGCAGACGCGGTGTCGTGTCGGACGGCTGGCGCGGGTGTCCGGCGGCGCGGTTCGGGCTTGGGCGGCGCGGTGCGCTGGGCCCAGCGGGGACGGCTCTGTTCGCGGCGCTTGGCCTCGGCTGCCTCTTCGGCCCGCAAACGCTCGAGCCGTTCGCGCTCGCGCTGCTGCGCCTGCGCCTCCGCCTTGCGCTGCTGCGCTTCCGCCTCGCGCTGCTGCGCTTCCGCCTCGCGACGCGCTTGTTCCTCGGCGGCGCGCGCCTGCTCGGCTTGCTTGGCTCGCTCGCGTTCTTGCTGGCGGCGCTCGGCCTGCTCGCGTTCGAGACGCCTTCGCCGGTCTCTCTCCTGTCGGGCCCGCGCTTCCTGCTCCCGTTCACGCTCCTCTTGACGGGCCTGACGTTCCTGACGTTCGCGTTCCAGCCGCTCTCGGTTGCGCCGAGCGGCCTCTCGATACTCCTGCGCTTCGCGCTCGTGACGGCGCTCGCGCTCTCGTCGAGCCTGTTCTCCCGCCCGTTCGGCGCGGCGCGCCTTGCGGCCGACGTTGGCTTGCTGTCGGCTCCGATGGCGCTGTTCGGCGCGGCGCATGCGGCGCGTGTGCTGGATGATTCGCTCTTGCTCATCCTCGTCAACCGGCTGCGATGGCGTGTAGCGGTCGGCTGGGCTCGGAGGAGTGGGCAGCACTTGTTCAAGGCGTCGGATCAGCAGGTCTCTCGCGTCGGTCAGGCGCTTGAACTGCTCCGTCGCGTCGGGCGCGGAGGAGACATCGGGGTGCACATGCTTCGCTTTCCGAAGCCATGCTTTCTCAATCTCGTCCTTCGACGCTCCGAGTCCGACGCCGAGCAACGCATGCGGATCGTAGGAGTTAGCCATCTGCCGCCTCGACCGACTGTAGCGCGACGGCGTACCGGGCGACTCGCGCGCCGAGCCGGTGCGCTTGCTGCCGGTCCAGCTCTGTCACCTTCCGCACCGCGGTGGCTCCGTAGTAGCTGCCTGAGTGGTTCATCGTGGATGTCCAGGGCAGTCCGACGATCATCATGCCGTGACCGATCAGCAGGTGGACCAGCTGCAGCAGCGTCGCTTCCAGGCCGCCGGAGGGGCTCCAGCCCGCTGTGAATGCGCTGGCCGGCAAGCCGGCCAGCTCGCCCGACTCCCACAGATCGCCCGTGTAGTCCCACCAGTGTTTGAGACGCCCGGTGATCCCCGTCCAGTTGGGGCTGCCGAGGATGATGGCGTCGCAGCGGACCAGCTCGTCCTTGTCTGCCTGGTCGAGCGGGCGATCCCAGACCTCGACGCCATCTACCGACGCCGCGCCTTCGATGATCGATTCGGCCAGCTCGGCCACCAGTCCCTGGGAGTCGTAGAGCACTAACACCACGCAGCTGTCCGATTCGGCCGACATTAGAGAGCAGTTTCGAACCACGCCGCCTGGCCGGGCATTTCTTCCACCCCGACCCGCAGCCTTGCCAAGCCTGACGGCCCCGATGCGGCCAGCGACGCGGTCAACTGTCCTGCGATGTACTGTGCCAGCCGTTCGGCCGTGCTGTTGTCAATGGGCAGGGCGGCGACGTCGTGCTTGGGTAGCCGATACGCCAGCTCGTCGCGGTACTGGATGACATAGTGGGTGTCGTCATCGGTGATCGTCAAGGCGCGGGAGTCCATCTGCAGCAGAAACTTGTGGTCGAGCGTCTCGCAGACCTCGCGCGTGAGCCGCTTGAGCAGGGAGAAGTCGATCACCCAGGACTCGTCGGTGAGCGGCCCCAACACCTCGACGAAGACGTCGTAGTTGTGGCCGTGGATGGGCTCGAGCTCGTCTGCAAACGTGGCGAAGTGTCCCGCGGCAAAGCGCAGGCGCTGACGTTCGACGGTCACCGAGTGCAACGACTGTAAGGGCTGCTGTGAAGGGTTCGGCATAGGTGCAGCCTACCCTGCATCGATGAACCTGCCACCACCGCTGACCTCACCGTCCACGCTCCTGAACTGGCTGGTCGAGTCGTTTGCCACCTGGCGGCCGCCGATTCTACTGGGCATCCTGACCTGCGGATCGTACGGCTTGGTCCTCTACGGCTTCGGGATCATCTCGGGCCCCATGCAAGAGGACGAGGGTTGGTCTTCGGCTGGGGTCAATGCGGCGTTTATGGGCTCGTATCTGTTGGGTGCAGCGGCGTCGCTGATCTCGGGACGCGTGCTCGACGCGTTCGGACCGCGCCCAGTCCTGTGGACGGGGCTGATCGCAGGCACGGTCTTCCTCTTTGCCGCGTCCTATGTGGACAGTCTGTGGCTGTTCATCTTGTTCTGGACGCTGGGGGGTGCGGTCACCATCGCCGGACTGTTCTATAACGTCACGATGCCGATCACCGCGCGGTTGTATCCGCAACGGCAGACCGCCGCGATGACGGTGCTCGTGACGACGGGCGGATTCTCTTCGGTCATCTTCATGCCGCTGACCGGGCTGTTCACGGAAGAGCTGGGCTGGCGCTGGGCGGTGCGGATCCTGCTGATCCTCGCTGCGGTCATATCGCTGCCAGCAACGCTCACGGTGAGGAGTCTGCCGCCGATCCCTTCGGTCGATCCAATCTCTGGCGGCGGCGGATCGGTGGATCGTCATGGATTCGGGGGCGTCCGCGAAGCGCTGCGTTCGCGTGAGGTGCAGATCATGCTGGCCATGATCCTGTGCAGCTCGTTCGCGCTCGGCGCGCTGCTCAACCACTTCGTTCCCGCGGCCACCGCCGCGGGGCTGTCGGTCACCGCCGCGGGCGCGCTCACGGGCTTGCGCGGGTTCCTCTCCATTCCCGGGCGCGCGTTGATCGGTCCGATGGCGTCGCTGCTCGGGCTCAGACCGGCGCTCGGCGTC
This sequence comes from Dehalococcoidia bacterium, assembly GCA_022822375.1. Classification (GTDB taxonomy): domain Bacteria; phylum Chloroflexota; class Dehalococcoidia; order Bin125; family Bin125; genus Bin125. The sequence continues at coordinate 19,389 of JAJEBU010000115.1, forward strand.
GGCTATGCGGTCATGCTGTTCGGCACGCTGGCGCTGTTGGCGGCTGGACCGATGGTGTGGATCTACCTGTCGGCGGTGATCGCCGGACTCGTCTGGGGGCAGACGAATCCGCTGCAAGGGTTGATCTCTGCGGAGGTGTTCGGTCTGCGCCGACTCGGCACGCTGATGGCCATGCAGACGGCGATGGGCAACGTGGCGCTGGCGATCGGTCCGTTTGCGGCTGGGGTGCTGCTCGACAGCTTCGACGGCGACTATCAGCCGGTGTTGATCGGGATTGCGGCGATGAACGCGCTCACGCTCGTGTTCCTCGTGCTCCTGACGCGTGCGCGGAGGCGTGCGTTACCCTGAGCGGCGGAACACTCCACACACCACCAACTAGAAGGCGTGGACGAATCACATGGGACGCTTGGACGGCAAGGTTGCGCTGGTCACCGGCGCAGCGCGCGGAATTGGCAAGGGCATCGCGACGGAGCTCGCCAAAGAGGGCGCGGACATTGTGATCTGCGACCTGCTGATCGATGACGCCTTCCGTACGGCGGGAGAGCTGCAGAATCGCCACGGCGTGACCGCGATTGCGCTCGAAATGGACGTCACCAGCGAAGACTCGATTGCGTCGCAGGTTCGCGAGGCGTTGTCGCAGATGGGCAAGATCGACATCCTCGTCAACAACGCCGGCGTGCCGCCAGACAACTTTGGCGCCGACGAGACCGAGGAAGACTGGGACCGTTGCTACGAGGTGAACCTGAAGGGCATCTGGAAGGTCAGCACCGCGGTCGTACCGCACTTCAAGGAGCGCAACGAGGGCAAGATCGTCAACATCGCCTCGATCGCCGGCCGGCTCGGCGGCGGGATGGCGTCGTACTCCGCGTCGAAGGCGGGCGCGATCAGCATCACGCAGTCGCAAGCCGCGGAGTACGGCCGCTTCAACGTGAACGTCAACGCGATCTGCCCCGGTCTGCTCTGGACCGATCTCTGGCGCCAGATCGAAGGGATGTTCGCCGGCGACCACACCGAAGAGGTCGTAGACCGCCGCGAGCGTTTCGAGGCGGTCGTCGCGAGCAACATGCCGCTGGCCCGCGAGCAGACCCCAGAGGACATCGGCAAGGCCGCCGTGTTCTTTGCCTCGGACGACGCGAAGAACATCACCGGTCAATCGCTCAACGTCGACGGCGGCATGCGCATGAACTAGCCGGAAGAGCCATCGGAGCCGATGACCAGCGAACACGGAAACGCAGGAAGTCCGACCATGACCGAGGAACTGTTGTACGACGTGCAGGATCACGTGGCCGTGATCACTCTGAACCGTCCCGAGAAGCTGAATGCATTTTCGAACGACATGCTGCACGCGTGGCAGGAGTCGATTGTGCGCGCATCGACGGATCAGGACGTGCGCGTGATCGTGGTCACCGGCGCTGGACGAGGCTTCTGCTCGGGCGCTGACGTCGGACGCGAGCGGGCCGGCGCGGATGTACTGGGTGGCGATCCCAACGCGCCGGCAGCCAACCGCAACTCGCTGCGCAACTCGGTCCAACGCGTCCCCAGAGCCCTCTTCAACTGCGAGAAGCCGTACATCGCCGCGGTCAACGGCGTCGCGGCGGGCGCAGGTATGGACATGGCGTCAATGGCCGACCTGCGGATCGCCAGTGAGCGGGCGCGGTTCGGGATGCGCTACGTCAACATGGCGCTGATCCCCGGCGACGGCGGTTGCTACTACCTGCCGCGTATTGTCGGGATGTCCAAGGCGCTTGAGCTGATGTGGACAGGCAAGCTCTTCAACGCCGAAGAGGCACTGGAGATCGGCTACGTGAGCCAGGTCGTCCCGCACGACGAGCTCATGGATCGTACGCTCGAGTTTGCCGGCGAGATTGCTAGGATGCCAGCGGTCAGCGTGCAGCTGATCAAGCGACTCGCCTACCGATCGGCCGAAACCGGACTGCACGAGTCGCTAGAGATGGCGGACCACGCGATGGTGATCGCGAGGTCCACGGAAGACGCCGTGGAGGGCCCGCGAGCGTTCGCGGAGAAGCGGGAGCCCAACTTCCAGGGCTTCTAGCGAAGAGCGCTGGGCTAGAGCGATTCGATCTTCAGTCCTGCAATCCGGCTGAAGTCGCTCACGTTGTTCGTGAGCAACGTGAGGTCATGCTGGATTGCCGTAGCGGCGATCAAGATGTCCATCGGGCCGATCATCTGGCCGATCAAACGCAGGCGTTGCCGTTCTCGCCCAAACGTTCTGGCTGTCTCGAGATCGATCTCCAGCACGTCGAGTTTCCTCAGAAACTCCAACAACTCAAACTCGTCCTTGTCCGGGTTGTGTGAGCCGATGACACCTTCGTAGATTTCGCCGACTGAGACAACGCTGATCGCAAGGCCCTCCGTGGTCAACTCGCGAATGCGCGCTCTGAAAATCTCAACCCCTCTGAGGGATTGAATGGCCCAGTCGGAGTCCAGCAGATATTGCACAGCTCAGGTGTCTTGTGGGCTGCGAGCGCACAGGCGACGTTCCTCGTAGATCCGATGAAGCAGATCGCTGCCGTCGCGCTGCTGGCCCCAGACATGATCGGGTTCACGGTCCCGAGCGGCTAGTTCCATCTCGTAGCTGTCGAGTTCGGGATAGGCAACGTTGAACTCCTGCGACTCCCTCAGGCAATGCTCGCCGAGCGGCTTGAGCACCCCATCCTCAAATCGGACCCGAAGAATGCGCATGGTCGTCCTCGTTCCAACTCTGGGTTCCTAGATTAGCAATATCGGCGGGACGGGAGCTAACGCGAGCCCTACTCGTCCGAGACGTAGATGGTGCCGTCGGCCACGCGCGTGGAGAAGGTTTGGATTCGTTCCGGCTCGATCTTGTTCTTGATGAACGAGGGCGGCGGCGGCATCAGCTTGTGGATCATGTTCCAGACGCCGTTCGGCAGCCAGGCCTTGGTCTGGCCGGTGCGCATGTCGAACTCGCAGTCGTGCCAGGGGCAGACGATGTGCGAATTCTTCAGTTCACCCACCGAGAGTGGCGCGAACAGGTGCGGGCACTTGTCCTGCACGGCGAAGATCTCGCCGTGCACATTGGCCACGCAGACGCGGGTGCCATCCACATCGGCGGCGGTCACTTCTCCCGGCGGCAGCTCGGACACGGGACAGACGGCGGTCTCGGCCATGGTGCGCCTCCCTGAAATGGCGGTTCTTCGCTTTGGCAGGTCCGCCTCGATCATCGCGCGGACGACGAGCACAGTCAACGCGTAACACTTGCCGAATCGGTCAGGGGCATAGACTGGATCAGTCCCCGCCGACGAGAACGGAGCCCAGCATGGTGTTCGAACAGTACCTGTCGCCTCAGCGAATTGCGATCATCGAAGTCGCCGGGCAGATCGGCACGCGGATCAATCCGCGAGAGCTCTCGCGCACCTTCCACCGCGTGGCCGAAAACGACAGCTATCCAGCGGTCGTGCTCGACATCGACTCGCCGGGCGGCGGCGCGGCGGCGTCCGAGGCGCTTTACATCGCGGCCCAGCGGATGGCGGCGAAAAAGCCCGTTGCTGCGGCCATCAGAGGCGTGGGAGCCTCAGGCGGATACATGATCGCCTGCGCTGCCAATCCGATCTTCGCGCTGCCGACCTCGATCGTCGGATCGATCGGCGTCATCTGGACCGCGCCGATGATCTCCGACGCGCTCGACCGGGTTGGGGTGAAAATGCGGACTCGCGCCGCTGGCGAATACAAGGACATGGGATCGCTCTTCCGCGAGAACACGCCAGAGGAAGACGAGAAACTCGACGCACTGATCGCCTCGGTCTACGGCCGGTTCGTGGACATCGTGGCCGAAGGCCGGCCTGACCTGAGCCGAGAGCAGGTTGAATCGCTGGCATCCGGCGAGATTCACACCGGCGCTGAGGCGCAGGAGCTCGGCCTCGTTGATCGGCTGGGTGATCTGAGTGACGCCATCGATTGGGCGGCGGAACAGGCCGGCATCGAGCGTCGCACATCGCTCGTGCGGCCCAAGCGGGGCATTCTGCAAATGTTGATGACACAAGGCGCCGACTCGATGGCGCAGGCGTTCGCAAACGCGCTCGTTGACCGTGTCGAGACGAGCCGTGTCGAGCAGTTGCTCGAGGCCCGCTTCCGCATTCAGCGCTAAGGCTCCGTCCTCGCGTCCAACACAGGGCTACAGCGACCGCATCATCTTCGGGCCGTTGATGATGTCGTCCGCGTGCCCGTTGTCGTGCTCCGCCCAGGCCTCGAGGAGGGACAGCGCGTTGCCGGCGAATCCCATTCGCATCAACAGATGATCCTCGGTCAGCGCGGCGAGGAGGATGGTCGACTTCTTCGAGCCCGCCTGCAGGTGGTCTGCGAGTGCGTCCACAGGGACTCCCGCGAACCGCTCTGCGCCGAGGGTGTTGGCCAGGTTCAACTCGGGGCTGGGCAACGCTGGATTCGGCGACCAGTCGTCGAGCGGCGAGCCGTTGAGCGCTGCGTTAAGGACATCGTGATAGCGGCGGTCCGCTGCTGCCAGGTGCGCCAGAACGTCGCGGCGAGACCACTGGGGCGCCGCCGATGCCTCCAGCCAGCTTGTTGCGGGCAGGCTCTCCACCATCTGAATCAGACGGCGACGCGCCCGCAGAGCGCGGGTCAGTGGGACCCAGAGCGCAGGCGCGAAGTCATCCGCCGGCAGAGGCGGATCGGTCGCCAGCAACGGTCGGTCATCTGATTGCGGTACGCACACGCCGGGCAGGCTCCGAGCTGCTCGTTTGCTACCAGCTCATCGAAGGATCGGGCGGGCCGAGCTTCCGATAGTTGCCACCGTAGAAGATAATTGGTTCGTCGTCCGACTGCTGTTCGAAGGCTTTGACCTCACCAACGATGATCTCATGGTCGCCGCCGTCCAACACCGAATGGATGGAACAATCGAACACCATCGTGGCGTTCGAGAGCCGCGGCTGACCGGTGGCGCCCAACGTGTGTTCATGGTCGTCGAACTGGTGCGGCGGAGCGGCGCGCTTGCTGCTGGCAAAGTAGTTGGAGGTGTCCATCGCGGTGTCGGGCAGAATGTTGACGGTGTAGGCGCCGGTCTCCTTCAGGAGAGGTAGCACGCTCGCGCCCTTGTCCACGCAGACCAGCACCAGCGGCGGATCGAGCGAGAGGGACGAGAACGATTGCGCGGTCATGCCCACGAAGTTGGGGTCCGAACCCGTTGTAATCACGGTGACGCCGCTCGGGAACATGCCCAGCGCGTTGCGGAATTCTCGGTCGTCGAAGTCCATGACGTGCCCTCTCAGCGTCGAGATGCGTCTCTGCGGGATCGCAGGTTAGCGCAGCGGTAGGTCGAGCACGGTCATGAGTCCGCGTCGAGTGTGCGGAATCACGCGGCAGGCGCGCAAGACCGCCGCCGCTGTCGCATCATCGCCAAAGACGCCGCCCTCGAAACGCAGTGTCAGCGGCGGGGTTCCGTCGACCACGATCTCGTCGTACTCCTCGTCCACCGATGCGTTGGCTTCGAAGTGTAGCCGCACCGTGTGGCCGTCGAAGGTGGATCCTTCCAGGGTCTCGAGCGTGCCGGCCACCAACTCCTGGCCGTCGACCTCGCACGGGACCATATCGTGGCGCCAATCGGTCAGTTTCCAGCCCAGCGCATAAGCGAGCAGCCGCGCGGACTCCTCCAGTCCGACGTGACCAAAGCCGCCGCCGGCGTTCTTCTCGTCCCATTGCGCCTTCGAGATGCCCATGCCGACCTTCTCCTGGAACGGCACGCGCCGTCGGGACGGATCCTGCACTCTGCGCACCGAGACCGACTTGATGCTGTGCGAGATTGATGACAGCGACGCGGGCAACGCGTCCATCAGGAAGCCTGGATTGACGCCCGTTCCGACCACGGTGCGTTCAGCTCTGCGCGCCAGCACGTCAAGGCCTGCCGCGATCTCCGGGTGCCGCGCATGCGCGAACGACAGCTCCTCACACGTCGAGACCACGTGCAGATCCTGACGTAACGCTTCCTCGATCTGTCCTGACACCTTGTCGAGGTACGAGCCCGTGCAGTGGATCAGAATCCCGCCGTCGGAGCGGGAGTCCACGCGCGCCGCCGCGACCGACTGCCGAATCGCGATCTCCGGTGCGCCCTCAACAAACTCCGACAGTGAATGCCCAACCATCTCAGGATTGACCTCCACCGCGCCGACGACCTCAAGAAACGGGTCGCCCAGCGCAGCCTCGATCACTCGTAGGCCGATCGGTCCCAGCCCCTGCACGATCACTGGCAGCGGTGCGCTCATGTCGTCCCTCCAACCTCAGTCGACGCCGATAATCTTGGAGTCTG
>JAJEBU010000121.1 GCA_022822375.1 Dehalococcoidia bacterium
CCGACACCTCGCCGGCACACCCGAGTCAAGCAGCAGGCGGTAGAACGCGATGCCCTCGTCCCGGAGCGGGTCGCACTCGTTCACCGAGATCACCGTCGTCGGCAGCCCGACCACGTCCTCTCCTGACGCGAAGAGCGGCCAGGCGAGCGGATCCTCCGCCTCGAACGCCTCGATGCCGTAACCCATCGCGCCTGTGTTGTGGTGCAGGTCGAGCAGAATGCCGTTGTTCTCTGTACTGGACGCCAGATCGTCGCGCGGCCAGCTCCCCGCGATGTAGGGGCAGAGCGCGTAGAGTCCCTGAATCAGTCCGATGTCGCCCTCGCGCAGCAGCTTCATGCCCGTAGCGAGCGTGAGATTCCCTCCGCCCGACTCTCCCGCGATGATGATCCGCGAGGCGTCGATGCCATAGCGCTCTGCGTTCGCTGCCAGCCAACGAAGTCCCGACGCGCAGTCATTGAGTCCCGCCGGGTAGGGCTCGACCTGCGGCGCCGACGACGCGGTCACGCTATTGCGAAAGTCGACCATCGCCACCGCCACATCATTCTGCGCGATGATCCGTCCCCACGCCCGGTAGTTGGGATCGAAGCAAGACATCTGTGCCATGCCGCCGCCATGGATGTAGTAGACGCACGGGATTGGGCCGTCGGACTGCGGGCGAATCAACCGAATCTGGACGATGTTGCCGTCGGGCTCAGACATGAACGTCTTCGTATCGAACCGCAGTCCGTCTGAGGGTGCGATCTCCTCGGTGTCGCACATGGACATGAACGCGGTCAAGCCTTCACGAGCAGCCAGCGCCTCAGGCGTGTTGGCGCGCGCGATCACTTCCGCGCGAGACGCGGCATCGAGCTGCGGAGGCAGGTCAAAGGCGCCAAAGATCGCCTTGATGCGCGGGTCAATGCGTGGATCGTCTGAAATCTTCGACATGCCGGATCCTTCACTGCTGCATGGTTGGCAGATGTTGTCAGCGACAAGCTATCAGCCTCCGGCTAGCCTGTTCACGCGCCGATGGGAGGAGTCGAGCATGAGCAACATCGCCATCTGGGTCAAGGTGAGGGTCAAGCCTGAAGGTCTTGAGAAGTTCCTGCACGCGATCGAGGTCGACGCGCTGGGCTCCGAGCGTGACGAGCCCGGCTGCCTCCGCTTCAACGTCCTGCGAGACGCCGAGGATGAGCTGACCTACTACTTCTACGAGGTCTACCGGGACGAAGCCGCGCTCGCCGATCATCGCGCCGCGCCGCACTACGCCGTCTGGTCGGCAGCGAGGGACACGCTGGACGGGGACGTGGAGATTCTGAGAACGTCGACGGTGTTCCCGTCCGATCAGGGCTACTGGGATGCGGAATAGCGGAGTAGGCCGCGGCTATCCGTTGACTCCTGTGCCCCACTCAATCGCATTCCGCACCAGCTGCTCGTAGGCGTCGGTTTCCCACGGACCGCGGAACCGCAGGGGCACCCGATGATCGGGTGAGATGCTCTCGTGCACCGAACGCTGCGAGTTCGTCAGTGGCGTGTGGCAGTGGCCAGGCGCGATGTAGGCCACCTCTCCCTCTCCGACCCGTCGAGCAAAGCCGAGCGCATGCGACTCGCCGTCGGGCAGCAACGACAGGTCGCCACCGTAGATTTCGTCCACATAGGGCGGCGACACAATATCCCGCGTCGTCAACAGCACCTGCGTGTCAGGGTGCAGAATCTCAACCATGTAGGGCTCATCTTGCACCGGAAACTGCGCGGGCAGGTTGTACGTCAGCGGATGGTTGGCGTCAGCGACATCGACGGTCATCTCCATGATCGGCGGATGCGTCATGAAGAAGCCGCCCAGCGCCTCGTGGTAGTCCATCTTGACCAGCCGGCGCCGACCATCCTCGCGGCCGATCCGCTCCGCCTTCCCGCCCGACGATCCGTGCAGCGCCAGCCAGCGTCCACCGTCCGCGAGCCAGTCCTGGATCACACTTGCCTGGTAGTCATCCGCAAACGGTCCAGCCACGTAGCAGACCAGGAGATGCGCGTCGCGGATCCACTTGTGGCATTCGGTGAAGTCGCTTGAGACCGTCGTGTGCACGTTCTCGTTCGACTGCAGCGCGGAGAGGATGCGGAGGCGGGCGTAGTCGATGTCGTGCCCCGCGTGTTTGCCCGGCGGGAAGCCGCCCGCCACCAGGTGGACGCGAATCGGTGTGCTCATCGTGGTGCTCCTCCCCGAAGTCGGACCCTAGCGCGAGCCGGGCACGATGCCGCGCACGTTGGTCTCGATGCTGTACAGACCCGTCATTGCCGTCATGTACAGGGTGCGGAAGTCGTCGCCGCCGAACGTCAGGTTGGCCGCATGCTCGTCCATCTCGAACACGCCGAGATACGTCCCATCCGCCGCATGCGCAGACACACCGCCTGCCCCCGTCGTCCACAATCGACCGTCGGAGTCCACCTTCATGCCGTCGGGCGCGCCGCGGCGCTCGTCGCCCGTCTGATCCAGGAACAGCACGCGTTCGCCCAGCGAGAGGTCGCTGTTGACCTCGTAGCGCCAGATCAATCGCTCGTGCGAGTCGCCGATGTAGAGCTGCGATTCGTCGGGGTTGAAGGCCAATCCGTTCGGCTGCGAGAACCCCTCGCTCACGACCAAATGCAACGACCCGTCGCGATCGATGCGGTACACGCCCTGGAAATCGAGCTCCTGCTGCTGGCCTTCCTGTCCGAACCGAGGCGTGCGGCCGCTGTCGATGCCATACGCGGGATCGGTGAATAAGATCGCGCCCGAAGAGTGGACGACGATGTCGTTGGGGCTGTTCAGCTGCTTGCCGTCCCAACTGTCGGCGGCGGCGGACTCTGTTCCCGGCGAGCCGTACGGGGCCCGCGAGACCCGCCGACCGCCGTGCTCGCAGGCGAGCAGGTTACCGTCGCTGTCGAGCGTGAGACCGTTCGACCAACCGCTCGGTTCGCGGTAGACCGCCGCTTCGGCGTCGCCGGGCCGCCAGATGTGCTGTCGATTGCCGGGGATGTCGCTGAAGACCAACGCGGAGTCGGTGGCGATCCAGACCGGCCCCTCAGTAAAGCCGAATCCACCGCAGAGGCGCGTTTCCTCGCCAACCAGCAGGTCGGAAATGCCTGCGTCGTCTTCGATCCTCATCATCTGCTCCATCTAGCTGTGCAATCGCGCACGCACCATCGTGTCAGTGCGATGCTAACGCCAACGGCGCAATGGCGCCCATTCAGCGGCAAAGCGAAGCCGAGTCATCCGGGACGACAAACTCAATGCCCGTGACATCGGCGTCAGCAACGGTGACGAGAGTTGCTTCGTCCCAAACGGTCGTCGGGCCTGAAACGCCATAGCGAATCCAGCAATCGTCCGCACCAAAGCGGAGCGAATAGTCGCCGTTGCTTGGGACTGTGATGCTGAAGGTACCGTCCGCGACCGTTGGCGCCCAGCCACTGGGCCCGTCACTGTCAGCAAACACTTCGACGCCCGCCAATGGAGAACCATCTGTCGTGACCAGGCGTCCATTAATCTGGTGGGCGCATAAGTCTGCCGGTATACGGACACTGATCGTCACAGGCACCTCCGACAGCTCGATCAGCTCCCCCCGTTGTTCTGATGCAACTAACCCTCCGCTTTGGTACCATAGCCCGCAGTAATCAAGCCACACGCGAACCCTGTATCGCCCTGCCTCAGGAGCGCGGGTCGTGTAGGTGCCCAAATGATCAGTCGCTACGTGAACATGCGTCTCCCCATCTTCGCTGTTCAGGACGATGCCGATTGTTCGGTCGTCGCCGCGTAGTCTAATGACGTCTACACGTATCTCATTCTCGCAAGCGCCCTCGGGCAACGTCAAATCCAATGACTTGGGCAGATTCCGTGTGTCTAGCCCTGCATATTCATCTTCTGACACCTGCCCAGCCGCGAGACCATCATTGGTGAGCCAGAGTTCGCAACCGTCCTGCGCAACACGAAGCCGTTGGATGGTGTTTGGCGCCACGTCGACAGAGAAGCCTCCCGTCTCGTCTACGACAGCGGTCCGCGCAAGCCCTCTATGAACCTCGCCGACGTATTGTCTGGCGAATACAAGAGAACCTGCTGCCGGCGACCCATCGAAGTGACGTAGCGTGCCGGACAACTTGACATCACTTGTGTCTCCCTTGCTAGTTTGCGTCGGCTCAGGAAGCGTCTCACGCCACGATGCAAACTCGTCATAGAACGCTTCAACAGTGAGGCCGAACGTCATCTCAAACGCTTCGTGCCAGGTTGGCGCCCGCAACCATCGCCGCTCTTTCCCGATCACCTGCGGAAACAGCGCGCGATCGAAGTTGAGGATCGCGTCGATGCCGTGTGTCTCCACGAGGCGGTCAGTTACGACAGATCCGAGTCGATAAAGCCAATCGTAGAAGCCGTTCTCGCCCGCCTGCAACGGCTCCTTCGTTTGTGCGACCTGAGTGATCACCCATTCGCGATGTTCGTCATACGACGCTTGATTAAACTCAGCGTGTACCAGCCAATCCAGCCATGTGGCAGATCCTTCGCTCATCCAAGTCGGGGATAGATGCGGGTCGCGGGTGGACAGCTGATCTTGAAACAGATGGAACAATTCGTGGGCCACCGTCCCTATCGTGCCGCCGTGACAAGCCGGTGTTGGTGACGACGGCCAGCGACATGATGGCATGTAGAATCCCCACGGTTGAGCTTGGGCGAGCTGGCCACCTTCCATCATGCCACGTAGCCACCTGGGTGAGGCAGTGAATCTTGGTTCTTGTCCTGATTCCGCGTGCTCAACCGCAGCATCAATGCTACTGAAGAGCAGGATGGTCGTCTCCGAGAAATCAGCCTCCACTGCGAATGTCTCGGTCAGAAAATCGAGAATCCGCCGTACATCGCCAGTAATCTCGTTTTGTAGCGACTCTGACGTGTCCCCAACAAACACGATGTTGGGCATGATCCCCGACGGTTGCAGCCAACGCAGGTCCCTGCTGACCGTTACCTCCAGCGCGTCGCCCCGACGCAGACTTGGCAACTCGTCCACGCTGTCATCGAGCGGCATGGGCCATGTCCGACCGTCGACGCGGATGCTGACGAGCGAGGTGCCGATGCCACGCGCGACCTGATCGAGCGGCCAGTCTTCGCGGCCCAACCAGCTCACCCAGTTCACCCCGCTGTAGAGCGTGACCGAGCCCTTGGCTGGCGTCAGCGGACGCTCCCACTTGACCGAGCGGCGGCCGTCGACGCGGATCGTCACCGCCATGCCCGGTTCGATGGTCTCGAGATCGCCCCCGTCGTCCGCGGTGGCGGAGACGAAACTGCGTGAGATCGCGTCCCAGCGATAAATCAAGCTGGCTTGCGGAATCTGCTCGAAGATGTCGGCGACTGCAATCGGCTCGCCGACCCAGCCGACGTCGTTATCGCCGGGCTGGAGCGTCAGCATCTCCGTGTCCGCTGCGCTAGCGTCTA
>JAJEBU010000011.1 GCA_022822375.1 Dehalococcoidia bacterium
ACGAAATCAAGAACCGATTGTCTGTCTTCCGTGGCTCGATCCGAGGGCATGGGGATGGTGTACCGGATCGACACCTCATCCCCGCTGACCTTGATGCCCTTGACGAAGTTGCGGATCAGCGCTTTGCGCTCCGGCATCGTGCCGGCCCGGAGGAACTCTCGGAAATCGGCGACGTACCGCTTGATCTCGGGAGTCGATGGCAGGTCGGCGCGGCGCTGCTCAAGCTGGCGGACGGCGTCGTCCCTCGCCGCCGCCAACTGATCCTCCTGCTGGCGCAGCTTGAGGATGCGCGGCGAGAGCGCCTCGTAGGTCAGGTCGCTCTTCTCCAGGGCGTCGTAGAGCTTCTCCAGGCGCCGGCGAACATCGTCGAGGTCGGCTTCGACGATCGACAGTTGGGAGGCGTATTCCTCGGCCATCGCGTCAACCTCTTCGGCGACCAGTTTGACTAGCTCGGTGATCGTCTCCTCGTTGAGGATGCGGCCCATGATGTTCGCAACCACGCTGTCTTCCATCCGCGTCGCGTTGAGATACTGAGCGTCGCAGGCGCCGGCGCCCTCGCGCAGGAGCTTGTTGCACACGTAGTAGGCGAACCGCCCGCTCTTGGCGCTCTGGCCGGTGTAGGGCTTGCCGCACACGCCGCATTGCAGCAACCCACTCAAGAGGAACTTGCTGCCAACACGCGCCGGCGACTGCATCTTGGGCGCTCGCGCTTGCATGCCCGCTTGGACGGCGTCGAACAACTCCCGCGAGACGATGGCGGGCCAAGCATCGGGAACGCGCACGGGGTCTGGCGTCTGACGTTCCTTGGCCGTCTTGCCCCAGACCGCGGTGCCGGTGTACGCCTCATTGGTCAGCACGTAGTGCAGCATGTTCTTCTGCCAGCGCTTACCGCTCTTCGTGATTCCCCGTTCGTGCAGGTCGTTGCAAATCTCCTTCAAACCCTGTCCGCGCGCCGACCGTTCAAACATCTCCTGCACGATCGGCGCTACAGCTGGGTCGATCTCCAGCGTGGGTCGCTCCTTGCCGCCGTCGTCGATTTTCACTCTCTTGTAGCCATACGGCGCTCGGGAGCCGAGGAAGAACCCGCGCGAGGCCGCCTCGCGCATGCCGCGGGTCACCTCCTGTGCGAGATTCTCGGAGTAGAACTCATCAACCGACTCGATGATCGCTTCCATCAGCTTGCCGGTCGGGGTGTCGTCGGCGTGCTCGGTGATCGAAGTGACCCGAATTCCACGCCGACGCAGCATCGACTTGAACGCGACAGCGTGCTCCCGCTTGCGCGTGAAGCGCGAGAACTTCCAGACCAGGATTTCCTGGAACGGCGCGTCCGCGCGTTGCGCCTCATCGAGCATCTTGCGGAACTGCGGTCGGTCGGCGACTCGGCCGGACTCGGCCTCGTCGATGTACTCGCGCGCGACGACGTAGCCGTGACGTTCGGCGAAGTCGCGGAGGGCGCGGAGTTGGGCTGAGACCGAGAGGTCAACATCTTGGCGGTCCGAGGAGACTCGGGCATAGAGGGCTGCGGGGATTGGGTCGGGATGAGAATTCATGTGGTCTTCCTCTCACGCGCAGTGGATGGCGGTAGGTCGAACTCTTTGTTCGAAACAGTGTATTCGGAGTGGAGAGTTCTGTGGTCAGCCGAGACAACACAGCACAGAGCTGAGTCAGAAAGGCCCACGCCGAGGATGACCGGTCGAGCGCTCAGGTGACAAACGGATTGATCACGGTCATGCCGTCATAGTCCTGTCCAGCGTTGAGGTCCTCGGAGTAGACGGCATCGCAGTCCGCCATCTGCGTGACGGCGAGGATCGCGGCGTCCCAGTAGGAGATTCGGTATCGCTGGCACAGAGCCGCTGCGCGCCGGAACACATCCACGGTCAGCTCTTGAATCGCCTCAGTCGGCAGGGTGTCGAGGAACTGCATCGCGTCATCATGAGAGAGTCTGTTGGGATGGCTCAAGCGGGTCGCCTGCGCATAAAACTCCTGCAGCACCTGGACCGATACGACCACGTCTTCCGTCCGCAACAGCTCCAGTGCGACGGCCCGCTTCCGTTCTTCGCCCGGTTCCGGCCGGACGGCGTAGATCAAGATGTTCGTGTCGAATAGGCGACGAGCCACCGGGGTCAGTCCAGTCCCCTTCTGCGCCAGAAGTCGCGTTCCAGGTACAGCTCATCGCGGGAGAGGTTGTCGGCAGCGCTGAATCCCGGGTTGTCGGCTCGGATCCGCTCTACGGTCTCAAGGAAGCGGCGGTATCGTAGTTCCCTGTTCGCTGGGTCGCGAGACGCATCTGGATCAACGTCCTGGCGAGGCAGCGACGCCGCCATCGCCTGCGCCGCCAGCTCGGAGACTGTCAAGCCGCGCTGTTCCGCCTCCGCGCAGGCTCGGCGGTGAGTCTCCTCGTCGACGGTGATCGTGATCGTGCGCGTGTCGGCCATGGCATGCTGCTCCCCGGTTTCAGGATACCGCCGACTCTCGCACTGTGGGGGCGGCAGCGCATCCTGCGCCTGCGAAGCGCCAATCACCGCCGACCTCGCCCTCCGCTTTGAGCAAGCAGTCGGCAGCACCGCAGACACCTGGCTCCGCCTCCAGAACGCCTACGACCTCGCGCCGGCTCGGAAGGCGGGCTGCGAGATCAACCAGATCGAACGGTCGGGTTCGGCCTGGATTGGCCTCCAACACTCGACTAGAATGTCTCCATAATGCGAGCGCAACAGACGGATCGAATCGCCAGGCAGGGTGTGCATCTGGCAGCGAGCGCCTTCGAAGCGATAGGTTTCGCCTTTCGAGAACAACACCAAAGCGACTACGGTATCGATGCTCACGTCGAACTCATCGACGGCGACCGGCCCACCGGGAGATTACTTGGCGTGCAAGTGAAGGCTGGCAAGAGCTATCTCTCAGAAACAATAGGCGTTAACTTCGTGTTTCGCGCTGACGCGAAGCACGTTGACTACTGGGTCGATCACGCTTTGCCTGTTCTCGTATGCCTGGCAGACCTCGATAACGACATCGTCTACTGGCAGTTGATTGATAGCGACACTGCCGAATCAACAGGAACAGACTTCCGTGTGATGGTCCCGAAGGACCAAGTGATCGATGACAAGTCCCTGTCCGCGTTGCGTGATGTCCTTACCATGGTCGTTCCGCAGGACCGATACACACTGCTGAAAACCAATGACGTTAGCCACGGAACTGCAAAGCGCTACAGCTTCAAGGCTGTCCTCAACGGAACATTCAGCAAGTCAGAGATCGCGTCAATCGTTCGTCAGATCACTACGGACGGCGCAGGACGACGCTACTACCGTGATCACCTCGTAGAAGGACGTTGGGGCGATTCTGACGCTCAAGTCGTTTGGACCTTCATCTACCCGAGCATGGACGACCACGCAATCAACAACCCTGTATGTAGAGGACTCTGGAACAATCCAAGCCTGCCTCAGGCTGCTAGGCCAACGGCGCTCAAGGGCGAAAACGTCGGAGACGGTCTTATCGTAGATTGGATTTCGTACTATGCCGATGTGGCCCGTATCTCTGCGGAGAGCAAGGCTACGAAGGAAGAGTTCCTCGCGGCGGCGGTACCACTGATTGAACTTCTCGACGATTTGATTCAGCACTTTCGCAAGGCGCTAAATTCTCTCGAAACGAGCCAACTATCCAAAGCTGAGTTCCTCGATCGATCTCAGGGCCATCTCCGAAAAGCGAAAGAGGCGTACAGAGAAGTGGCCGATCTGCCCGGCGCGCCATACGAATGCAGCGAAGTAGACAACCTGCTGCAGCAAATCGCAGCAAGCGTCGACAACATTCCGTTGCTCTACTCGCCGAAGTCCTCCGCCAAATGGACAGACGCTAGCCGGCTCTTCCAAGCGATTCAGCAAGTGGAAGACGCCTCCAACACCATGCAGGACTTGAAGTATGAGCTACGGAAAGTGAGATAACGGCTTGGTAGCGGGGCCGGAGTGATTTCAGAGCATCTTGGCGATCCTCCGCGCAACCTCCGACCACCAGGACACCTCCGACACTGACAACGACCTCCCCAACACCTTCGACTCCCGATACGACAGCCACTTCTTCAACACCTGATACCCGCCCAACCGATACTCCCACACCTCCACCGGCACATCCTTCCAGTACGCCCGATCGTTCAGATACACATCAACCACATCCCCCCGACGGTTGATTTTGCCCTGGCCGGGCATGACGGCTTGGTTGGCTCCGAAGTGGCCCCAGCCGGCGCTGACGGTGAAGTCGGCGGGTTGCATCTGGGTGCCGTCGGTCTTGGTGGGGACGGCGATGCTGGGGTCGAGCAGGTCGTCGACGTTGGACTCGGTGTCGAGCAGCCGGGCCAGGAGGCGGCCGCGCTCGGCGGAGGCGGCGAACTCGGCGGCGTCGGTCGGCAGCGGAATACGCGGCCAGCCCATGCGCAGACCGCCGGCGTTGGCCTCGCGGTAGGCGGGGTCGTGCAGCGTGGCGAGGACGTGGTGGAACAGGTCCTCAGGCTCGGCGCTCATCGACTCAATGTACTCCCGCGCCAAATCGCTCAGGTTGGCAGTCCGCTTGACGCCGTTGACCTCCTCGCCAAACTGGTCGTCTCGGAGGTATAGGGGGAAGAAGTGCATACCCCAATAGCCGAGTTTCCAGTTCCCTATCTCGCGGGTGACAATGCCATGAGTGAAGTCATCTTGAATCTCGTTCTTGTTTGCGCACAGCGACATGGTTCCATCGAACACATGTGGAATGTAG